>NZ_FUZD01000006.1:0-212661 GCF_900168135.1 Arthrobacter sp. 49Tsu3.1M3
ATCTCCAAGAGCGTTGCCACCGGCTTCCAGTCCGGCACGGACACGCAGACCGGCTACAACCGGATGCGGGCCCGGGTCACTGAGGAGCTCAAGCAGCACTTCCGCCCCGAGTTCCTGAACCGTGTTGACGATGTTGTGGTCTTCCCGCAGCTGACCCAGGACGAGATCACCGAGATCGTGGACATGTTCGTCGCCCGCCTGGAGAAGCGCCTCAAGGACAAGGACATGGGCATCGAGCTCACGTCCGCGGCCAAGGTGCTCCTGGCGACCCGCGGCTACGACCCCGCCATGGGTGCCCGGCCGCTGCGCCGCACCATCCAGCGCGAGATCGAGGACCAGCTCTCCGAAAAGATCCTCTTCGGCGAACTGCACTCCGGCGACATCGTGGTGGTGGACGTGGAAGGCGAAGGCGACGACGCGAAGTTCACCTTCGCCGGCAACGCCAAGCCGCGCATCCCCGAGATCGCGCCGAGCGTCTAAGCACCAAGAGCAACGGCCCCGCTGCCCCGAAAGGGACGGCGGGGCCTTTGCGTTGCCCGCCGCCGTGAACCATTTGCCGGAGATGGCCCGTATGGGACCTGGCTTAGCGGCCATCTTCGGCGAACGCTGGCCGTGCTGAAGCGCCAGGCCCGTCCCGCTGATTCGGGGACCGCATCTGAAAGCAACGTTTCACTCTTAGTGAACGTTTTGTGATCAATGCCACATACGGTGTTGAATCGGTGCATGGCTGCTAAGGACTCAGAGACCCTGAGCGAACAACCCGAGACCCCCTTCCATGATCTGGACCACTACCTCGCGATCCCCAGAGTGAGCGGTTTGACGCTGAGCCCGGACGGCGCCCGGCTGGTGACCACCGTGGCAACTCTCGGCGCGAAGGGCACCGAATACTGCACCGCGCTGTGGGAGGTCGATCCGGGCGGGGTCAAACAGGCCCGCCGGATCACGCGCAGCGCCAAGGGGGAGGCCGGTGCGGTGTTTGCCGCCAACGGCGACCTGTACTTCACCTCGGCCCGTCCCGATCCGGAGAGCCCCGAGGCGGACCCGGTCAACGCCCTCTGGATTCTGCCGTCCGACGGCGGCGAAGCCCGGGTGGCCTTGTCCCGGGCCGGCGGAATCGGCGGGGTCCACGCCGCCGAGGACGCCGACACCGTGGTGGTCGCGGCCTCGGTCCTGGCCGGCTCCACGGACGAGGACAATGACGAGGAACGCCGGAAAGCGCGCAAGGACAACAAGGTCGCGGCCATCCTGCACAGCGGCTACCCTGTCCGCTATTGGGACGCGGACCTGGGCCCGGCGCAGCCGCGGCTCTTCGCCGTGGAACCCGGAGACCCGTTGGAGGCCGGAAAGCCGGTCACCGTCGACGCCGCGCCGCCGCTGAAGCTGCGCAACCTGACGCCCGACGCCGGCACGCGGCTCAGGGACGCCGAATCGGTGCTCAGCCCGGACGGCACGACGATTTACAGCAGCTTCGCCAAGCCCCTCGTCAACGCCGATTCACGTTCCGTGCTGGTCGCCATCGACGTCGCCACCGGCACCCGCACGGTCCTGCTGGACACGGAAGGCCTGAGCTACTTCCCGGGCCCGGTCAGTCCGAACGGCCGGAGCCTGGCGGTGGTCAGCGAAAGCGACACCACGCCACTGGCGGCCCCGCAGGTCAAGCTGCACCTCCTCGACGTCGCCGGCCCGGCGGCAGGGGGCGGTGCCCTGACGCCGCTCGCCCATGACTGGGACCGCTGGGCCCGCCCCGCCGCATGGCTGCCGGACGGATCGGCTCTGCTGGTCACCGCCGACGAGGACGGCGCATCGCCGGTATTCCGGATCGGTGTGGCCGGAGACCCGGGCGGGGCGGCCCAGGTGCTCCGCCTGACGGCCGACGCCGCGGCGTACACCGACGTCGTCGTCGCACCGGACGGACGCAGCGCCTACGCCCTGCGCAGCTCCTACGCATTCCCGGCGGAACCTGTACGGATCGATCTTGCCTCCGGTGACGTCGTCCGCCTGCCCGCGCCCGCGGAACGCCCCCGCTTCAAGGGCACGCTGGAACGAGTGGAGACGACGGCGGCCGACGGCGCCCGTGTGCCCGCGTACCTGGCCTTGCCCGAGGGAGCGTCCGCCGCGGACCCGGCCCCGCTGCTGCTCTGGATCCATGGCGGCCCGCTGGGATCCTGGAACGCCTGGACCTGGCGCTGGAACCCGTGGCTGCTGGTGGCGCGCGGCTACGCGGTGCTGCTCCCGGACCCTGCCCTCTCCACCGGCTACGGCCAGGACCACATCCAGCGCGGCTGGGGGGAATGGGGCAAGGCTCCGTTCACCGACCTGATGGCCATCACCGACTCCGTCGTGCAGCGCCCGGACATCGACGAGACGCGCACGGCCGCCATGGGCGGCTCGTTCGGCGGGTACATGGCCAACTGGGTGGCCGGGCAGACGGACCGCTTCAAGGCAATCGTCACGCACGCCAGCCTCTGGGCCCTGGACCAGTTCGGCCCGACCACCGACGCCGCGCAGTACTGGCTCAAGGAAATGACGGCAGAGATGGCGCTGGAGAACTCCCCGCACCTGCACGTGGAGAACATCCGCACTCCCATGCTGGTCATCCATGGCGACAAGGACTACCGTGTGCCGATCGGCGAGGGGCTCCGGCTCTGGTACGAACTGCTCGCCAAGTCCCAGCTGGCGGCGGATGAGAACGGCGAAACAGACCACCGTTTCCTGTACTTCCCGGACGAGAACCACTGGATCCTGCAGCCGCAGCACGCCAAGGTCTGGTACGGCGTCGTGGAGCACTTCCTGGCCAGGAACCTGCTGGACAAGGACGTTCCCGTCCCCGACGAACTCGGTCTCTGACGCACCGGGGCCCGCGCCGGCGGGGAGCCGGCCGGGCCTGGGGCACCCGTAAGATTGGGCTGTGACTGAGACCGTGACTAAGACCGCGACTGAGACGATCCGCATCCGCCCCGCCCGCACCGACGACGTTGGCGCCATCAAGACCCTCGTGGCACCGCTGGCCGACCAGCGGATCCTCATGGCCAAGGAAACCGTGGCCTATTACGAAAGCCTGCAGGAGTTCCGCATCGCCGAATCCGAAGACGGCGAGGTGATCGGCTGCGGGGCCCTGCACGTCATGTGGGAGGACCTTGCCGAGGTACGCACCCTCGCGGCCTCGGACGCCTGGCGCGGCAAGGGCGTGGGCCACGCGCTGGTGGAGCGCCTGCTGGAGGATGCCCGCGCCCTGGGGGTCTCCCGGGTCTTTTGCCTGACGTTCGAAGTGGAGTTCTTCAAGAAGCATGGCTTTGAAGTCATGGCTGACCAGACCGCCGTCGACCCCGTGGTGTATTCCGAGCTCCTGCGCTCGCACGATGAAGGCGTGGCCGAGTTCCTGGACCTGGCGCGGGTCAAGCCGAACACGCTGGGCAACACCCGGATGATCAAGGAGCTGTAGCCCCGCCGGGTTGCGCCTGCGACCCGGCCAGCGAAGGCGGCGCCGCCCCCGGCGGAAGCGACGCCCGGACCGGCGCCGGCGGCCGCCGGGAACTCGACGTCCGCGCAGGGCTTCCCTTCAATAAATTTGGTGGATAAACTGATGCCGGCCCAGGGGGTGGGCCGCCATACTTCCGGAGGCAAAAAATTGCACGAAGCCGTGATTTTTCCCGATCTCTCCGCAATCCACAGGTCGATCGCCAGCGCCCCGGCAGGGCCGCCGGACCAGCCGCTGGAAGCGCTGGCGCCCGAACCCGCCAACCACTCCTCGCCCGGCACCGGCGCCCCCGTGACGGGGCAAACTGCCGGGGTGGTATCTGCGACGTCAGGACCGCCGGCCACGTCCCGCGCCCGCAAGGGCCGGCTCGCCGCGCCGCCGTTCTCATGGCTGGGCGTCGACGCCTGGCCGCATTCCCCGGCGTGGGCAGACCAGCAAGCCTGAAGCGCGGGAGTACGGACCGCACGGCCACAAGCCCGCCGCCCCGGGATTCACAGCCCGCCAGGGAGCCCGGGCCGGAGGAACCGGGAGCCTACCGCCGGCCGTGCCCCGGTAGTAGGGTCTAAGCAAGCAGCCAGGACACCATCCAGGGAGCACCGCCATGAAGAAACTCATCAATGATCCCAAAGCCGTGGTCGACGAGTCAGTGGAAGGGTTCGGGCTTGCTCACGCCGACCTCGTGACCGTCTTTCCGGACCCGAAATACATCGTGCGCAAGGACGCGCCCGTGGCAGGGAAAGTCGGGCTCGTCTCCGGCGGCGGCAGCGGACACGAGCCGCTGCACGGCGGGTACGTGGGCATGGGCATGCTCGACGCCGCCGTCCCGGGCGCCGTTTTCACCTCTCCCACTCCGGACCAGATCCTGCCGGCCACCCTGGCCGTAAGCTCCGGCGCCGGCGTCGTGCACATCGTGAAGAACTACACCGGTGACGTCCTGAACTTCGAAACCGCCGCCGAACTCGCGCAGGCCGAAGGCGTCGAGATCCGCACCGTGCTCGTCAACGACGACGTCGCCGTGCAGGACTCGCTGTACACGGCAGGTCGCCGTGGCGTCGGAGGCACCGTCCTCGTCGAGAAAATCGCCGGTGCGGCCGCCGAGCGCGGTGACAACCTGGACGCCGTCGCCGCCATCGGTGACCGCGTCAACCAGAACGTGCGCAGCATGGGCGTGGCGTTGTCCGCCTGCACCGTTCCGCATGCCGGGGTGCCCAGTTTCGAACTCGAGGAAAACGAGATCGAGATCGGCATCGGCATCCACGGCGAACCGGGACGGCACCGCATCCCGATGGAAAACGCCGACGGCATCACCGACCGGCTCCTGGACCCGGTGGTCAGCGACCTCGGCCTTGCTTCCGGGGACCAGGTGCTCCTGTTCGTCAACGGCATGGGCGGCACCCCGCAAAGCGAGCTGTACATCGTCTACCGCAGGGCCGCGCAGAAACTGGCCGAGCAGGGCGTCACCGTGGCCCGCTCCCTGGTGGGCAACTTCATCACGTCCCTCGAAATGCAGGGCTGCTCCATCACTGTCCTGCGCCTCGATGACGAGATGACAACACTCTGGGACGCTCCCGTGCACACTCCGGCCCTTCGCTGGGGCGTCTGACCGTGGGCCTGGACGTCGGCTGGGCGGTGCGGTGGCTGACGCTTTCGGCGCAGGCCATGGCGGAGCACCGGGTGGAACTGATCGAGCTGGACCGGCCCATCGGGGACTCGGACCACGGCGAGAACATGGACCGCGGCTTCAAGGCCGTGATGGACAAACTTGCCGAGGCGCCGCCGGAAACCCCGGCCGCGGCCCTGAAACTGACGGCCATGACGCTGATGTCCAAGGTCGGCGGGGCGGCCGGCCCGCTGTACGGCACGGCGTTCCTGCGGGCCGCCACGGCCCTGGGTGAGAGCTCCGACGTCGACGCCGCCACCCTCGCTGCCGCGCTGCAGGCCGCCCGCGACGGGATCGTCGCCCGCGGCAAGGCCGAATCCGGCGACAAGACCATGGTGGACGCCTGGACGCCCGCGATCGAGGCGGCCGCCGCAGCGGCTGGCGACGGCGACGGCGACGTCCGAAAGGTGCTGCTGGCCGCGGCGGAAGCGGCCGAAGCCGGCGCCGTATCCACGGATCCGATGCTCGCCCGCAAGGGCCGTGCCAGCTACCTGGGGGAGCGCAGCATCGGCCACCGCGACCCCGGAGCGGTCTCCAGCGCGCTGATTCTGCGCGCCGCGGCCGGAGCGGCCGAATGACAGTCCGGCTGGTGGTCGTCTCGCACAGCTCCAAGATCGCCGACGGCGCCGTCGAACTCGCCGCACAGATGGCTCCCGACGTCCTGATCCTCCCGGCCGGCGGCACCGACGACGGCCGGATCGGCACGAGCCTGGACAAGGTCATGGCGGCCCTGGAGCAGGCTGCCGGTGACGGTGTGGTGGTACTCGCCGACCTCGGCTCCGCGGTGATGACGGCCGAGTCAGCTGTGGAGTTTGCAGCTGACCCGGGCTCGGTGCTGATTGCTGACGCGCCCATCGTCGAAGGACTCGTCGCGGCCGCGGTGGCTGCCCAGGCAGGGGCCGAAGCGGCGGCGGTGAAGGACGCGGCCGAGGCCGTCTATCGGCCCCCGGCCCATCCCGCGGAGGCGGGGCATGTGCACCAGCAGCCGCCGGACGCCACCGGGGACTTCGAGCTCGTCAACCAGGCCGGCATGCATGCCCGTCCGGCAGCGAAGATCGCCGGCGGCCTGTCCGGCATGGACGCCGAGGTGACCGTGAACGGCGCCGATGGTGCCTCCATGACCGAGCTCATGATGCTGGCCGCCGGCAAGGGAACCGTCCTGCACGTGGAGGCCAGCGGCCCGGACGCCGCCAAGGCGGTCGACTACCTGGAACGCCTGGTTGGCTCGGGGTTCGGAGAACCGTAAGCGCTAGGGTGCCTGGCGGAGGCCGGTCGCGTCGAGCACGACGCTGGCGGTGATGAAGGTTCCGCACTGCTCACCAAACGGGTGTGCCGCCCGGGGCGTGAACGCCGCGGTCCGGGCCGGCAGCGGGTTCCCGGCGGTGTCCGTGCCCGTGGCCGTCACCTCGATCCGGCTGGCGCTCAGCGTCTCCATCATCAGCATTCCGGTCAGGGTGCCGTCGGGCGAAGAAGTGGCCGAGCAGACGCCGTCGCCGCCGTAGGGTCCCGGCTCGCAGCCTTGGTCCACGGCCGTGCTGCCGGGAACCAGTTCGAGGTCCGCCTCCTTGCAGCGGCCGTCCTGGCAGGCGGCCAAGTGGATGCTCCGCACTGACGGGGCGTACGCCCGGTCCACCGTGAGCGACACAACGGGCGCCTGGGCGATCGCCGGGCAGGCGGCCTCCGGCCGGCATGAGACAGCCAGGACTGCGGTGAGGACCAGCGCGGCCGCGGCCGCCAGCTTGCGCATGCTCCAGCGTAGATCCTCAGCCCGGGAGCCGGAAGCCGCCCTCGTGCAGTTCGGCGAGGCCGTCGCCGAGCAGCCCTGCCAGAGCCCGTTCCAGCTGCTCGGGGGCCGCGTTGAGCCGGTGCAGGGCCGCGAGTGGGATGCCGATGCCCTGCGGTTCGAAGCCCAGGTCCGCGGGGGCCTGGTGGAACAGGACCGGCGCCACGGGCTCCTCGGCAGCCCGCAGGACGGCCATCACGGCGCCGCGCACCTGCCGGTCCGTGCCGTGCCAGGCCTGTCCCTTGGGCGTGTACGTCGGCGCCGGCTCGCCGGCCGCCAGCCAGGCGCAGGACTCCCGGACAGGGCACTGGCCGCACTTGGGGGTCCGCGCCGTGCAGACCAGGGCGCCGAGTTCCATGACGGCGGCGTTCCAGCGCACCGAGGCACCGGGGCGCTCCGGGAGCAGAGATGCCGCCAGCCGCATTTCGGCGGCGGTCAGGGCCTGCGCCGGCAGGGCAGAGCCGGTGACCAGCCGCGCGTGGACCCGGCGGATGTTGGTGTCCACCACCGTTTCGCGGCGTCCGTAGGCGAACGCGGCGACGGCTGCGGCCGTGTAGCTGCCCACGCCGGGCAGATCCAGGAGCTCGGTGTAGGTGCCGGGGACGGCCCCGCCGTGACTGTCCCTGATGGCGACGGCGGCAGCATGCAGGCGCAGGGCGCGCCGGGGATACCCCAGCCGGCCCCAGGACCGGACGGCCTCCCCGGCGGGTTCGCCGGCCAGGCCGGCCGGTTCCGGCCAGCGGCGCAGCCACTCCTCCCAGACCGGCAGGACCCGGACCACCGGCGTCTGCTGGAGCATCACCTCGCTGACCAGAACACCCCAGGGCGTGCAGTCCGCGGCCCGCCACGGCAGGTCCCTGGCGTTGGACGCGAACCAGTCATCCAGGGCCGCATGGAGGGCTGGGAGATTGTCGGCGCGGGCGGGCGCCCCGGCGGGCAGGGGTTCCCGCGGTGCCGCGGCGGAGGCGGGGGGCGTTGGGGTTAGAGTTTCGATCCATTCAGCGTAATAGATCGGGGTAACGGATCGGGACGGCGCCCGGTCCCGCGGCGTGGTCGGGCGCCATAGCCCGCGCGGTTCTCTAGGCTAGAAGAATGGTCAGGCAAGGCACTTCACGTACGGGCGGTTCGCGGACGAAAGGTTCGGCCCCGGGGCAATCCGGGCGCAAATCCGGACGGCCCCCGCTGCGCCCCGTCTACCGCCGCCGCCGGCTGTTTGCAGGGGTGGTCCTGCTGCTCGTCATCGCCGTGGCCTTCGGCGGCTTTGTGGCGGTCTCGAATGCCTTGGGCGGGGCCCAGCCTGCCGGCGCCCAGCCGTCCGGGGCAGGAGCATCGCCGGCGGCCAGCCCTACTGACTCTGCGTCGGCGGGCCCGACGGCGTCCGGGGAGGCTTCGGCCTCACCCACGGCCACCTCGGGGGAGGGCTGCGAGCAGAACCTGATCACCGTTACGGCTGCCACCGACAAACAGGCTTACGCCGCCGGTGAGAAGCCGCTGCTGAGTCTCACGGTGACCAACAACAACAAGGTCCCGTGCGAGGTCAACATCGGGACGTCGCAGATGGAGTACATGATCACCAGCGGTTCGGACCGGATCTTCTCCTCCAGGGACTGCCAGGCGGAGAGCGCGGACCTGATGAAGACCATTGCTCCGGGCAAGAGCGAGACGGCGAACTTCCCGTGGCAGCGCAACCGCACGGTGCAGGGCTGCGAGCCCGTCGAGGCCACGCCCGGCGCCGGCGGCGCCTACTACGTCTTCACCGCCCGGCTGGCGAACAAGAACAGCCCCAAGGCCGTGTTCCAGCTCAGCTGACCCGGTAACCCCCGTCCATTGCTCCGTAGGCGCCCTCGCCTCGCAAGTCCGGCCCGGTAACCCCGTCGATTGCTCCGTAGGTGCCGTTTTGAGCGCCCAAAAGGGCACCTACGGAGCAATCGACAGGAGGGTGCCCTGGCCGAGCTTGCCAGGCGAGGGAGGCAAGGGCACCTACGGAGCAATCGACAGGTTTTTGGAGGGGTTAGAGGAAACGGTCCAGCAGGCTGGCCTCGGCCATCCGGCTCAGGCCCTCCCTGACGGTCCTGGCACGCTGGTCACCGATCCCGTCGACGGTCATGAGGTCATCGATTGTTGCCGCCATCAGGAACTGCAGGCCGCCGAAGTGGTCGACGAGCCGGTCGGCGACGGCCTTCGGCACGGCCTTGAGCCCGGAGAGCAGGCGGTAGCCGCGCGGCTGCACGACGGCGTCGAGGTTGGCCTCGCCGCCGGCGAAGCCGACGATTCCGGCGATCTTGCCCAGGTCGATCAGCTCGGTTGGGCCCAGGCTGACGAGGGCCTTGACCGCTTTGTCGATGTCCTCCGCTGTTGCGGCCGGCCCGGAGTAGTCGCGGATGATGACGTCGCTGCCCGGCCCGCGGCCGACGGTGAGCTCGTCCAGCTGCAGCGAGAGCAGGCGGCCGTCCTCGCCCAGTTCCAGGACGTACTGGGAGATTTCCTCTGAGATCCTGCGCACCATTTCCTGGCGCTGCAGGGTGACCGCGACGTCACGGACCGTCACCATGGCCTCGATTTCCAGGGCGGAGAGCGAGCTGGTGACCTGGTCCAGGCGCGAGCGGTAGCGTTCCAGGGTTGCCAGGGCCTGGTTGGCGCGGGCCAGGACCTTCTCTGAGCCCTCCAGCACGTGGCGCAGCCCGTGCACGTACAGCGCGATGATCTGCATTGACTGGCTGACCGAAATGACCGGGACGCCGGTCTGGATGGCCACGCGTTCCGCGGTCCGGTGCCGGGTGCCCGATTCCTGCGTTTCGATGCTCGAGTCCGGGACGAGCTGGACCGCTGCGCGCAGGATGTTGCTGGCATCCTTGTCGCAGACGATGGCGCCGTCCATCTTCGCCAGTTCCCGCAGCCGGGTGGGGGAGAAGTCGATGCCGATCTCGAAGCCGCCCGAACAGATGGACTCGATGGTCCGGTCGATGCCCAGCACGATCAGCGCGCCGGTCCGGCCGCGGAGGATGCGTTCCAGGCCGTCGCGGAGGGCTGTGCCCGGTGCCACCCTGGCCAGGGTCGCCTTGAGCGCATCTTCAGGGCTCCGCGCCATAGATTTCCCTTCAAAGGTGCAGGGACGAGCCTGCAAGTGCGCCGGATTCCAGGGTCTCCCGGCAGGATCAAAGTACTCAGTTCCCCGCTCTCCCCATGATAGGGGTAAAGCAACGGCACTTCCGCACAGGCAAGCCTTAAAGTGGTCCATTGCGGCGTGCCGCCGAGGGCCTCCTGAAGGGCCGCCCCGGGCGCCGTCCGTGACGGCATTTTGGCGCCGCAAGGCCGCAGCTTCGTGCCCGGGCCCCGCGCAGCTTCATGCGCGGTCCGGCCGCAGCTTCGTCCGCGGTCCGCGGCCTGCGATAAACTTGGATCCTTGGGTGTACCGCGGGCTCTCCGCGCCGTGACCCGTCCACTGCCGCAGCGAAAGTAGCATCGTGTCTCAAGAAGTCCTCAGCCCCGCCCGAGTCCAGGAGATTCACAAGCAGGCGGCCCGGCGCCGGACTTTCGCGGTCATTTCGCACCCCGACGCCGGCAAATCCACCCTGACCGAGGCCCTGGCGCTGCACGCAAAGGTGATCGGCACGGCCGGCGCGTCCAGCGGAAAGGCCAACCGCAAGGAGACGGTCTCGGACTGGATGCAGATGGAAAAGGACCGCGGCATCTCGATCAGCTCCGCGGCCCTGCAGTTCGCCTACCGGGACACCGTCATCAACCTCCTGGACACCCCGGGCCACGCCGACTTCTCCGAGGACACCTACCGCGTGCTCGCCGCCGTGGACTGCGCTGTGATGCTGGTCGACGCCGCGAAGGGCCTGGAAACCCAGACCATGAAGCTCTTCGAGGTCTGCAAGCAGCGCAACCTGCCCATCATCACTGTCATCAACAAGTGGGACCGGCCCGGCCTGGACGCCCTGGCGCTCATGGACGAGATCACCGAACGCACCGGCCTGCAGCCGATGCCGCTGACCTGGGCCGTTGGCATCTCCGGCGACTTCCGCGGCGTCTGGGACCTGCGCAACGACCGCTTCGCGCAGTTCAAGCGCAACAACGCGGGCGCCAACATCGCCCTCACCGAATACTTCACCCCCGACGAGGCCGCCGCCAGCCAGGGCGATGACTGGTCCAACGCCGTGGACGAGGCCGGGCTGGTCATCGAGTCCAACCTGGCGTTCGACGTCGCGGCCTTCCACGCCGGCAAGGCGACGCCGATCCTCTTCAGCTCGGCCGCGCTGAACTTCGGCGTCAAGGAAATCCTCGACGCCCTCGTCGACTTCGCCCCGCCCGCTGCACCGCGGCCCGACGTCGACGGCGACCCCCGCCCCGTGGATGCCCCGTTCGCCGGGTTCGTCTTCAAGGTCCAGGCCGGCATGAACAAGGCCCACCGCGACCACGTTGCCTTCATTCGTGTCTGCTCCGGCATGTTCGAGCGCGGCATGGTGGTCACCCAGGCCCGGACGGGGAAATCCTTCGCCACCAAGTACGCCCAGCAGGTCTTCGGCCGCGAACGCGAGGTGATCGACGAGGCCTTCCCGGGCGACGTGGTGGGCCTCGTGAACGCCTCCTCCCTCCGGGTGGGGGACAGCCTGTTCCTGGACCAGCCCGTGGAATTCCCGGCGATCCCGTTGTTCGCCCCGGAGCACTTCCAGGTGGCGCGTTCCAAGGACCCGAGCCGGTTCAAGCAGTTCCGCCGCGGCATCGAACAACTCGAGCACGAGGGCGTCATCCAGGTGCTCCGCTCCGACATCCGCGGTGACCAGGCGCCCGTTCTTGCCGCCGTCGGGCCCATGCAGTTCGAAGTGGTCGAGGACCGCATGGCGCACGACTTCAGCGCCCCGATGCGGCTGGAGCGGCTCCCGTATTCCATGGCCCGGATCTCGACCGCCGACGCCATGCCGGCGCTGGCCAACGTCCCCGGCGCCGAAGTCCTGTTGCGCTCCGACGGGGAATACCTGGCCCTGTTCAACGACGTCTGGGCCCTGCGCCGGATCGAAAAGAACCACCCTGACCTCACCCTGGTGCCGATCGGGACCCACAACCCCGCAAAATAGCCCAAGGGGCGGACCGAAAGACTCCCGGGAAGTCTTCCGGAATCCGGTTTCCACGTTATGATAAGTAAGCTTGCTTACGATGCGGGTGCCGGGATTTGTTGCCCGGCTTTGGACTGATCCGCCCGCTTCCAGCGGCGGCCCCATTAGAGGGACCACGTAGACCTTTGACAACCATGGACCCCGGTTTCCTGCTCAGCGGGCGCTACCGGATCGAAGAACTCATTGGCCGGGGCAGCCAATCGAGCGTGTACCGCGCCACGGACGAGGTCCTGGGGCGTGAAGTGGCAGTCAAACTCTTCCGCGACGGGACAGTGGACGAAGAGCGGACCCGCAGGCAAGCCGATGAAGTGCGGATCCTGGCGGGGATGGCCCACCACGCCCTCGTGACACTGTTCGACGCCGGCACGGACCTCAGTGACCCGACCCGCCGGCTCAGTTATCTGGTGATGGAACTCGTCCGCGGCCCCGACCTGCGCCGCCGCTCGGCCGAGGGCCCGCTGTCAGCGGCCCACATGGCGCTGATCGGACACGATGTCGCCGACGGTCTTGCGCACATCCACCACCACGGCATCATCCATCGGGACGTCAAGCCGGCCAACATCCTGCTGGTGGACTACAGCGTCGAGGACCGGCGCTCCCGCGCCAAACTCAGCGACTTCGGCGTGGCCATCACCATCCGCGAAGGCCACCACGGCGACCCGGATGACAGCTCCGGCACTCCGGCCTACCTCAGCCCAGAACAGGCTGCCGGCGAACCGGCGGGCCCCGCCAGCGACGTCTATTCGCTGGGGCTGGTCCTGCTGGAAGGCCTGACCGGGAAAATGGCCTATCCCGGCGCCCCGGTACAGTCCGCCCTGGCCCGGCTGCTCCACGACCCGGACGTCCCCGAAGACATCGCGCCCATGTGGGCGGCCCTGCTGACCTCCATGCTGGACAGGGATCCGGCCGGCCGCCCGCCGGCCCGCGAAGTGTCCCTGGCCCTGCGCCAGGAAGTCATCAACGGCACGGGACGCCGCCGCCGGGACCCGGCCGCGCTGTTGACCGACGAAGAAGGGCGCATGCAGGCGGTCGAGCGGTACCGGATCCTGGACACTCCCGCAGACGGCGCCTTTGACCGGATCGCGGCGCTGGCCGCACGCATGTTCTCGGTGCCCGTGGCGATTGTCAGTGTTGTGGACCATGACCGCATCTGGTTCAAGTCCCACCACGGCACGGATGTCACGGAAATCGGCCGGGACCCCGGATTGTGCGCCTCCGCCGTCCTGCAGGGCGATGCCTGGATTGTCCGGGACGCCGTCAACGATCCCCGGACGCTGGCCAACCCCCTCGTGGCAGGCGAGTTCGGCCTGCAGTTCTATGCCGGGGTGCCGCTGCGCACGCCGGACGGCTACAACCTGGGCACCTTCTGCATCCTGGACCGTGAGCCCCGCGAGTTCAGCGATGAGGACACAGCCGCGCTGGAGGACCTGGCGGCGCTCGTGATGCACGACCTGGAGCTGCGGCTCCACAGCCGGCAGGCGCTCGCCGGGTAGCCTGAGGTCGGCCTGACGGGCTGGCCTACCGCCGGCCGGCGTGCAGAGCCAGTTCGAGTTCGAAGCGCGCCGTTGGATCCTCGAGGGCGTCGCCGAAGAGCTCGCGCAGCTGGGCTGCCCGGTAGCCCACGGTCTGCGGGTGGATCCCGAGCTCGGCGGCCACGGGCGCCCGCTGGCCCCAGTGGCGCAACCAGGAGAGCAGGGTTTCAGCGAGCCGGTCGCGCTGGGCGGGCCGGAGTCCTTCCAGCGGCGCGAGCCGGCGGTTGGCGAGTTCAGTGATCGCCGAGGGTTCCGCGCCGAGAATTACCTGCGCCAGGTGCTCGTCGGCCCAGATCGGGGGATCATCCGGTCCCTCCCGTGGAGGCAGCGCCGCGGCCGCCAGCACGGCGAGCCGCAGCGAGTCCGGAACCCTCTCCCAGCCTCCGGAGGGTCCCACGGAAGCGCCGCGCCCCTTCAGGGCACGGTCCAGGTCGTCCCGGGCGGAGCGCGAAATCCGCGCCGGCACCAGGGCGACAACATCAGTCTCGCGCTCAATCACCAGGGTGCCCGGGCCCAGGCGCAGCCGCAGCCCGGCCGCCCGGTCCAGCGGCAGCGTCACCACCGCCATGCGCTGGGGCAGGGACCAGTCCGCCATCGCCGCCGTCTGGCGCAGGGCCGCCTCGTCGGCCTGGCCGAGCAGGAGCAGGTCCAGCAGTTCGGTGCGCCGCCGGTCCACTGCTCCGGCCCGTTCGGACTGCTCAAAGGCGTAGGCCTCGGCGCTGACCGCCGACAGCTCATCGATGTACGCGAGGATCGATTCGCCCAGATCCACCACGACGCCCTGGCCCAGGTGGTGTTCCACTGAGACTTTGGACATTTCCCGGAACGTCACGCGGGCGCCCATCCGGTAGGCGCTCAGAAGCGCGTCCATGCTCCGTCCCTGCCGGAACTCGCCGCTGCCCAGCCCGGCCACCAGCTCCCGGCTCTCCTCGGACAGCGCCGGCAGCCGGGTCCCGGGCAGCTGCAGGAAGCGGTCCAGTGCCGCGGCCACGCCCCTGCGCAGCCCCCTGCCAAAGCGCCCCTCGATCGGCCGGGCGTAAGCTGGGACGAGCTGCGGGACGGCCTCGATGATGGCCTCGACAATGCCGGGCATCCGCGGGCGCAGCATGTCGCTGACCTCCCGCGGCAGGGCCAGCCAGGGAGGATCGTAGGCGGGGGCGGGGCCGACAGGCTCCCGGGCAGGGGATGTGTTCATAGACGGTCCGATGAGTTGTTGCGGCGGGATAGTTTTCTCACGTCGATCGTATGCCTTGGGTGAAGAAGTATGGCGCAATCTGACATAAGCTTGATGAATGATCCGGCTCCGTAAGCTGGCGCGCGCCGCATCTCTACTGACCACCCCACTAGCTCCAGAAGACATTCTGTCGCTGTTCAATCCTGTGTTTTCTGCCCGCCAATTGCGCGGCGTGGTCACTAGGGTGGTTCCAGAAACGGCCGATTCCGCCACCATTTTCTTCCGTCCCGGCCGCGGCTGGCAAGCACATCTTGCCGGCCAGTGGGCCCGTATTGGCGTCGAGCTCGACGGTGTCCGCCACTGGCGGTCCTACTCGCTCAGTGCCCCCGCCGGACAGGACCCGGCAATCACCGTCACCGACATGGGCGCAGTCTCCGGGGCCCTCGTACGCGGCACCAAGCCCGGCGACGTCCTGTTCCTGGCGCCCCCGCAGGGCGACTTCGTCCTTCCCGAGCACCCGCGGCCGCTGCTCATGCTCACGGCCGGCAGCGGGATCACCCCGGTGATGTCGATGATCCGCACGCTCGTTCCGCACCGCCCGGATTCGGACGTCGTCCTGATCCACACCGCCCGCACCGCAGCGGACACCATCTTCCGTGAAGAACTCGCCGAGCTCGCCGACCAGTTTCCCAACCTGCGCGTCACGCACTGGTTCACCGGTGAGAGCGGACGGCTGGACTTCACCTCGGCCGCCGACCTGGACCGGCTCTGCCCGGACTGGCGCCAGCGCGCCGCTTACGCGTGCGGTCCGGAAGGGTTCCTCAACGACGCCGAGGCGCTGTGGGAGGCCGAAGCGGAAGACGCCCAGCAGGCCGCGGCCAGCTCGGGCACCCTGACCATCGAACGCTTCAGCACCAGCCTCGCCGGCGGCGCCGGGCACGACGGCGGCCTGGTCACCTTCGAGGCCTCCGACCGTGAAGTCGAGGCCGATGGCGACACCCCGCTGCTCGATGTCGGCGAGGACGCCGGCATCCTGATGCCCAGCGGCTGCCGGATGGGCATCTGCCACAGCTGCCTCATCCCGCTGCGGGCCGGCCACGTCCGTGACCTGCGCACCAACGAAGTGCACGGCGAGCCCGGCCAACTAATCCAGACGTGCGTGTCGGCAGCCGCCGGCCCCGTTAACCTCGACCTCTGAGGAGTATCACCGCATGACGATTGTTTCCAACAAACCGGACCTTTCCGACGCCGACACCCCCGCCACCAGCGGTGCAGCCGACACAGCAAAGGTCGTCACGGTCGCGAAGACGCGGCCCGGCGCCCTCGCCGAGACCGGCAGCCCATTGCTGCGTCCGCCCGCGGCCGCCCACCTCTCCGACGAGCAGGTGGCGGAGCTGGGGCGCGAACTCGATGCCATCAAGGATGACATCCTCGCCAAGCGCGGGTCCGCCGATGCCGCCTACATCCGACGCATGATCAAGATCCAGCGCGGCCTGGAGCTCTCCGGCCGCGCCCTGCTCCTGGTCAGCAAGAAGAAGCCCGCCTGGGTCGCTGGCACCGCGCTGCTGAGCTTCGCCAAGATCCTGGAAAACATGGAACTTGGGCACAACATCCTGCACGGGCAGTGGGACTGGATGCGGGACCCGGATATCCACTCCACCACGTGGGAATGGGACTTCGTCACCCCCGCACGCTCCTGGCAGCACACCCACAACGATCTCCACCACCGCTGGACAAATGTGGTCGGCAAGGACAACGACATCGGATACAACCTGCTGCGGATGGATCCGGACCAGGAATGGAAGCCCTTCAACCTGGGCAACCCGCTGTACAACGCGCTGCTGGCACCGGTCTTCGAGTGGGGCATCGCGATCTACGACCTCGAACTGGTGGACTACAAGGAGGGCCGGAAGTCCAAGGAATCCCTGACCAAGGACCTGAAGGCCCTCGGCCGTAAGGCGCTGAAGCAGTTCACCAAGGACTACGCCGCCACTCCCGCCGTCGCAATGCTGACCGGTTCCGGCAAGCAGGCGCTCTACGGCACGCTGACCGCCAACGCCGTGCGCAACGTGTGGGCGCACGCGGTGATCTTCTGCGGCCACTTCCCCGAAGGCACAGACACCTTCACCGAGGAAATGGTGGAGGGCGAGACCCGCGGCGACTGGTACGTGCGGCAGATGATTGGCTCGGCCAATATCTCCGGCTCCAAGTTCATGCACCTCATGACCGGCAACCTCTCGCACCAGATTGAGCACCACCTGTTCCCGGACCTGCCCTCGAACCGCTACGCGGAGGTGCAGCCGAAGGTGCAGGAGATCTGCAAGCGCTACGGACTGCCGTACACCACGGGTCCGCTGCTGAAGCAGGTCGGCTCCACGTGGGCGAAGATCTTCAAGCTGGCCCTGCCGCCCAAGAAGGCCTAGCAAATCCACGCCGGCTCAGCCGGAGCGAAACCATGAGAGGGGCGTCTGCCATCACGGCAGGCGCCCCTCTTCGTTGTGCCGGGACGGGGTCAAGACTTGGCCGCCGCACCCAGGATGTGGGCCAGCCGCGGATTGCCGGCAAGCACCGAAAAACCGAAGCGCTCGATGCCCTGCACGCCCAGGCCTGCCGCGGCGATCACGGCCGCGGTGTCACGGTTCGGGTGGCATCCGCCTGCCAGCCGGGCCCACAGCGGTGTGAGCAGGTCTTCGGCGGCCCCCAGCAGGCGGTGCGCTGAGCGGACATGTTCGTAGAACAGCAACAGGCCGCCGGGGCGCAGGACCCGGACCACCTCCGCCAGGGCGAGGGCCGGGTCCGCCACGCTGCACAGCACCAAACTGGAAACGACGACGTCGGCCGAGGCATCCGCCGCCGGCAGCGCTTCCGCCACGCCGTCCCTCACCGTGACGGGCACCGGCGCCCTGCCGGCGGCGGCGAGGGCCAGCGCACGGAGCGTGGGGTCCGGTTCGAGGGCCAGCACACCGGACACCGTGGAAGGGTAGAACGGGAAGGTGGCCCCGTAGCCCGCCCCGATTTCGATGACGAAGCCGTGCGCGGGCGCCACGAGCCGGCGGCGGTGCTCTGCTGCGCCGCGGGCGTCCATCCGCGGACCCAGCCGGGCATAGGATCTCCCGAATGATGACTCACGGCGGGTGGTTTCCGGCATGGGGGCCTCCAACAGGTCAGCTCACCGCGGCCGGGTTGAGCGTGAGCCCGCGCAGCAACTGGGCGTTCAGGGCAACCACAATGGTCGACGCCGACATCATCACGGCGCCCGCGGCGGGGGACAGGACAATTCCGGCGAAGGCGAGGACACCGGCCGCCAGGGGCACCGAGATGATGTTGTATCCGGTGGCCCAGACGAGGTTTTGCCACATCTTCCGGTAGCTCGCCCTGGACAGATCGAGCATTGACAGCACAGCCCGCGGATCGTTGCCGGCCAGGACCACACCGGCGGATTCCACGGCCACATCCGTGCCGCCGCCAATCGCGATCCCCACCTCCGCCCGTGCCAGCGCGGGGGAGTCGTTGACGCCGTCGCCCACCATGGCCACCTTCAGCCCGCGGCCCTGGAGCTCCGCCACTTTCTTGTCCTTGTCGGCGGGGAGCACCTCGGCGAACACTTCGTCGATGCCGAGTTCGGCGGCGACGGCGTGCGCCACCTGCCGGGCGTCGCCGGTGACCATGGCCACCTTGATGCCGCGTGCCTGCAGGGCCCGGACGGCCTGGCGGGACTCGGGCCGCACGGCATCCTCGAGGCTGACAGCACCCAGGACCCTGCCGCCGTCCACGACATGAAGCACCGCCGCGCCCCGCTTCAGCCAGGCCCCGGTGGTGGCGGCCAACTCCGGCGGTTCCTGCAAACCCAGCTCCCGGAGCAGGGCCGGGCCGCCCACCTGGACCGTGCGGCCATCGACAGTGGCGCGGACTCCGCGGCCAGTCAGCGACGTGAACCCGTCCGCCGTCGGAAGCTTCAGTCCCCGTTCCCGGGCGGCGGCAACGATTGAGCGGGCCAGGGGATGTTCGCTGTCAGCCTCCACGGCGGCCGCGAGGGCCAGCACCGTATTCTGCGCAGCGCCCTGGCCGGTTGTGGCGGTGTTCGTGCCGGCGGCCGCGGCGGCGGCGATTTCCTTGAGTTCCGGTTCGCCCCTGGTCAGGGTTCCGGTCTTGTCGAACAGCACGACGTCGACTGTCCGCATGCGCTCCAGCGCCATCCGGTTCTTGATCAGGACGCCCGCCCGGGCGGCGCGTTCGGTGGAAATGGCGATGACGAGCGGGATGGCAAGGCCGAGGGCGTGGGGGCAGGCGATCACCAGGACCGTCACGGTGCGGGTGACCGCGTCTCCTATGCTGCCCATCAGGGTCCAGAAGATGAACGTCAGGACGCCGGTGCCGGCCGCGAAGTAGAAGAGGAACGCCGCAGCCCGGTCGGCCAGGGCCTGGCCCCGTGAGGAGGACGCCTGCGCCTCGGCCACGAGGCGCCGGATCCCAGCGAGGGCCGTGTCCTCGCCGATGGCCGACACCCGGACCCGCACGGAGTTGTCAGTGGCGATGGTGCCGGCCACCACGGGATCCCCCGGGGCCCGCAGGACGGTTTTTGATTCGCCCGTGATCATGGATTCGTCGAATTCGGCCTGCCCGCCGCTGACGGTGCCGTCGGCCGGCATCCGGCCGCCGGAGCGGACCAGGATGATGTCCCCGGCGCGGAGTTCGGCGAGGCTGACGGTCTCCGTGCCGGCGGCCGTGACGCGTTCCGCCTCGTCGGGCAGCAGCGCCGCCAGGGCATCCAGCGCACCCTGCGCCGAGCCGAGGGCGCGCATCTCGATCCAGTGGCCCAGCAGCATGATGGGGACCAGCAGCGCCAGCTCCCACCAGAAGTCGAGATCGAAACCGCCGATGCCGAGGCTGGTCACCCAGGAGGCGATGAAGGCGACGCTGATGGCCATGGCAATCAGCAGCATCATCCCCGGTTTCCGCGTCTTCAGTTCATTGAGCCCGCCCTTGAGGAACGGGCGGCCGCCGTAAAGGTAGATCGCCGTGCCGAACACCGGCGGGATCCACCCAGAGCCGGGGAAGGCGGGAGGCTCGTAACCCAGGAGCTCCGCGAACATGGGGCTGAAGAAGACCACCGGCACGGCCAGGGCCAGTGTCAGCCAGAACCGCTCCCTGAACATCGCGACGCTGTGCCCGGCATGCTGGCCGTGGCTGTGTACCGTGTGGTCGTCCGCAGCGGATTCCACGGCATGGTTGCCGTGCGGCGTCCCGCCCGGGCTCTGGTTCTGGGTGCCCTGGTCCGTGCCGGGGCTGCTGTGCCGGTGTTCCATGGTGCGTACTCCTGACGGATGCTCCCTTATCTGCGGCTACGCCCAACATACCCCGGGGGGGTATCCTTGGCAAGAGGGCATTTTCAGCCTCAGCGGACCTCGATAACGCCCATCGTCTTGCTGTCCCAGAGCACCCGGCAACCCGGCTTCCGCGGCGTCAGCTGATCAGCAGTCCCAGGGCCTCGGCCAGGTGGCCGACCTCGCGGACCGAGAAACCCGCCGGAACCGGTCCGTGCCCGTTGGGGCTGGCCGGCACCACGGCATGGGTGAAGCCGAGCCGGTGCGCCTCCTGGATCCGCTGGTTGATGCCGGGCACCGGGCGGACTTCGCCCGCCAGGCCCACCTCGCCGAAGGCAATCAGGCGCTGGGGGAGCGGCTTCCTGGCCTTGGCCGAAGCCACCGCCAGGGCCACGGCGAGGTCCGTGGCGGGTTCGCTGAGCTTGACGCCGCCGACCGTTGCCACGTACGAGTCGTCCTTGTTCAGCAGGCAGCCGGCGCGCTGCTGCAGGACGGCCAGCAGCATCGCGACGCGCGAGCTGTCGAGCCCGCTGGTGGCGCGGCGGGGCTGGGAGCTGGCGCTCTCGGCGAGCAGCGCCTGCACCTCGGCCAGCAGGGGCCGGCGGCCCTCCAGCGTGACCGTGATGCAGGTTCCCGAAACGGGCTCCTTGGTCCGGGAGACGAACAGCCCGCTGGGATCGGCGAGGCCCTCGATGCCGTCCTCGTTCAGGTCGAAGCAGCCGACGTCGTCGGTGGGTCCGTAGCGGTTCTTAACCGCGCGCAGCAGCCGCAGCCGCGAGTGCCGTTCGCCTTCGAACTGGCAGACGACGTCCACGAGGTGTTCCAGCAGCCGGGGCCCGGCGATGGAGCCGTCCTTGGTCACGTGCCCGACCAGCAGCGTGGTCATGCTGCGGCGCTTGGCCGCGGCGATCAGGGACGCCGCCACCTCGCGCACCTGGGACACCCCGCCGGCGCTGCCCTCGACGTCGGCGCTGCTGAGGGTCTGCACGGAGTCCACCACCAGCAGACGCGGCTCCAGCTTCTCCACTTGCCCCAGGGCCTGCCCCAGGTCAGTTTCGGCGGACAGGTACAGGGATTCGGCCACGGCGTCGATCCGGTCCGCGCGGAGCTTGACCTGGGCCGCGGATTCCTCGCCGGTGATGTAGAGGACGTCCTGCGCCGTGCGGGCGAACTTGGCCGCAACGTCCAGCAGCAGCGTCGACTTGCCCACCCCGGGCTCTCCCGCCAGCAGGATCACGGCGCCTGGCACCAGCCCGCCGCCGAGCACACGGTCGAGTTCAGCCACACCGGTGGGCAGGAACGCGGCGGTAGTGGCGTCGACGTCGGCGATCCGGCGGGCCGGTTCCAGGACCGTCGTGGCCGCCGTCGTCCGGGCCACGGCGGTGCCGGTCTCCTCCACGCTGCCCCATGCCTGGCACTCGCCGCAGCGGCCCACCCACTTGGCCGTTGTCCAGCCGCATTCGGCGCATTTATAGCCGGGCGCCTTCGGCCCCCGGGAAGTCTTCGTAGCCATTGGTCCACACTATCGGGGACCAGCGACAACCAAGGGCGCAGGCCGCGGGGTCAGCAGGGCCCGTGCGCCAGCTGCAGCAGCTACAGCGGGGGCAGGATGTCCCGGGCTTCCTTGGAATCCAGCCCGGCGGCCTCGAGCAGGTCCACCATGAGAGGGCGGAACAGCATGACCACCGTTTCGCCCTCGAGCAGCTGGACATCCAGCATCCGCGGATGCAGGCGGACGGCGATCTCCCTCAGCTCGGACCGGGCGGTGCGCAGGTGGGCGCGCCGGGCGCCGTCGTGAATTTCCGCCAGGCCGAGCGAGAGTTCGTCGACGGCGGCGGCCGTCTCCTGCAGGACCTCGGCGATGTTCTGGGTGGCCTCGTCCGAGAGCGCCGCATGGTTGATGGCACTAGTCAGGCGGCGCGCAAAGACCCGGCTGTTGCGGAGCGCGAGATCGATGTAGTCCAGCGACTGCTCCATCTGGTCCAGTTCGTCCCGGTGCCGCCGGTAGGCGGGGGCCAGGGTTGCCACTTCGCCTGAGGCACGCAGCGACTGGCGCATGGCATCGACGAGCGGCTGGCAGTTCCGGCCCCGGATCAGGGCATGCCAGGCCTGGGTGGAGTCACTGTAAGTCAGAGCAGACGCGCATTCCCGCAGCACCTCGGCGAGCTCGTGCAGGAGTTTCTTGACGTCACTGCGGGGTTCACGCCGGGGGTCTTTGGGAACGAGGATGGTCACCAGGAGCGCGAAGACCCCGCCCACCACGGCGTCGATGCTGCGGGTGAACGGGCCCCCGATCGGCGCGGGCAGGAGCACCACGAGCACCGACTGCAGGCCCAGCTGGGTGGTGAAGATCGTCCCGCTGTCCAGGAACCTGGCCAGCAGGATGGAGAAAAGGAGCACGACGGCGGCCTGCCAGATTCCGGAGCCCAACCAGTGCAGCAGCAGGTCCCCGACGACAATCCCGATCGTGCAGCCCATGCCCACCTCGATGACGCGGCGCAGCCGGGGGTCGCGGGAAAACCCGAGCGCAATCAGTGCTGAGGTGGCCGCAAACAGCGGAGCGGTATGGCCCAGGACGTATTCTGCGAAAGCGTAGGCACCCACTGCGCAGGCTGTCATCTGGATGGCCGGGACCAGGGAGTTCCGGCTCCGGACAAAGCCGGTGCGGACCCGGCCGCGCAGGAATCGTGCGCTTGCGGAGAGTCCAGTCGCGGAGGCCATGCGCACCAGTCTATTTGCTGCCCCGGGGCCGTCGGCACGGGCCGCGGGCACTGTGCCGCTGATACGACTGTGACGCACAGAACACAATGGCCACCCGGCATATGTAAGCCAATAGCCCCGCGTCGTTCACCGGCCGTTCACTTTGGTCCGCAATTCTCTTCACCTGGGCCACTTACGGTCGGTAAAGGTACAAACCCGTACGCATCCCTGCGGGCCTTCTCCGGGCCCGGCACTCACAGCCCTGGAAGGGGTACAACTCAGTGAAGGCACTCCGCTTCGGCCGCAACGCGGCTATCGCTGTCATCGCCGTCGGCGCACTCGCGCTGACCGCCTGCGGTTCGGACAACGCAACCAACACGGCCCAGACCGCGGCGCCGTCGGCCTCGGGTCCCGCGGTCACCGGCACCCTGACCGGCATCGGTTCTTCCGCCCAGGGCGCAGCCATGGATGTCTGGAAGACCAACTTTGCTTCCGCCAACCCGGGTGCCAATGTGCAGTACTCCCCGGACGGTTCCGGCGCCGGACGCAAGGCGATCCTCGACGGCTCGGCCCAGTTCGCCGGCTCCGATGCCTACCTCAAGGATGACGAGCTCGCCAGCTCCAAGGAAAAGTGTGGTCCCGACGGAGCCATTGACATCCCGGTCTACATTTCGCCGATCGCCGTCGCCTTCAACGTCCCTGGCATCACGGACCTGAAGCTCGACGCCCCCACCGTCGCAAAGATCTTCCGCGGCGAGGTCGCCAACTGGAACGACCCCGCCATCGCGGCCATGAACCCGGGCGTCACGCTTCCGGACCTCAAGGTCACCCCGGTGAACCGCTCGGATGACTCCGGCACCACCACCAACTTCACGGACTACCTGTCCGCCGTCGCTCCCGAGGTTTGGACCGACAAGGCAGCCGGCGTCTGGCCCGCCAGCCTGAAGGGCGAGAACGCCAAGGGCACCTCCGGCGTCGTCAAGACGGTCACCGACACCCCCGGCGCCGTGACCTACGCCGACGACTCAGCTGTCAGCGGCAAGCTCGGCACCGCGCAGATCAAGGTCGGCGACACCTTCACGAAGATCTCCGCCGAGGCAGCTTCCAAGGCAGTTGACCAGGGCAAGCCGGTCGAGGGCCGCAACGCCAACGACCTCGCCATCAAGCTGGACCGCACCACCACGGCCGCGGGCGCCTACCCGATCGTCCTGGTGTCGTACCACATCGTCTGCACCACCTACGACACGCAGGCCACCGCTGACCTGGTCAAGGCCTTCGTGAAGTACGCCGCCTCCGACGCGGGCCAGCAGGCCGCCGCCGACGCCGCCAAGTCGGCGCCGCTGTCCAAGACCCTCCAGGACAAGGCAATGGCCGCCGTCGACTCCGTCAAGGCCAAGGCCTAGGAATACGCTGCGCCGCGAGGCGAAGTGGAAAAAGGCATAGTGGAAACACAGGCCTGATCAAAGGTTCCCTGCGTCATGGCGGCCGTCACCGGCGGCCGCCATGGCGCAGGGAACTGACGCATTTGTTCCATACATCAAGATTTGCCGGGCACCGGCCGCGGAGGCCTCCGCACCCGGCGCCCGGATCCCATCCAAACCGAAGGACCGTGAAGTGACCACCACCTCCCTGACCAAGTCCCGGGGCGCAGGCCACGCCGGTGACAAAGTCTTTTCCGCAGCCACCTTGGCAGCAGGGTGTTTGATCCTCGTCGTGCTCTTCGGCGTGGCACTGTTTCTCGTGATCCAGGCGCTCCCCGCCCTCGTGGCTCCGGCGGACAAGATCCAGGGCGGCGAAGGATTCTTCACCTACATCTGGCCGCTCGTCATCGGCACCCTCATCGCCTCGGTGATCGCTCTCGTGATCGCGACGCCGATCGCGATCGGCGTCGCGCTGTTCATTTCGCACTTCGCGCCGCGCAAGCTCGCTTCCGGCCTGGGCTACGTGATTGACCTCCTCGCCGCGATCCCGTCCGTGGTCTACGGCGCCTGGGGCGTCGCATTCCTGGCCAAGGAAATCTCGCCGTCGTACAACTGGCTGGCCGGGAACCTGGGCTGGCTGCCGATCTTCCAGGGCCCCGCCTCCGCCACCGGCAAGACCATCCTGACGGCCGGAATCGTGCTCGCCGTCATGGTCCTGCCGATCATCACCTCCCTGACCCGCGAAATCTTCCTGCAGACCCCCAAGCTGCACGAAGAGGCCGCGCTGGCGCTCGGGGCCACCCGCTGGGAGATGATCCGGATGACCGTGCTGCCGTTCGGCCGGCCCGGGATCATCAGCGCCGTGATGCTGGGACTGGGCCGGGCCCTCGGCGAGACCATGGCCGTCGCTCTGGTGCTGTCATCCGGAGCCCTGACCGCCAGCCTGATCCAGACCGGCAACCAGACCATCGCCGCCGAAATCGCCCTGAACTTCCCCGAGGCCAGCGGGCTCAAGGTCAGCACGCTGATCGCCGCGGGCCTGGTGCTGTTCGTCATCACCCTCGGCGTGAACATGATTGCCCGGGGAATCATCACCCGGCACAAAGAATTCTCGGGAGCCAACTAAATGACCTCCACCCTGACTCCGGTACGCAAGCGCTCGGCGCTGACCAAGGGCCAGCTGCCCAAGGCCGCGCCGTACATCGTCGTGGCCGTTGCCTTGATCCTCGGCGCGGCGATCCTCGCATTGATCGGCTTCAATGCCTTCGGCTGGGGACTCGTCTCCGCCATCCTCTTCGCCGCCGGCCTGGTGGGCTGGAGCCTTGTTGTGGAAGGCGCCCGCAAAGCCAAGGACAAGCTGGCCACCTGCCTGGTTGTGGGGGCCTTCCTGATTGCCCTGCTGCCCCTGTTCTCCGTGATCTGGACCGTGCTGATCAATGGGCTCCCCGGGCTCCTGGATCCCGGCTTCCTCACCACCTCCATGAACGGGGTCACCGGCGCCTTCGACAACAAGACTGTCGAAGACGGCGCCCCCCTGCTGGGCGGCATCTACCACGCGCTCATGGGCACGTTGCTGATCACGGTGCTCGCCACCCTCATCTCGGTCCCCGTTGGCCTGCTGACCGCGATCTACCTCGTGGAATACGGCGAGGACCGCGCTCTGGCCCGGGCCATCACCTTCTTTGTGGACGTCATGACCGGCATCCCCTCGATTGTCGCCGGCTTGTTCGCCGCCGCCGCGTTCTTCGCGGTTGTCGGCCCGGGCACCAAGACCGGCGCCGTCGCCGCCGTCGCACTGTCCGTGCTGATGATCCCGGTGGTGGTCCGCTCCAGCGAGGAAATGCTCAAGATCGTGCCCAACGAACTCCGCGAGGCCGCCTACGCCCTCGGCGTCCGCAAGTGGCGGACCATCCTCAAGGTGGTCCTCCCGACGGCGATCTCCGGCATCGCGTCCGGCATCACCCTGGCGATCGCCCGCGTGATCGGCGAAACCGCGCCGATTCTGGTCACCGCCGGATTCGCTACCACCATCAACACCAACGTGTTCAGCGGCTGGATGGCCTCGCTGCCGACCTTCATCTACACCCAGATCCTGAACCCCACCTCCCCGTCGAACCCGGATCCGTCCTCCGAGCGGGCCTGGGGCGCGGCCCTGGTGCTCATCATCCTGGTGATGCTGCTCAACCTCGGCGCCCGCCTGATTGCCCGAATCTTCGCCCCCAAGACAGGCCGCTAGGCCACCGCGCCCGCCGCCCCTACCTCCAGCAAGTGAAGGAACACCATGTCTAAGCGCATCGACGTCAAGGACCTGAACGTCTACTACAGCAAATTCCTGGCCGTCGAAGGCGTCAACATCAACATCGACGCCAAGTCCGTCACGGCCTTCATCGGCCCCTCGGGTTGCGGCAAGTCCACCTTCCTGCGCACCCTGAACCGCATGCACGAGGTCATCCCCGGCGCGAGGGTTGAGGGCGAAGTGCTGCTGGACGGGGACAACCTGTACGGCCCCGGCGTCGACCCGGTCACGGTCCGGTCCCAGATCGGGATGGTGTTCCAGCGCCCCAACCCGTTCCCCACCATGTCTATCCGGGACAACGTGCTGGCCGGCGTGAAGCTGAACAACACGAAGATCTCCAAGGGCGAGGCCGATGTCCTGGTGGAGCGGTCCCTGCAGGGGGCCAACCTGTGGAACGAGGTCAAGGACCGTCTGTCCAAGCCCGGCTCCGGGCTGTCCGGCGGCCAGCAGCAGCGCCTGTGCATTGCGCGCGCGATTGCCGTTGAACCCCAGGTGATCCTCATGGACGAGCCCTGCTCCGCCTTGGACCCGATCTCGACGCTGGCCATTGAGGACCTCATCAACGAGCTCAAGGACCAGTACACCGTGGTGATCGTGACGCACAACATGCAGCAGGCGGCCCGCGTGTCGGACAAGACGGCCTTCTTCAACATCGCCGGCACCGGCAAGCCGGGCAAGCTGATCGAGTTCGGCGACACCCCCACGATCTTCAGCAACCCGACCGAGAAGGCCACTGAGGACTACGTCTCCGGCCGCTTCGGATAGCCAGCCTGCTCGTCGATTGCTCCGCAGGTGCCGTTTTGACCCCTCAAAAGGGCACCTGCGGAGCAATCGACGCGTCCTACAGGCCGGCCACCGTCGAGAGTGCCAGCTGCAGGACGAATGCGGCGGCGGCGGTGACAACCGGAGTCACCACCCAGAACACCAGGATGCGGATCACCAGCCGCCGGTCGGTGCCGGGAAAGCACTGGTTGGCGCCGGCGCCAAGGGTTGCCGCCGTCACTGTGTGGGTGGTGGAGACGGGCCAGTGCAGCCCGATCGCGCCTACCAGCAGCATCACCGCGCTGTACATCTGCGCCACGAATCCGCGCAGGGGATCGACCCGGGTCAGCCGGTAGCCGATGGTGTAGGAAATCCGCCACCCGCCCGCCAGGGTTCCCGCCGACAGCAGGACGGCCGTCAGCAGGGCCACCCACACCGGCACCGAACCGCCGTCGGAGAGCCCGGCCGCCAGCAGCGCCAGGATCACCACCGCGCTGGTGCGCTGGCCGTCCTGCAGCCCGTGCCCGAAGGCGACGGCGCCGGCGGCAATGGCCTGGGCCCGCCGGGAGCGGGTGTTGACGACATTGGGCGGCGTGTACCGGGCCGCCCAGCCCGCAGGCCAGACCAGCAGGAACGACCCCGCGTAGGCGATCACCGGTGAGATCAGCAGCGGGAGCACCACCTGGGACAGGAGCGAGGCGTCAACGCCCATGACGGGGTTTCCGCCGACGGCGACGCTCGCGACCCCCGCCCCTGCGAGCCCGCCGACCAGGGCATGGGTGGAGGATGAGGGGATGCCGCGCCACCACATGTAGACGCCCCAGAGGATGGCGCTCAGCAGCGCGGCCAGCAGTATCGTCAGGCCGTTCGTGCCCGGCGGCAGCGACAGCCATGCCTGGCTGAGGGCCAGGGCCAGGGCGGCGCTCAGCACGGCACCGATGAAGTTGAACAGGCTGGCCAGAATTACCGCCACTGTTGGGGTCAGCGCCCGCGTCCGCACGGCCAGCGCCACCGACGAGGACGCGTCCCTGAACCCGTTGAGGAATGCAAAGGCCCCGGCGCAGAGCAGCACCAGGGCAAGGAAGAAGAGCACCACGTCAGGATTCCTTGACGATGATGCTGCCCACCTGGGTGGCGATCCGGCGCATGTCCTTCGTGACTTCCACGAGCTGGTTCGCGACGTCGCGGTTGCGCGCGTACTGCATGGCCTTCATCTCGTGGAGCATGTCCGCGACCCAGACCCGGTGCGTGCGCTCGGCACGCTTGGCCAGGCGCAGGATCTCGATCCAGTAGTCCTCGAGGTCGTCCAGATTGTTCAGCCGCCGCATCGCATCGACCGTGAGTTCGGCCTGGCGGCTGATGATTTCCAGCTGGTCGGCGGCCCGCCTGGGCAGCCGTTCGAGCTTGTAGAGGGAGACGAGCTCGGCGGCGGCGTCGAGCTTCTCCATGGCCTCGTTGAGGAACCGGGACAGCGTGTACATGTCCTCGCGCGGCAGCGGGTTCACGAAGCTGGTGCGCATGTGGGTCAGGAGGGCAAAGTGCAGCTCCGCGGACTTGGCCTCGTGATTGTGCATGTCCTCCACCAGCCGGGCATGCTCGCTGGCCGGGGCGCCGAGGATCTCCGAGAGTGTTCCTGTCCCCAGCACGATCTGGCGCGCCATTTGGGATAGCAGGTTGAGTCCGGCGGACTCCTGGGGGAACAGGCGCAGCTTCACGTGGTGTCACCGGTCTTCCGGGAGGAGGTTCGCGGGTGGAACCGGCCGGCCGTGTGACTTGACGGTGACCAGTGCATACGCATCACTTTACCGTCCGCGACGGGTCCGGCCCGGCCCGACGCGGCATGTGACCGCGCAGGTGAAAACCGGGCGAACGTCAGGGTAAGAAGGCATGAAAATGGTGCCGAACCGGATACGCCTCTCGGCGGTAGGCCGCTCTAGGCGGCTAAATGTTGAAGCCCGGGGGTTTCGCGGTTCGGCACCGCTTTTAGTTTTCTACGTAGGTTCATGCAAGTCAACATTGACAGCTTGCCCGCGTCGTGCGTGTCCGAGGTACTGCGGGCCCGTCATCCGGGCGCCTGCCGCCCGGCCCGGCTGGCCTCTTAGTCCAGTTCGCCCAGACGCCACGCGTTGGCGGCGTGTTCGAGATCCTCGGCCGTCTTGACGAGCAGATGCGAGTTGCGGGTGAGTTTGCTGGCGTGGTTTTCGTTGCTGTGCTCGGCGTTGTCCGCAAGCGTTGCCTGGCCCAGGGCCACCACGCGGCAGAACGCCGCGGAGCGTTCCAGGGCGACGTCGAATTCGCCGTCGAACGCCCCGGAGAGGATGGCGTCCGCCATGGATTTCATCTCATCGGCGCCGGGCGGTTCGGCCGCGCCGGCGACCACGTGCGAAACCTGGGCCGTGTCCTTGCCCGCCTTGAAGTAGACGGAGATCCGCTCGGGATCCTGGATGGTGGCAGCCCGCAGGGCGTAGAGACGCCACAGCGCGCCGGGGAGGGACCGGGCGGGGCTTTCGGCCCACATTTCGGCGATCGCTTCCAGGCCCTGCTCATCGGCGAGTTTGACGAGCCGTTTGGTGACTTTGGGGTCGTCGCTGTCCCGGCCGCGGCGCACAAGGGCCTGCGCGGCCAGATGGGCCGCCTCCGAGACGCGGGCAGGATCGGCCCCTCCGGCGAAGGGCTCAAAGTCGATCGGTGCGAAGGGTTTCGGCTTGTGGTGCCGCGGGCCGGGGGCGCTTGATCCTGCTTGCTCGCTCATGCCCCCACGCTACTCCAGTGCCGCAAGGGAATCGAGGATCGGTGCGCGCTGCTGCCGGAGACACCGGAGGCCGACGCCGCCGGTGCGCGCAACATGAAAAAAGCCGGCCCGGGTCTGGGGTACAGTGTTAACGTCCAGAAATGGACTGGGCCGAAACGCGCTGCACCGGCGGATTTATCCACTGGTTCGGGGCTGTCGGCTGGGGCCTTTAGCTCAGTTGGTAGAGCATCGGACTTTTAATCCGTGGGTCGTGGGTTCGATCCCCACAGGGCCCACTCTTTTAGCGAAGAGTGGAAAAACCCCGGTTTCCTGGCAACAGGCAGCCGGGGTTTTTTGTGCCCGCCACAGGCGTCCTGGCTCCCCGGCCCGGACCCAGCCCCCGGTGCTGCGTTGGCCCTGTGGCTGCAGCCGCCCGGATTGTACGGCTGACTAGTTACCAGTTCCGCTAGGCTTGGCGAATGGACTCCCACGGCGCCTCCGGATACTGGTATGGCCCCGACGACAGCCTGGATCCTCCGGCGGCGATCCTGCAGGCCCTCCGCGACTATCGGATCTCGGAGGTGGCGACCAGGCGGTCCACCCGGGATTCGATGGGGATGGGTGAGACGGACCTGCTGGCTTTGCGCTACCTGCTGCGGGCCAAGGCGACAGACGAAAGGGTTGGCCCGAAGGATCTCAGCCGCGTCCTGGGAATTACCACCGCTTCCACAACGTCACTGATCGACCGGCTGGTGGCCAGCGGGCATGTCCGGCGTGAGCCGCACCCGACGGACCGGCGCTCACTTGTGATCGTGCCAACGGTGGCGACGGATTCCGAAGTCCGCGCCACGCTTGGACACATGCACAGGCGCATGATGGAGGTGGCCGAGTCCATGAGCGCGGAGGACGCCCGCGTGGTCATCACGTTCCTCCGCCGGATGAGCGCGGCCATCGGCGCCGAGCGGCACAACTAGCTCGTTTAACTACTTATATGTATGCTTACTACTTGTTTTTCAGATCTCAACGAGAGTAGGCGCCGTGGCTGAATCCGCAACCCTGACCGGGGACCCTGCGACAGTGCTCCCGCCCGGCGCCCCGCTGCACTGCGGCGCCCCCATGCAGTGGACCTCGCCGGAGCCGGCGATGCCCTACTACTCGTTCGGGCCCGCGGACCCGTCCCTCGATCTCCCGGCCCTGTGGCGCTGTCCCTGTGGCTTCCAGCTCGACGGCGGTATCCAGCTGGGGGACGAACTCCAGTTCGCCGACGGTTTCCAAGTGGAGCGCGGGCTCCAGCCGGAGGGCGGGTTCCGGTTGGCCGGGATCCAGCTGGACGGTGGCGAACAGGGCGTCGACCAGGCTGCTCCGGGGCTTGCCACGGCCAGCTGACCCGGCTGGCGGCTCGGCACCAAGCCTGCGCGGCACCGCGGCACCGCGCCGGTCCGGCGCCGGCTCCTCACCCCCGGGGCACCAGCCGGGCCGCCACCAGGGCGGTGGGGGAGGCCACCTGCAGCCGGAACGCGGGGATACCTGGCAACCCTGATACCGCGTCCAGGGGAAACGTTACGACGTCGCCGGAGCGTTCGTGGGCGACATGCAGCAAGCCGTCGCGAACCAGGTGGTGCCGGGGCCAGTTCCCGCCGCTGGGGACGTCGGCTACCGGACGCAGCGCCGCGGCACCGGCCTCCACCTCCAGCACGCAGACCCGGTTCGAACCGCGGACGCCCACATACGCATACCTGCCGTCGGCCGCCAACGCGATCTCTGCCGCCGAATCATCCGGCTGCGCCCCGCCGGCGGTGGCCGGCCCGACGAATCCGAGCCTGAAGTCCCCGGAGTCCGGCGACAATCCGGCCACGGCCACCTCGATTGAATACTCGGTCACTACAAAGACGTGGCCGCCCGGGTGCTGGACCAGGTGCCTGGGGCCGCTGCCCCGCGGCAGGACCACCTCATGGTCCAGGACCGGTCCCAAGGCCGGCCCCTGCCCGGAGCCGACATTCCAGATCCGCAGCAGGTCGTGGCCGAGGTCGGTGGTCATCACCCTGCCGTCGGCCAGCATAAGAGCCGCATGGGCGCGGCTCGGCCGCCTGTCCCGTTCGCTGGGGCCGCCGCCGGGAGCCTCACCGTACGGGTCGCGCGATTCGACGCCAGCCGCCCGGCCCACGATGCCGCCGTCGGCGTCGAGCCCATAGAACAGCACCTGGCCGTCGCCCCAGCAGCAGACAACGAGGAAACGGCCGGAAGGCTCGACGGCGACGTGGCAGGCGGCGTCACCGGCCGGCCACGCCGGGCCCGCGGGCTCCAGGCCAAACGCGCCGGCCCGGCGGTAGGCCCGGACGGTCCTGGCCTGCTCGGCCACGGCATAGACCACAGGGAGGGAAGGGTGGACCGCCAGGAAGGACGGCGAGTCGGCCGCCGCCGCAACACCCAACCACCGCAATGTGCCGTCCGCCGCCGCGGCAACCGCGCCGATCCCCGTGCCGCGGCCGCCGGAATCTGCCGTGTAGGAGCCGGTCCAGATGAGATCGTGTGCAGGGAGGGAGGCCATGCTGCCATCCTGCCAGCCGCCGCCGCCAAGGCATCCCAAACGGGCGTCACAATCCGCCGCCGCAAACAGCGGCCCAATCACAGTTGGTTAATCACGGCTGGTTAATCACAGCAGACCAATCACGGCTGGCCGCGGGCGGCTTCGGTAGCATGGGGAATTCGAGCAACTGCAGCAAAAGGAGGTGGGTCCCGTTCACGCAAGTCCAGAAAGGACGCCCGCCCAGCAGTGCCGGCCGCGGCCAGCTCACGGTGAGGGCGTCTGACACCCGACCGAAAGGCGCTCCCATGCCAGTAATCCGCCATCTCTCCCCGCACGAGATACTCACGGCCAGGCTCCGTTCAGCGGGCTGCGTGTTTGCCGAAGACGAGGCCCGCCTGCTGATCGACGCGGCCCCGACCCCGGAGGCGCTCGAACGGATGGCCGGCCGGAGGGTCGCCGGCCTTCCCCTTGAACACATTCTCGGTTGGGCGGAATTCTGCGGACTCCGCATCGCGGTCGACACCGGAGTCTTCGTGCCCCGCCGCCGGACCGAATTCCTCGTCCGCCAGGCCGCTGCGCTGCTGGACGCAAGCCGCGTGGCGCGGGGCGACTCCCCGGCACCGGTCGTCGTCGATCTCTGCTGCGGGTCCGGCGCTGTCGGTGCGGCGCTCGCGGCCCTCGCCGGCCCCGCCGAACTCCACTGCGCCGATATCGACCCCGCGGCCGTGTCCTGTGCACGCACCAACGTCGTGCCCCTGGGCGGGCAGGTCCACGAGGGTGATCTCTATGCTCCGCTCCCGGCGGGCCTCCGGGGCCGGGTCCGGCTGCTGGCCGTCAACGCCCCCTACGTTCCCTCGGCAGACATCGAAACCATGCCGCAGGAAGCGCGTGTCCACGAGCCGCGGGCCTGCCTCGACGGCGGCGCCGACGGGCTTCAGGTGCAGCGGCGGGTCGCCGCCGGCGCACGGCAGTGGCTGGCGCCCGGCGGCCACGTGCTGATAGAGACCAGCCGCCGGCAGTCCGCGCAGACGGCCGGAATCCTCCGCCGGCACGGACTGGCGGCCCGGGTGCTGCGCTCGGAGGAACTGGGGGCCACCGTGGTGGCCGGCGCGCTGCCGCCCTTCGGCGGGCGGTAGCCGGCAGAGGCGGCGACGGTGGCCCCTCAAAGAACCCCTAGGGCAGTTTGTCCTCGTCCACGTTGGTGGCGGGGCCTGCCGGGGTGGCGCCGCCCTCATCCGACCAGTCCTGGCCGGTCTGGTCGGTGAGCGCCGGGTCGGTTTGGACATCGCGGGCCGCGGGTGCCGGCGTTCCGGGCGTGGCTGCTCCCTGCGTGGCCGCGGAGGTGCTGCCGTGGCCGGCATCGCGGTGGACAGCGGAGCTTATGACGGTACCGGCGCGGCGGGCGGCTTCGCCGAGCTGTTCGGAGACCTCGGGGGCTTTGTCTTTGACCGTTTCTGCTGCCGCGGCCACTTTGTCCTGGACCGGCTTGCTGTGCCAGAGCTCTGCCGACCTGGCCTTGAGCTTGTCATACGCTGCGCGGCCGGACCGCGATCCCAGGACGTATCCTGCTGCCAGTCCGGTGGCGAAAAGAAATTTGCCCTTCATGCTGTGCTCCTGCTCCCTGACGTAGGTGAAAAGTAGACGGTCTTGAACAGTTCCTGGACAGTGGGTTGCGGTGCCGGCTCGTGCGGCCGGCAGGCCGCCTTGCTGCCAAAATAGTGCAAAAAACCGGCCCCGGGAATAACCCAGGGCCGGTTTCCGGTCAGCTTCCGTGTTAGCGGGCTGAGCGCTTGCTGATCATGCCGTAAACGAGCAGGACGATGATCGCACCGCCGATGGCCAGCAGCCAGGTCGACAGCGAGAAGAACTCGTTGATGCCCACGCCGAACAGTGCGCTGCCAATGAATCCGCCGAGCAGGGCGCCGACGACGCCCAGGATCAGAGTGATGATGATGCCACCGCCCTGACGTCCCGGGAGGATAGCCTTAGCGATTGCTCCGGCGATGAGGCCCAGAATCAGAAATGCGAGAAAACCCATTTTTCGTTCCTTCTTCTTTCATAGAGGAGGCACCCGGATCGCCGGGTGCGCTACATCCTTCTGCCCTAATACTAATCATGCTTAGTATCAAAGAGCCACCCGACACCCGTGGGTTCGGCGGGCGGGGTGCGAAAACAGCCGCCTGCGCCCTACCAGGCGTAGTCTTCGGGGGCCGTCCTGTGGCCCGGGAAGATCTCGTCGAGGCGCTTGAGCGCATCGGTGTCGAGCTTCAATTTGTGCGCCCTGACGGAGGCTTCGAGCTGCTCAAGGGTACGCGGGCCGATGATCGGGGCGGTGACTGCCGGCTGGTGGAGCAGCCACGCGAGTGCCACGTCCGCGGGTTCCTGACCCAGTTCGGCGGCGAACTCCTCGTATCGCCGGATCTGTTTCTGGTGCGATTTGAGCGCATCGAGGGCCCGGCCCGCGACGCGCCGGACGCCGTCGTTCTCCTTCTTCAGCACTCCGCCGAGCAGGCCGCCGTGCAACGGCGACCATGGCAGGATCCCCAGGCCATACTGCTGGGCGGCCGGGATGACCTCCAGTTCCACGTCCCGGGTCAGCAGGTTGTAAATCGACTGTTCGCTGACCAGCCCGTTGTAGTTGCGGCGGCCGGCGCTTTCCTGGGCCAGGGCGATGTGCCAGCCGGCGAAGTTGCTGCTGCCCGAGTACAGGATCTTGCCCTGCTGGACGGCGACCTCGATAGCCTGCCAGATCTCATCCCAGGGCGTGTTCCGGTCCACGTGATGGAACTGGTACAGATCGATGTAGTCCGTCTGCAGCCGTTTCAGGCTGGCGTCGAGTGCCCGGCGGATGTGCAGTGCCGAGAGTTTGGACTCGTTGGGCCGGTCGGTCATGGTGCCGAACAACTTGGTGGCAAGCACCGTGCGCTCGCGGCGCTCGCCCCCTTGGGCGAACCAGCGGCCGAGTATTTCCTCCGTCCAGCCGCGGTGGCTGGACCCGCCATACACATTGGCCGTGTCGACGAAGTTGATGCCGGCGGCCTGCGCGGTGTCCAGGATGGCGAAGGCCTGCGTCTCCTCGGTCTGCGGGCCAAAGTTCATGGTGCCCAGGCAAAGGCGCGAGACTGTCAGGCCGGAGCGGCCCAGATGCGTATAGCGCATGAAGTTTTCCTCTCCGCCCTGGCCTCCTCTGCCCTGACGGGTTGCGGGTTTCTCCGGAGCGGGGCGGTGCGTGCCGGCCCGCTCCGGAGTCTGGCGTCAACGCTCCAGGCGGAACCCCAGCTTGATGGTGACCTGCCAGTCGGCGACCTGCCCGTTTTCGAGGTGGCCGCGGATCTCCTTGACTTCGAACCAGTCAAGGTTCCGCAGGGTCTTGGCGGCCTCGGCGATGCCGTTCCGGACGGCCGCATCGACGCCCTCGTTCGAGGTTCCGACAATTTCAGAAATGCTGTAAGTGTGATTAGACAACTTCGCTCCTCGTGATCGCCATCGATGCCCGGCTGTGGGCCGTTCCTGCAGACTAGCCGACCGAACCCGGCCGGACTAGGGGTTTGTGCCCGGAGTCCGGGACCCCGGGAGGCGGTCCGGGCAGCGGGCGTTTGGCCTGCCGCGGCGGGGCGTCTGGGCGCGGCCTGATCCGGCTCACCATCCAGGGCAGCATGTAGTGCGCCATCCAGGCCAGGTCACCGGCCCGGGCCTCCCGCCAGTTGCCCGGCGGCATCGGCTTGGGCTCCAGCGGCCGCAGGCGGTGTGGCACGCTGAGCGTGTCCAGGACCATGGCCGCAATGGTGTGGTGTCCCAGCGGCGAGAAATGCAGGCGGTCCGGATCCCACATCCGCGGATCGCTCAGTTGCCGCAGGGCCCACAAATCAGCGATGACGGCATCATGCCGGGCGGCGATGACACGGATGTTCTCGTTGAATACCGCAACCTTGCCCCGGATGTGTCCGAACACGGCGGTCTCGCCCCAGTCCGGCCCGGTGAACACGACCACCGTGGCCCCGGTGGCAGAGAGGGCTGCCACGGCGTCGTCCAGGGCCGCGGCCATCCGGTCCGGATCGCCGCGATGGAACACGAGATCGTTCCCGCCGGCGGAGAGCGAGACGAGGTCAGGCTTCAGGTTCAGGGCCGGTCCGAGCTGCTGGTCGAGGATCTCGCGCAGGACCAGGCCGCTGATAGCAAGGTTTGCGTACCCGAACTCGCGGCGGCCCTCGCCGAGTTCCTCGGCGATGCGGTCCGCCCACCCCCGGATGCCCCCGGGGCTCAGCGGTTCCGGGTCGCCGACGCCTGCCGTAAACGAGTCGCCCAAGGCGACATACCGGCTCCAGGGCCGGGAATGCAGGTCACCGGCACGCCCGCGTGCGGAGCTCTGATCCCCTGGATGCCACGGCCCCGCGGCGGGGAGGTTGACGCCGGTACCGCCGGCGTCCGGTTCTAGGAACCTGGCGGCGTTCACATCACCAGCAATACGCCGATCTTCCATGCCTCGCTAGGTACTTATGCCCCTAGCGGGGCGGCATGAGTCCCCGGCGGCCACCCCTGGCCGTTCGCCACCCGGGAGGCGAAATACTCAGGGGGGTATAATGGGGAGCCTGACGCATCGAACCGGAGGAACCAATGGAACTCGATCCCACCGACATGAAGCCTGTCATCAACCGGCTTCGCCGCGCCCAGGGCCAGCTCGCGGCCGTCACCAGGATGATCGAGGAGGGCCGTGACTGCAAGAGCGTCGTGACCCAGCTGGCGGCCGTGTCCAGCGCCCTGGACAAGGCGGGATTCTCCATCATTGCCACGGGCCTGCAGCAATGCATGCAGCAGGAAGACCCCAGCCTGGACCGCGCCGAACTCGAGAAGCTCTTCCTCTCGCTCGCCTGAACTCTTCATCCGGGCAAAGCGCGGGTCCGTGTCAGGCCGGGCCGCCGGCCAGCACGAAGGTCTTCAGATCGTCAAGGGTCTGCCGCATGTGGGCGTCCATGGCGTCGCGGGCGCGGTGCGGGTCGCGGGAGGCCAGGGCGTCGGCGATGTTCTGATGGTGCCCGATCGCGTGCTCCTGGATCTCCGGCACCTTCGAAGTTTCCGTCCGCCGTTTTTCCAGCACACGGTGCAGGGGTTCGAACAATACGGCGACGAAGACGTTTTCCGAGGCCTGCAGGATGAGGTCGTGGAAAGCGAGGTCTTCCTCCACGAACGCCGCGAGATCATTCCTCTCGTGGGCCAGCCGCATCCTGTCCACGTGCGCGCGGAGGGCCTGGATGTCCGTGTCCGACATCCGTCCGGCAGCCAGCTCGCAGGCGCCCGTCTCCAGCATCCGCCGCAGCTCGATGAGCTGGATGGCGGCCGAGGCGTCGTTTGTGCCCTCCGAGGCTGCCCGCAGCACGGCGTCCAGTGAGCCCCAGCGGTTCACCGGGTTCACGAACGTGCCCCGGCCGCGTTCCACACTGAGGATCCGCTGGGCTTCAAGGGTTTTCATGGCCTCGCGCACGGTCATGCGGCTGACTTCATGCCGGGAGCTGAGCTCCAGTTCGCCGGGGACGCTCGCGCCGGGCGGGAACTCGCCGCCAATAATCCGGTCCAGCAGTTCGTCGGCCACAACGCCGACCAGCGATTTCCTAGCCAATTCTCCCCGTCCAGCGACTTATTGCCTGATGGCGTGCTCCCTGATGGCCAAGTCTACTTGCGCGTCGTTGTGCCATATGCCACACTAGCATTCATATGCAAGATGTCTGACATCTTACATTTTGTTCCTGCTGCGGCTCGCGGAGAAGCGCAGTTTTCCACTGACAGATCCACACACAATGGAGTGCATAGTGCCCCTCGAAGCAGACGTGCTGGCCGCTTTCCCCGCGGAAGTACAGATCCCCGCCCGGCTGGTGGCAGACAGCGTGGCCGCCTCCTCCGAGGCATCCCCCCGTGTCCTGGTCGTACTCGACGACGACCCCACCGGCACGCAGTCCGTGGCGAACCTGCCGGTCCTCACCCGCTGGGACGTAGCGGACTTTGCCTGGGCGTTCGCCTACGAAGTCGACGGCAAGCGCCAGCGCGCGGTCTACGTGCTGACCAACACCCGCAGCCTTGACCCTGCCGAGGCGGCTGCCCGCAACGAGGAGATCGTCCGCAACGCCCTCGCGGCCGCGGCATCCGCTGAACCGGCGCTGCGGCTCAGCTTTGTCAGCCGGAGCGACTCCACCCTCCGCGGCCACTACCCGCTCGAACCGGACGTCATCGCGGCCACGGTCACCGCCGTCAACGGCGAGAAGACGGACGGCGTCGTGATCGTTCCCGCGTTTCCCGACGCCGGCCGCGTGACGGTCGGCGGCGTGCACTTCACCCGCGGCACAGGCAAGGACGCCGGGCAGCTCACTCCCGTGGCCGAGACCGAATTCGCCCGGGACGCCAGCTTCGGCTTCGCCAACTCGGAGATGGCCAAATACGTCGAGGAGAAGTCGAACGGCCGGTTCCCCGCGGATTCGGTGATCGTGCTGGATCTGGACATCATCCGGGCGTCCGCCGATCCGGTGATCTCCGCCAAGGCCATTGCCGATGCCATCGACGCCGCCACGGATTCGACTCCGATCGTGGCGGACATCGTCACCGAAAACGACCTGAGGGCACTGGCCCTGGGCCTGGAAGAAGCGGAAAGCCGCGGCAAGAAGCTGCTCTACCGCGTGGGCCCGCCGTTTGTCCGGGCACGGATCGGCCAGGAAATCCGCACCGAACTCAGCGGACAGGAAGCCTATGCGGGCAACACCCCCTCGGAAGCCGGCGGCCTGATCGTGGTCGGCTCGCACGTCGGAGTCACCACCCGCCAGCTCAACGCCCTCACCGAGCAGCACAGCGCGGCCCGGATCGTGGAGATCGACGTCGAGAAGCTCCTCGGCGACAACGCAGGGGAGTACCTGGATGAAACCGTGGACACGGTGGTCGCTGCCCTCCGCGGCGGCGACGTGATCGTGCACACGAGCCGGCTCCTGATCAAGACCTCTGACGCCGCCGAAAGCCTGCGGATCGCCCGCACCGTCTCCGCCGCCGTCGTCGCGGTCGTGAACCGCACGCTGAAGACCTTCCCGCCCCGCTTCGTGATCGCCAAGGGCGGCATCACGTCCTCGGACGTGGCCGCACACGGCCTGGAAATCCGGCACGCGATCGTCCGCGGGCCCATGCTGCCGGGCATCGTCAGCCTGTGGGAACCGGTGGACGGACCGGCCAAGGGCATCCCGTACATCGTCTTCGCCGGCAACGTGGGCGACGACCAGTCCCTCGCCGATGTCACGCGCAAGCTCAGCAACACCTTCTAGTCCCCACCGGCTCCCAGCCTTCACAACCTCAGGCAGGGCCCCTCGCCGGAGTAGGCCCAACACCACACACGTCATTTCGATGGAGAACACCATGACCAGCAACTACACCATCACCGTCCTTGGCCTTGGCGCCATGGGCCTGCCCATGGCCACGCGCCTGGCAAGCGAGCTCACCGTCCACGGCTTCGACATCGCCGAACCGCGCCTGAAGCTGGCTCAAGAGGCCGGCATCCGCACGTTCGCGTCCGCACGGGAAGCCTCGGAAGGCGCCGACGCGCTGCTGCTGGCAGTGCGCAACGGTGAACAGCTGGGCGATGTCCTCTTCGGCGAGAACGGCGTGGCCTCCGTGCTCAAGCCGGGCGCCGTCGTGATCCTGGGCAGCACCGTGGGCACCGAGGCCATCCCGGCCGCCGTCGACCGCCTGGCCGAATACGGCGTCGAACTGGTTGATGCCCCGCTGTCCGGCGGCCCCAAGCGTGCCGGCGAGGGCGACCTCCTGATCGTGGTGGGCGCCTCGCCCGAGGCCCAGGAAAAGGCCCGCCCGGCCCTTGAGCTGCTGGCCTCCACGCTGACCGTGGTCGGCGACAAGCCCGGCGACGGCCAGGCCCTCAAAACCGTCAACCAGCTGCTCTGCGGCATCCACATCGCCGCCGCCGCCGAGGCGATGGCCCTGGCCGACGCCCTGGGCCTGGACCAGGCCAAGACCCTCGCCGCCCTCGAAGCCGGCGCGGCGGGTTCCTTCATGCTCTCCAACCGCGGCCCGCGCATCCTGGAGGCCTACACCGAGGACGGCGCCGAAGTCCTCAGCCGGCTGGACATCTTCGTCAAGGACATGGGGATCGTCGGCAAGGCCACCCGCGCAGCTGGCCTCGCCGCCCCGGTGGCCGCCGCCGCCGAGCAGCTCTACCTCCTCGGCCAGGCCCAGGGCCTCGCCGCAGCCGATGACTCCGCCGTCATCAAGGTCGTCGCGCCCACCAAGCGCACCGCCCAATAACCAGCCGTTCCACGCCCGACGACGGCGGTCCCCCCTCCGCCGTCGCCGGGTCCCCACCCCACTGTTCCGCCACTTTTACCCGACGGTTGAATCGTTGGGCGACCTTCCTGTCAAAGGAGACACCTCTTCATGACCCCCCTGCTCAATTCCCTGATGGTGCGCGCCGCCGACGCGCCCGTCATCAAGCCGGCCGTGGAGCTGGGAACACCGCTGCTGCTGACAATCGCGGCTGCCGGCGTCGCCCTGCTGCTGGTGATGATCATCCGCTTCAAGATCCAGGCCTTCGTGTCCCTGCTGACCGTCAGCATCCTGGTGGCCGTGGCCGCGCAGATCCCGCTCAAGGACGTGTTCACCGTGGTGGCCGCCGGGGTGGGAGGCACCATGGGCAAGGTCGCCCTCCTGATTGCGCTCGGCGCGATCCTGGGGCGGATGATCGAGGTCTCCGGCGGCGTCCAGTCCCTCGCCGACCACTTCACCGCCAAGCTCGGCGCCCGGCGGGTGGCCGTGGCCCTCACCGCAGTCGGCTTCCTGGTCGCGATCCCGGTGTTCTTCGAGGTCGGCATCATTGTCCTGGTGCCGGTCGTCTACGCGTTCGCCAAAATCGCCAACGTCCACCCGGTGAAGTTCGGCCTGCCCATGGCCGGCATCATGCTGGCCATCCACGTGGCTGTGCCACCGCACCCGGGGATTGTTGCCGGTGCCGGCGTGCTCGGCGCCGACATCGGACTGATCGCCCTGATCTCGCTGACGATCTGCGTGCCGCTTGGCTTCCTGTCCTACTGGGTCGCGTCCATCATGAACCGCAAGACCTACGAGCTGCTGCCGGCCGTCAAAACCCAGGTGGACGAGTTCGGCTCCGCCTCCATGGTCCGCGTTGGCCACGAGGGCCCGGGCAGCAAGGCCATTGCCCCGCCCCGTCCGGGACTGATCATCGTCCTCATCGCCACCCCGATCGTGCTGATCCTCCTCGGCACCGTCGGCACCCTGGTGATCGAGAAGAACGACTTCTGGTACGGCGTCGCGGCGTTCGTGGGCAACCCCGTCTTCGCCCTGCTGGTGGCCGTTGCGCTCTGCTTCTTCCTCCTGGCCGTCCGCCGGCAGTGGTCGCTGACGGAAACCGGCGAAATCTTCGAAGGCGCCCTGCCTCCGATCGCGTCCATCCTGATGGTTGTAGCGGCAGGCGGCGTGTTCGGCAGCGTCCTGCAGGTGAGCGGAATCGGCAAGGCTCTCTCCGAATCCCTCGACACGCTCGGCGTTCCGCTGCTGCTGCTTGGCTTCATCATCTCCCTCGCCCTCCGCGCAGCCCAGGGCTCGGCCACGGTCGCGATCGTCACCACGGCCGGCCTGCTCTCCTCCGCCGTTGCCGGCGGCGGCTACACGCCGGCGCAGACCGCCGTGATCGTGATCGCCATCGGATTCGGCGCCCTCGGCCTCTCCCACGTGACCGACGCCGGTTTCTGGGTGGTTGTGCGCTACTACGGGCTGACCGTCGCCGACGGCCTCAGGACCTGGACCGTGCTCACCACCGTGCTGGGACTGGCAGGCTTCGCCCTGACATTCGTCGCCTGGATGCTGGTGGGGGGACTGAGCGCCTGATGCGTACCCAACTGGACACCCTGGTGACCGGGGCCCTGCAGCAAGGCTCTGCCGTTCCGGCGTTCACCTGTTACGACTTCACCACCGCGCTCGCCGTGGTGGGGGCGGCCGAGGAATCCGGCCGGGGCGCCATCCTGCTGGTCGCGCCGAAGACCGCGGCAGCGCCCAACGGGCTGCGGCTGATCGCCGCCCTGCGCGGGCTTGCCGACGCAGCTTCCGTGCCGATTGCGGTGCAGCTGGATCATGCCACCGACCCGCCGGTGATCGCCGACGCCGTCAGTGCCGGGGCCGACTCGGTGCTGGTCGACGGGTCCTCGCTGCCATACGAGGACAACATCGCCCTGGTCCGGAACGTCCGGGCGGCCTTGGCAGCGCAGGGCCGGGCCGACGTCGTCATTGAAGCCGAACTGGGCGGACTCGCCGGCGACGAGGACCGGGCCTTCGGGACCGACGCCGCGGATAGCGCCGGCAGCACCGTGGCGGACGCCCCCGACGGGCTCACCGACTCCGCCCAGGTGGAGGACTTCGTGGCCCGCACGGGGTCCCAGCTGCTCGCCGTGGCCGTGGGTAACGTCCATGGCAAGTACAAAGGCGAGCCCCGGCTGCGCTGGGACGTGCTGCAGGACATCGCCGTGCGTACCCGGATCCCGCTGGTCCTGCACGGCGCCTCCGGCATTCCGGCCGAGGAACTGGTCAAGGCCGCGGCGATGAACGTGGGCAAGGTCAACTTCAACACCGAGCTGCGCACGGGCGTCCTGGCGGTCCTTGAGGAACAGACCACAGCGCACCGGGCCGACGGCGAGAACCTCCAGGCACTGCTGGGCCTGTGGAATGCCTCGGCCAGGACCTTCGCGGCCACCGCCCTGGCCACACTCTCGCGCTAAAGCCCTGCGCTGGCCTGCAGCCGGCGCGCATCCGGGCCATTCTGCTCTGGCAGTCAGGCGCCCCTCGCACGACAATGATGGCAACACAGCCTGCCTTCCCGAGGGGTGCCATGCTTGCGCAGCAGCGGCCAGCCGGCGGCCCGGCGCCGATGCCGGACCGAGACCCGGTGATCGACCTTGTCCGGTTCTTTTGCCTGGCACTGGTGGTGGTAGCGCACACCATGATGGTCAGTCCCGTGCTGCACCCGGACGGCACCGTGACGTCCGAGAACACCCTGGGCGATCAGCACTGGTTTGAACCGGTGGTGTGGGTCTTCCAGATCATGCCGCTGTTCTTTGTGGCCGGAGGCATCACCGGGCTGCAGTCCTGGCGCCGGCTCCGGGCCAGGGGCGGCAACGCCTTCGATTTCATGCAGGGCCGGCTGCTGCGCCTGATCCGTCCGGCCGCGGTCCTGCTGGCGGTCATGTTCGTTGGCCTGTCGGCGGCCCGCCTCGCAGGGGTTGACCCTCAGGTCATCGAGCTGCTCACCAGCGGAGCCGGCATGCCGCTGTGGTTCCTGGCCGCGTACCTCGCCGCGCAACTCAATCTTCCCTGGCTGGCGGCCCTCCACGCCCGCGCGCCATGGCTGACCTTCGCCGGCCTCACCGCCCTGGTAGTGACCGTCGATTGCCTGCGGGGAGTGCTGCCGCTGTTGGCATACCTGAACATGCTGTTCCTGTGGTGCGCCGTGCAGCAGCTCGGATTCATCGTGGCAGATGGCCCCCGGCTGCTGCCGGGCCGGCCGGCGCACCTGGGCATCATGGTTGCCAGCAACATGCTGCTGGGGGTGATAGTCCTGCTGGGGCTGTATTCCGGGAACATGCTGGTGAACCTCAATCCGCCCAATGTGACGCTGCTGCTCCTGGGCATCTCGCAGGCCGCCGCCCTTCAGCTCTTCCGGCCGGGGCTGTCCCGGATCGCGTCCGTGGCCGGGGTGCGCCGGATGATGGGCCTGGCCGGCCGGCGGTCCATGACTGTTTATCTGTGGCATCTGCCCCTGCTGGCGGCGATGTCCGGTGTGCTGCTGCTGACGGATTTCCCGCAGCCCGCCGGAGGGAGTGCGGCCTGGTGGTGGGGGCGGCCCCTGGTGCTGTTGGGCGTCATCGCACTGCTGCTGCCGGTGGTGGCATTGTTTGGCAGGCTGGAGGAGCGGCCGACGGCGGCCGGCCCGTCGCCGAGCCGGCCGGCAGCCGCCGTGCTGCTCGCCGCCGTCGCCGTTTTTGTCCCGGCAGTCAACGCCGCGCTCACCGGGCTCACCCCCGGGCTCCTCGGCGGGGGCGCCGCCTGCTTCGCGCTCGCCGTCGTGCTCCTGGGCCGGATTCCGGTTCGGCTCACGACGCCACCTGGCCGGCAGGACGGATCGGAACCGCCATTGCCACGCCCGCCATTAAGTGCCAATGTCGAACCATGACGGAGAACTCGGCAACCACGGAAGACACCTTCACCCCGGACGTCTCCACCACCCGGAACGACGAGCTGCACCGTTACGAACTCCGTGTCGGCGACAAACTGGCCGTCCAGGTGCGCTTCATCGACAGGCCGGGCCATATCGACTTCATCCACACGGATACCGCGGAGCAGTTCCAGGGCCAAGGGCTCGCCAAAGTGCTGGCGCACTTCGCCCTCGATGACGTGGTTGCCTCCGGCAAGCGGATCATCCCGAATTGCCCGTTCATGTACCGCTACCTGCGCAAACACGAGTCGTACCACCAGTATGTGGACTGGCCGGAGCGGGTCCCCGAGGGAGCCTGAGCGCCTGGCCCGGGGGCCGGAACGGCGTCATCGGCCTGCCCGCTTGTGGGCAGCGGACCAACCTCGTAAAGTTTGACCAGAGTTATGCAGTTGGCTCTTGGACAGGTGACTTTGGAGTACCCCATGAACCATAAACTGCGTGTGCTTGTCCGGGTGGACGTCGATCCCGCACAGGTCACCCTCGAAATTACCGGCTGCGTTACCCAATCTGATTCAGCAGCCCTCCTGCACATCGTGCGCCGCGCCTGCCGCCTCGAACCGGGCGCCGCCGTGGTCATCGACCTTCACGGCGCCTCCCACCTGGACCCGGAAGTCCTGCTGGACCTCCGGCGTCTCGCTGATGCCGGACACCTGCCCGCTACCGACGCCGGGGACTCCGCAGAGGCCGTGCCGCTTCGTTTCACCCTCGACGAACCGGCCGTGCTGCCCATCTGCCTCGTGCACGTCGGCGCCGAGGCCGAAGTCCTCGCCGGGCTCGACACCGACTACCGCCAGGCCCCCGTCGCTGTCGCCGGGAACGGAGACAGCGAGGCCGCCGGACTGCTCGACGTCGGGCCGGGCTCCGGATCCGATGCCGGGCCGGGGGAGGCCAACAGCACGCTGGCCGTGGAATACGGCGGCACCAACGACCTTGGCTCCATCGACGGCCTGGCGCTTTCGGAGTACTTCGAGGGAACACTGGATCCTGTGGCCACGGTCCGGGCGCTGTCCGACACGGCGCTGTGCCGGCTCGCGGACGCTCTCTACCGCCACCTCGATACCAGCAGCCCGTCTTTCGGCGCGCATACCTGGTACGAGCTTGCGGCTGAAGAGCTTCAGAACCGCCACCTGCTCGATGACGGTGACCCGGCCGGGGACGAACTGGCGCAGGACACGGCCCTGGCCTGAGCCGGGACGGGACTAGGCTGTCGCTATGAACCCTCAAACAGCCCCTACATCCGGCAGCACCGCCCTGGTCACGGGCGCGACGGCAGGCCTTGGCGCCGAATTCGCCCGCCAGCTCGCCGAGCAGGGCCACCGCGTGGTGCTCGTGGCCCGCGACGCCGGCCGCCTCGCGGCCACCGCGGCGGAGCTGGAGAACAGCTACGGGACCGCGGCGGAGACGATCGCCGCGGACCTGACCGACGACGCCGGGATCGCCGCCGTCGTCGCGCGCCTCAGCGACCCCGCGCGGCCGGTGGAGATCCTGGTCAACAACGCGGGAATCGGCCTGCTGCGGCCCTTCGAGGACAACGACATTGCCGAGGAGAAGAAACACCTGAAGCTCCATGTCGAAACCGCCATGGAGCTCAGCCATGCCGCCCTGCAAGGCATGCTCGGGCGCCAGTCCGGCAGGATCATCAACGTCGCCAGCGTGGCGGCCTTCCTGCCCCGCGGCACGTACTCCGCAGCGAAGGCCTGGCTGCTGAGTTTCTCGCGCTCGGCCAACATGGCCTATGCGGCGCGCGGGGTGAAGGTCACCGCCGTGTGCCCCGGCTTCACCCACACCGAGTTCCACGACCGGATGGGGATGGACAAGACGGCGACGCCGCGCTGGATGTGGCTTGAGGCCCGGCAAGTGGTCAGCGAGGGACTGGCGGACAACGCCAAGGGCAGGGCCGTCTCGATCCCCACCAAGCGCTACAAAGTCCTGACCTCGGTCGCTCGGGTGCTGCCCTCAAAGCTCGTCGCCGGGCCGGCGCGGCGCGCCAAGTAGCCGCCGGGTACATCAGCGGACGGCGAGGCGCCGTCGGCGGATCAGCACGACGACGGCGATCCCGACGGCGGCGCCCACCAGTGTCTCGACGGCCCGTTCGGTCACCAGCACGGCGGGATCGGCCGGCGCGGCAAGCTGTCCGACCAGCAGGATCACCGGGGTGAAGGAGACCATGGCGAGGCCGTAGTGCCGGGTCATGAACAGCTCGGTGCTGAACTGCAACACGATCACCAGGCAGACCAGGACGGCGGCCTGTTGTCCGGGGAAGGCCAGCAGCGGTGACCCCGGCCAGGGGAACAGGACCGCCGCGACCACGACGAGGCCGCCCAGTGTACCGACAATGCGGTGGATGCCGCGGTAAACGCTGCTGGGCAGGTCCGCCCCGGCAAGCGGCACTGCGGCCGCGGCCATGGCCCAGTGCGGGTGGCCGCTGCCACTGAGGACCCCCAGGGTCCCGGCGCCGCCGACGGCGGTGACGTAGCGGGCGGCGTGCAGCCACGCCGCCCGGCGCCCCGCCCCGCGCAGTACTGTGACGTCCCGCCGCCTCCCGCGCTGCCAGGTGCGGCCGACAAACCAGCCGCCAAAGCCGACCACGATGGAGAACGCGGCCGAGGCCGCGGCGATGAGAACGCCCGTGTGCCAAGGGACGGCGGCCGGAACGGAGGCGCACGCGCCCAGGGCCAGGATCCCGAAGAAGGGGCCGGCGGGTTTCAGGGCCGTCTTGTCCGTGAACAGCGAGCCCACGCCGGCGAACGCGGCCTCAACGATCACCAGGGCCCACGAATGAATGTGGTGGGCCGAGAGGAAGACGCCGGCTCCTACGCCGGCAACCAGAAGGACAGCGGCCTGGCCTTGATGGCGGAGCCGGAGCTGGTGAGGCTCGGTGCGGCCGTACATGCCGGTCAGCGCGCCGAAAACGGCGTAGCCGGCCAGTTCGGGGCGACCGGCCGCCAGAAGCGCCAGGGACGGAACGGCCACGCTGATCGCCACCCGCCAGGCCGACACGTGGTCCCTGTTGGCCGGGGCCAGGCTGTGCAGCGAACGGATGTGGTGCAGCAGGGACATCACAACTGCCTCTCCGGTTCCTGTGGTTTCAGTGGCTCCCCGGTTCCCGGGTTTTCCGGGGCGCGGGTGCTGATAGTGGTTCGGACACGCCTAAGGCCTGCCCGGATGCGTCCCCCAACGGGTAAGCATCCGGAACAGGCCTCAAAGGGCGGGGCTGTCAGCTACGTAGCCTGGACTACTGCTGCCGGTCCGGTGGGACTGGCAGGCTCAGGCTGGGGCCGGGACTTTCTCGGCTTCCCCGCGCCCTGCGGTGGAATCGACGGCCGGTGCGACCATGGGCATGTCCATGTGCTCGAGGTCGATCAGCGGGTTCTCGTCCTGCGTCGCGACCAGCTCGCGGGCCTCAGCCTGGGTGTCCACGCTCGGCATGGAGCCGGGCAGCGGCATCTGGGCGGACTCCTTGAGGAAGTAGATCGCTACTGCGCCGATCGCCGAGGTGGCCATCAGGTAGTAGGCCGGCATCATGTCGTTGCCGGTTGCGCTGATCAGGGCGGCAACGATGAACGGCGTGGTCCCGCCGAAGATGGCCACCGAGAAGTTGTACGCGATGCCCATGGCGCCGTAGCGGCTGGCCGTCGGGAACTGGGCCGGCAGGGCGGACGCAAGGTTGGCCACGTAGAACGTCACGGGGAAGGCAATCAGGGAAAGGCCGGCCAGCGTGGACCAGATTTCACCGATGCCGATCAGCAGGAAGGCCGGGGTGGCGAGGACGACGGTGCTGATGGCGCCGATCCACAGCACCGGGCGGCGGCCGATCCGGTCAGAAAGCTTGCCGGTCAGCGGGATGCAGAGGCTCATGATGACCAGCACGGGGATGGTCAGCAGCGTGCCGTGCAGCTCGTCGTAGCCCTTGGACTCCGTCAGGTACGTCGGCATGTAGGAGGTCAGCGCGTAGCCGGCGGTGTTTGCCGCCGCGACCAGGACCATAGCGACGATGAGGGAGCGCCAGTACGCCTTCACGATGCCCACCGGGCCCTTGGAGGCTGCGGCGTCGGAGGCGGTTGCGTCCTTGGCGAGGTTCTCCTGGGCATCCAGGGTTGCCTGGAACTGCGGGGATTCCTCGATCTTGCTCCGGAAGTACACGGCGATCAGGCCGAGCGGGCCGGCGACGAGGAACGGGATGCGCCAGCCCCACTGCTCCATGGTGTCCTGGCCGAGGGTCAGCTGCAGCACCGAAACGAGGGCCGCGCCAAGGGCGAAACCGAGGTAGCTGCCCATGTCCAGGAAGCTGGCGAAGAATCCGCGGCGCTTGTCAGGGGCGTACTCGCTCACAAAGGTCGTGGCGCCGGCGTATTCACCGCCGGTGGAGAAGCCCTGGATAACTTTGAACAGGACCAGCAGGACCGCAGCCCAGATGCCGATCTGTGCGTAGCCGGGCAGGAGACCGACGGCGAAGGTGCTGGCGGCCATGATCATCAGGGTCGCGGCGAGGACCTTCTGGCGGCCGATCTTGTCGCCAAGCCAGCCGAATACGACTCCGCCGAGGGGGCGGGCGATGAAGGTGGCGGCGAAGGTTCCGAGCAGGAACAAGGTCTGGACGGACTTGTCCGCCTCCGGCAGGAACACCGGTCCCATGGTGGTGATCAGGTAGCCGAACACGCCGACGTCGTACCACTCCATGGTGTTACCCACGATGGTGCCGCCGAGTGCCTTCTTGAGCATCGGCTGGTCGACAACGTTGACGTCGGACTCGCGGAGTCGACGGCGACGTAGCTTCGGTTTCTTCACACCCTTGGGTGCGCCTTGGTTGGTTCTGCTGGCGTCGATGACGCCCGCTGAAGAGTCGGTCGTGCTTCGGTCTGTGGGCATTTGGGAAGCTCCTAGGGAGATCATTTGCTTGCGACTTGTAGCTGCCCCGCTCTGGGCAGGCTTTCAATTTTACGGGAACTCTCTGGAGTTTCCGAGTTGTGTGCCGTATGATCGCCCATTTCGGGTGCAAATTGGGGGCAATTCACCATTTTCTTTTGCCCGCTTTCGCCGCGCGGATACTGGGAACCGGCCATCCCCGCGGCGCCGCGCCCAAAATTTTCCGCGCCAGCCCTCGATTGTGGGGGTACCAGGCGGGATTCCGGCCGACGGAAAGTCCTCCTGCGGGCGCTACAGACATCTCCCCGGGGCAGTCCTACGATTGATGGACACTTCATTTCACAGCGGTTAATTACAGCGGAAAGGAAGATCAATGGCGGATCATCAGTTCGGAGAAGGAATCGAGCCCGAGGTCGCGAGCCATCTGGCGCAGTCCATGGATGAAGCCCCCGGACCCGAGGCCCTGCACCACGCGCCCCCCGGGCAAGGCCAAGGGCAGCAATGGCCGGACGGCAGCGGCAAGCAGCGGCACCCCAAGGACCGCGACACCGCCCGCGGGCGGCAGGGCCAGCAGGTGACCGCCGGCGCCATGCACCGGCAAAGCCGTCCGCAGCTGCCCCACCACGACTAGCCCCATCACCGCTGGCCCCACACGGCTAGGGGCCCGCGGCAGGGTCGGCCACGACGTCGGCTGGCGCCTTATCCAGGCGCCAGCCGCGCCACACCGGGTGCCGGAGCTTCCCGCTGCCGGTCCATTCCCCGAAGGTGACCTCGCCGACGAGTTTTGCGCTCACCCAGTTGGCGTCTGCTGCGTCAGCGTCCGGCACCTCCAGGAACGGGGAGGTCTTCCGTGGCAGGGCGTCGAGTTGTTGCCTGAGTTCCTTGAGTTCCCGGTCGCTGAAGCCGCTGCCCACCCGGCCCACATAGCGTAGTTTCGAGCCGTCCGGAATCCCCAGCAGCAGCGAGCCCACGGATTCCCGGCGCCCCCCTTTCCCGGGCCGCCAGCCGCCCACCACCACTTCCTGGGTCCGTTCAACCTTGAGCTTGAGCCAGGACCGGCTGCGCTGGCCGACGTAGCGCCCGTCCGTGCGCTTGGCCATGACCCCCTCGAGCCCGAGCTCGGCGGCGCTTTCCAGGATGTGCGCGACGTCGCCGTCGATCACGCCGGAAAGCTCGACAGGGGCGGCGGAAGGGCGGAAGAACCGCTCCAGCCGGCGGCGCCGCTCACTCAGCGGCTGGCGACGCAGGTCCTCGCCGGCGTCGAAGAGCAGATCGAACAGCATCAGCCGCACGGGCGTCGACTCCTGCGCCCGGGCGACGTCGGCGGCCCTGCTCAGTTTCATGCGGCCCTGCAGCAGCCCGAAGTCGGGCCGGCCGGAGCGGCCGACGGCGATGATCTCGCCGTCGGCGACGAAGCCCTGCTCCGGCCAGCAGGACCGGTCCGTCAGTTCGGGATAACTCGCTGACATGTCGATGCCGTTGCGGCTGATGAGCCGGACCGCCTTTGCGTCGCCGATCACCAGGGCCCGCACCCCGTCCCACTTGAGCTCGATCTGCCAGTCCAGGTCCGGAAGGTCCGCCAAGGTCCCGGATGTGGCCAGCATCGGGCTGAACCCGGAGGCGTCGGGGGCACGTCCGGGGCCGGCGGCCGTGCCGGTTTCCGCGCCGTCCGCGCGGTGGCCGCGGCCGTCCGCTGAGCCGTCCTCGCCGCCGTCGTCCGCTGCTTCGTCGGCAGCTTTCTCCGTGTTGTCCGCTGTATTATCCGCTGTGCCGGCCGGGCGCCGCGGGCCGGGACGGCCTTGCAGTCCCGCCGGGTCCATCAGGTGGATCAGCCACTGGTCATCGGCCCGGCCGGTGTGGATCAGGGCAAACCTGCGCGGTCCGCCGAGGCCGCCGCCCTCCGCGCCGGTCAGTGTGGCAATGACCTCCTTGCCCGCGATCCATTTTTCGCATTCGTAGTGTCCGTGGTCCCAGATGCTGACCGTCCCGGCCCCGTACTGGCCCTTGGGGATGTCGCCTTCGAAGTCGGCGTAGTCCAGCGGGTGGTCCTCGGTCTGGACCGCGAGGTGGTTCTTGGTTTTGCTGGTCGGGACGCCCTTGGGCAGTGCCCAGGACACCAGCACGCCGTCGCGTTCCAGCCGGAAGTCGTAGTGGAGCCGGCTGGCGTGGTGCTCCTGGATGACGAACTTCTCCCGGAGTGTCCCGCCGTCGTCCGCGGCGTTGTGCCGGTCCGCGGTGAAGGGCTCGGGAGTGGCCGCCCTGTCCCGTTTGGTGCGGTACTTTTCCAGCCGCGGATCGGTGTCGCCGCCGTCGCCAGCCTGCTCGGGAGAGATTTCGGCCCGTCCGCTGGGCTGGTGGTCCGCCGGGTGGTCCGGCGCGTGTGCTGTCGGGGCTCCGGCGCCGTGCCGGCCGCCGGAAACCGGGGCGAACGGATCCTTGCCGGCTGCGACGCGTTTCATCACCTCCTGGAAGTCCAGCTGGTGCAGCGACGCGGAGCTGAGTTCCCGCCATGTGCGCGGGGCGGCCACCGTCGGCCGGAGCCGGCCGCGCAGCGAGTACGGCACGATCGTGGTCTTGGCGGCGTTGTTCTGGCTCCAGTCCACCAGCACCTTGCCCGTGCGCAGGGTCTTCTTCATGTCGCTGACGGCGAGATCCGGGTGGTCTGCTTCGAGCGAGCGGGCCAGTTCGCGGGCGAAGTCGGAAATCTGGTCCGAGCTCTGGGACCCGTCCAGGGCCGCGTAGAGGTGGATGCCCTTGCTGCCGCTCGTCACCGGTACGGGGTCGAGACCGACGTCCTGCAGGATCGTGCGGGCCAGACTGGCCACCTCCACGCACTCCGCCAGTCCCGCGCCCTCGCCGGGGTCCAGGTCCAGCACCAGCCGGTCGGGCGGCATCGCGTTGCCGTGGGAGTCAACCCGCCACTGCGGGACGTGGATCTCCAGGGCGGCGATCTGGGCCAGCCAGGTGAGCGTGGCGGGATCATTGACCAGGGGGTATTGGATGGTCCGGTCCTTGTGCGTGATGGCGGCACGGGGCACCCAGCCGGGCGTTGAATGGTCCAGGTTCTTCTGGAAGAACATCTCTCCCGGGGCATCTGGGGTCCCGACGCCGTGGACCCAGCGCTTGCGGGTGGCCGGCCGGTTGCGGGCGGCGGGGATCAGCACCGGCGCGACGGCGGCGTAATAGGCCAGGACGTCGGCCTTGGTGGTGCCCGTCTCCGGGTACATGATTTTTTCCAGGTTGGTGAGCACCAGTTCGCGTCCGTCCACGCGGACGCGTTCCTTACCGTTGGGCAAAACCCTTCACCTCCGCGCAACTGTGATGTTCACTTGATCCATGAGAGCCATCTGGAAAGGCGCAATAGCGTTCGGGCTGGTCAATGTGCCGGTCAAGGTCTACAGCGCCACCGAGGACCACGACATCAGCCTCCACCAGGTCCACAACGCCGACGGCGGCCGGATCCGCTACCAGCGCCGTTGCGAGGTCTGCAGCAAGATCATCGACTACGAGGACATCGACAAGGCCTACGAGGACGACGGCCGCACGGTGGTCCTGACGCGCGACGAGCTCAAGTCCATCCCGGCGGAAAACAGCCACGAAATCGAAGTGGTCCAGTTCGTTCCGGTCGACCAGCTCGATCCGATGATGTTTGAAAAGAGCTACTACCTTGAACCCGACTCCAAGTCGCCCAAGGCCTATGTGCTGCTGCGGCGCGCCCTCGAGGACACGGACCGGGTGGCAATTGTGCAGTTCGCGCTCCGGGACAAGACCCGGCTTGGCGCGCTGAGGATTCGCGACGAGGTCCTGGTGCTGCAGTCGCTGCTGTGGGCCGACGAGGTCCGCGAGGCCAGCTTCCCCGCACTCGAGACCTCCATCCGGATCTCGGCGCAGGAACGCGAGATGTCCGCGGCCCTGGTTGACTCGATGGCCTCCGACTTTGAGCCGGACCAGTTCACGGACGATTACCAGGAGCAGTTGCGCCAGCTGATTGAGGCGAAGCTGGACAAGGGGGAGTCGCTGGACACGGAGGAGACCTTCGGCGCCCCCGCCGAGGCCGGCGAGGGCGAAGTTATCGACCTGATGGAAGCGCTCAAGCGCAGCATCGAGAAGAAGCGCGGTGGTGGGCCTGCGGAGACTCCTGCCGGGGGCTCCGGTTCTGCTGCCAAGACCGCCCCGAGGACCCCCGCCAAGACGGCGGCAGCCAAGTCCACAGCCACTAAATCCACAGGCGCTAAATCCACAGCCACCAAGACGACGGCACCCCGGACTGGTTCCAAGACTGCGGCGGCTTCCAAGGCTGAAGCGGCGCCCAAAGCGACGGCGTCGAAAACGGCGCGAAGGGGTGCCTGAGCCCGGATGCCGGCTGGCGCCGTCGTGCACGTTATCAGGAGTTCCGCAGGGCGGAGATGAGCTCGCTCTTCTTCTTGGCCGAGTAGCCTTTGAGGCCGATCTCCTTGGCGCGTGCCTTCAATTCCGGCACGGTCCAGTCCTCGTAGTCGCCGGCCTTGCCGCCCTTGCGGCCTACCGAGGAACGGCCCCGCTTGGCGGCGGCATTGGAGATCCTGGCGGCTTTTTGCTTGGAGGCGCCGTCCTCGAGCAACTTCTCGTAGAGCTCGGGGTCCTTGATGCTGGGGCTCTCTGAGCCTTGGGGCTCGCCTTTCTTCGTTGGCATGGCTGCGCGATCATCTCCTTCGGCCGGGAACCAGGCAGCGACCCGCGGCCGGTGCCGCCGGGGATTCCAAACTAGCCGCGCCGCGGGGCCGTGACAAGCATTTACTAAGGTCACTGACAAAGCCACCTTTTCCCGCGCGGCCAGCCCCCGCCAATCCAGCCAGTGCAAGCCAGTTCGAGCCGGCGCAGCCACAGCGCTGGCGACAGGGCTGGCCCGGCAACGCGAAGGCCCGGCCGGCCCCTGATCGGGGGCGGCCGGGCCAACTGAAGCTGCCGGTGTTCCGGTGCGGGGCCGGAAGATGAGGCTATTCGGCGTCGTGATCCGTCTCGAGGATCTGCACGAGGCGGTCAAGGGCGGCGTCGGCGCCCTCACCTTCGGCACGCAACACCACAACTTCGCCGTGCGATGCGCCGAGGCTCATCAGCGACAGGATGCTGGCGGCGTCCATCGCCTCGTCCTCGGGTTCGCCCAGCCGGGCAATCGTGATCTCGAGGTTGTCAAACTCGCCTGCAGCCTCGGCGAAAATGGCGGCCGGACGGGCATGCAGCCCGACCCGGCTGGCAATGGTGGCGTTACGTTCGGTCATTTCTGCTCCTTGAAGTCAGCTTGGGTGTTGGTCAGCTGTGAGTATTTGCTTGGAAAAAGCGTCCTGGTTCAGGCGGCTACGGGAACAGTTTCCACCGTATCAACCGGCTTCTTGACTGCCCAGCGCTTGAGCCCAATCACGGCGAAGGCGCCGACAACGGTACCGGCCGCAATGGCGATGCAGAACCACAGGAACGAATCGATCGCGAAGAAGACGAAGATTCCGCCGTGGGGGGCCTTCGAGCCCACGCCCGCCGCCATTGAGATGGCTCCCGTTACGGCGCCGCCGAGCATGCTGGCGGGGATGACGCGGAGCGGGTCCGCGGCCGCGAAGGGGATGGCGCCTTCAGTGATGAAGGAGGCTCCCAGCAGCCAGGCGGCCTTGCCGTTTTCCTGTTCCGCAAGGCTGAAGAGCCTCTTGTTCAGCACGGTCGCGGCCAGTGCCATGGCCAGCGGCGGGACCATGCCGGCGGCCATGACAGCCGCCATGATCTGCCACGGGGCCTGGTTGGTGATGGAGGCCGTGCCCAGGCCGGCGACTGCGAAGGAGTAAGCAACCTTGTTGACGGGACCGCCGAGGTCGAAGCACATCATCAGGCCCAGGATGATACCGAGGGCGATGGCGCTGGCGCCGGTGAGGCCGGACAGGAATTCGTTGAGTCCGACAGTGACCCGGGCGATGTAGGCGCCCAGGAACACGAACAACAGGCCCGACGCCGCGAGCGACGCCACGAGCGGGATAACCACCACCGGCATCAGGCCGCGCAGCCAGCGGGCCACCTTGAGCTTGCTGATCGAATGTGCCACGTAACCGGCGATCAGGCCGCCAACGATGCCGCCGATGAAGCCTGCACCCATGAAGACGGCGGTGGCACCGGCAACGAAACCGGGGGCGATGCCGGGCCGGTCAGCGATGGCGTAGGCAATGTAGCCGGCCAGTGCAGGCACGAGGAAGCCGAGGGACAGGGCGCCAATCTTGAAGAGCACGGCCCCCAGGTAGGCGCCCAGCGGGCCCCAGGCCAGCTCCGGGTACGCGGTGGGCAAGTTCGTGAGGCTGTTCTCCGCCAGGATCTTGTCCGCGAAGGCGGTGATGTTGTAGCCACCCAGCAGGAAGCCGAGGGCGATCAGCAGACCGCCGCCAGCCACGAACGGGATCATGTAGCTGACACCGGTCAGGAGGGCCTTCTTCAGCTTCGTGCCAATGTGCTCACTCTTTTCCTCGGCGGCCATCTCAGCCTGCTCCTCGGCGCCGAAGTGGGGCACGCGGTGGGCGTGCGGGTTGTCCGCTGCGGCGAGTGCCTCGGCGACCATCTTGTCTGGTTCGTCGATGCCGCGCTTGACCGGGGCGTTGATCACCGGCATGCCGGCGAAGCGCTCCTTTCCGCGCACGTCCACGTCCACTGCAAAGATCACGGCATCGGCGGCGGCGATCACGGCGGGGTCGAGGGCCTTGGCGCCGGAGGATCCCTGGGTTTCCACCTGCAGGTCCACGCCGACTTCCTTGGCCGCGGCGACGAGCGAGTCGGCGGCCATATAGGTGTGGGCAATGCCGGTGGGGCACGCGGTGACGGCGACGAGGCGCTTGGGCCCCTTGGCCTTCGCCGCGCCGGCATCTTCACCGGTTGCGGCCGCCGCGGCTGAGGCGCCGGCCGCGGATGCGGCGCCGGTCGCTTCGGCGGCGGTGTGGGCGGCAGGCTTGTCCGCCAGGGCGGCGTCGACGAGGTCGACAATTTCCGCCTCGGTGGTCGCGGCGCGCAGGCTGGCCGTGAAGTCCTTCTTGATCAGCGACCGCGCCAGCTTCGAAAGCAGCTTCAAGTGGTCCTGGTCCGCGCCCTCGGGAGCGGCGATGAAGAAAATGATGTCCGCGGGCCCGTCCTTGGCGCCGAAGTCGACCGGCTGGGACAGCCGCGCCATCGCCAGGGTGGGTTCGGTGACCGCCGTCGAGCGGCAGTGCGGGATCGCGATGCCGCCCGGGACGCCCGTGGCGGTCTTGGATTCCCGGGCAAAGGCGTCGGCGAAAAGCCCTTCGGCCTCGGTAGCGCGTCCGGTGGCTGCAACCCTGCCTGCCAGATGCCGGATCACGTCCTCGGGCGAGCTGCCCAGATTCTGGTCGAGCTCGACCAGTTCGGTGGTAATGAGCTGTGTCACTGTCAATCCTTCCGGAGGGCCGTGATGGTTACGGCATCAGGGGTGGTTTGGTTGACTGCCGGGACAGTGGAGCCAGGCAGCGAAGCGGCGGCGGCACCATGGGCCACCGCCTGACGGAGGCAATCGACCGGGGCGGCGCCCTGGCTGGATGCGAGCAGGTATCCGGCCAGCGAGGAATCGCCGGCGCCGACAGTGCTGACCGCGGTGACCGGCGGGTGCGTGGCCAGCCACGCGCCGTCGGCCGTCACAAGAACGGCACCCTTAGAGCCGAGGGTGGCCAGTACGGCACCCACTCCGGAGCGCACGACGGCGGAGGCGGCTGCTGCTGCAGCCTCCGGGTCCGCTTCGAGCTCCTCGGCAGACTTGTTCGTGGCGAAACCGGCTGCGGCAGCCAGTTCCACCAGTTCCTCGGCATTGGGTTTCAAGAGGTCCGGTTTTCCCGAGGTATCGCCGGAGACCGCTGCGGCGAGGGGTTCGCCGGACGAATCGACGGCGACCCGTGGTGCGGCCTCGCCGTCGAACAGGGAACGAAGCCGCCGGGTGACGGTTGCGTAGAAGTCGGCCGGGACTCCGGGTGGGAGCGAGCCGGCCAGGACTACCCAGGCGGCACCGCGGGCGTGGTCCAGCAGCAGGCTGATCAGGGCCTCCTGCTGCTCCTCGCTGAGGGCCGGTCCGGGTTCATTGATCTTGGTGGTGACGCCGCCGGGTTCGGTAAGGGCCACGTTGCTGCGCAGCGGCTCGCCGATCGGCAGGGCCGCGAACGGAACGTCGGTATCCCGCAGGCCGGTGAGGACGGGGTCGGCCTCGGCGCCGGGGAGAACGGCGACTGTCTTCAGCCCCGACGCGACGAGGGCGCGGGAGACGTTGACTCCCTTGCCGCCGGATTCCTGGCGGACGGAGAGGGCCCGCTGAACTTCCCCGCGGAGGAGGGGGCCGGGCAGCGCCACGGTGCGGTCCAGGCTGGGGTTGGCGGTGAGGGTGACAATCACGCGACCACCACCTCCACTCCGGCTTCCGCAAGGGCGTCGGCGAGTTCCCGGCTGGGTTGCGTGTCTGTGATCACGGTGTCCAGATCTTTCAACGAGGCGAACTGGACCAGCGTTTCCGCGTCCAGCTTGGACGAGTCAGCCAGCACCACAATGCGGCGCGCTGATTGGACGAAGGCAGCCTTGACAGCGGCTTCTTCAGGATCGGGTGTGCTCAGCCCGAAGGCTGCATGGATGCCGTTGGTGCCGATGAAGGCGATGTCCGGGCGGATCCGGCGGGCGGCTTCCACCGTGGACTGGCCGACAGCGGCCTGGGTCAGGCCGCGGACCTTGCCGCCGAGCAGGTGCAGGGCGATCCCGGGTCCACCGGACAGCCTGGACGCGATGGGCAGGGAGTGGGTGATGACGACGAGTTCGGCGTCGGGCCCGGATGCCGGAACGGTGCCCTGCGCGGCGGCTCCGGCGGCACGGGCGGACAGGAGTTCGGCGAGGGCCTCCGTGGTGGAGCCGGCGTCGATCAGGATGCTGCCGGCGAGGCCCTGGGGAATGAGGGCCAGGGCGGCCTCGGCGATCCGGGTCTTCTCAGGCTGCCGCTGGACGGTCCGCTCCAGGATGCTTTCTTCCGTGGTGCTGAAACGGTCCGGGGAGACCGCGCCGCCGTGTACGCGGCGGACGCTTCCGGAGGCTTCCAGGGCGGCGAGGTCCCGGCGGATGGTTTCGGTGGTGATGCTGAAGCGCTCGGCCAGGTCGGTGACGCTGGCCCGGCCGCTGGCGTAGATGAGCCCCACGATCAGCTGCTGGCGTTCTTCGGCGAACACTTACCCTCCATTGCGTACTGCGTCTGTCCTGGTTCTTGCCGTGCGTTGGGCTGGAAATGCGCCCTGGCCGCTTCGGTGACTCCCGTCACATGAAGTGGAATTGTTTGACTTTATCTTTGTTCTTGTTGGTTTGTCAATGAAAAACCACATGAACACAGAACGGCGGGCTTCGCCAGGGGACATGTCCAGCGTTCGGGCCGGGGAGTGGGCACTTGGGGGCCATGTCCATGGGTCGCTGCGGGGGCTGGGCATGTGCCGCGCATGGGGTGGTTCCGAAGGGGGCATGTCCAGTGGTCGGGCCGGGGAGTGGGCACTTGGGGACTATGTCCATGGGTCGTCGCCGCGGGGGTTGGGCATGTGCCGCGCATGGGGTGGTTCCGGGCAGGGCGCCGGGGACATGTCCAGTGGTCGGGCCGGGGAGTGGGCCCGGACGGCGGAAGCCGGGCCCGACCTCGAGGTCCGGCCCGGCTTCCGGGTCGTTGGATTCCGCGCCGCTCAGTGGGTGCGGGGAAAACTCAGATGCCTGCGTCGCGGCTCTCATTGCGGGTGATGGTCTCGCCGGTGTTGGGGTCCACTACCGTGCGGCTTTCGCTGACCCGGCGCGTGCGGCCGCGCCCGGGGCCGGCGAGGACGAGGGAAGCGATGAGTCCAATCACGCCGACCGCCATGAGGATGTAGCCGATCATGGCCTGGTTCACATTGGGGATCAGCCCCGGGGCGACGGCCCAGGCGAGGATGGCGCCGATGGCGATGAGGAAGATTGCGGAACCGATTCTCATAACGTGCTCCTTGATGCCCGGGGCCGGGCTGATGATGGTAAGCATGCTGTCCAGCGTCACGCTACAACCCCGCCCCGGCTGTTTCAATGAAGCGCCCTCCGCCCCGCGGGGAAATTTCCGCGCCGTTTTCGGCCGGGCGCGCCCATTTCGGACGGATGCGCCGCTGATCCGGGTGGCGGTGGTCCGATTTCGCCGCGAAAACCGCGGGCAGCGCCGCCTCGTGCCGGGCGGAGCGCGTGGCGGTGCTGGATAGGCTGAGCCAATGGAGACGGTGATCTGGTCAAAACCCGAACACGAACGCGGCGGAACCCCGCTGCTGGTGATGCTGCACGGCTACGGTACGGACGAATTCCGCATGTCCAAGCTGTTCGCTTCCCTGCCGCCCGAGTTCAGCTGCGCCGCCCTGCGTGGACCCAAGGACATTGGAGACCACTACGGCTGGTTCCTGCTGGACTATTTCCTCACCCATGACTTTGCCGACGTCATCGCCTCCACGAACGCGGTCTTCGCCTGGATCGAGTCGGTCAAAGCCCGGCACAGCAGCGTCAGCCTGTTCGGATTTTCGCAGGGGATGGCGATGGCCAGCACCCTCCTGCGGCTCCGGCCGGAACAATTCCGCGCAGCTGTGGGGCTCTCGGGTTTCGTCCTGGACAACGAACTGCTGGCGATGAGCGAATCGTTCACCGCCCGGCCGCCGTTCTTTTGGGGCCGGGACAAGGGCGACGTCGTCATAAACGACGCCGCTACCGAGCACACCGAGGCGTGGCTGAACCGGAATACCCAGCTCACGGCCCGGACCTATCCGGGCATGGGCCACACGATCTCGAAGGCCGAACTCGTGGACGTCAGCGCATTCCTGCGGCACTACGTCCTGCGCTGACCTAGGTGCTGGCCATGGCGCCCCGTACTGCGTGACTTAGGCGCTGACCAGGGCGCCGGCCGGTCCCGCCAACCCCCGCCCAGACAGGGCCGCCAGCCCGCTCCCAACCCGCTCCCAAACCCCGGATCATCCACTTGCATGCCAAATATGTAAGCGCTTACAATCGACCTCGGCCATGAACACCGGGCCCACTACTTCGGGGGAAGAAAGGGCTGAGCCCGTGCCGCAGGCCAACACCCCGCGCGTGAGAATCCAGGGCGGCCCCGCGCTGCCCGGACTCGCCATCTGCACCGTCTCCTCCGGACCTCGTGCTCGACGCCGGCTCCGGCATCGAAGGCGGCCGGCTGGCCATGGTGGAGCCTGTGAAAACCCCCAGGATACCGCCCGCGATCTTCGCCGGTTGCGACGAGACAGCCTGCAGCGCGCTGATGGCCATGCGGGAGCCCGGTTTGTCAGCGCCGGAAAACGTGTCCATCATAGGAATAGACGATCATCAGATGAGTTGGTTCCTGGGCCTGACCACAATTGCCCAGCCACTGGCCGACCAGGGCGCGTTCGCGGCCGACCTGCTGATTGAAAGACTTCATCGCTCAGGACTTGCCAATCCGCCGCCTGTCAGTCCGCCGTCGAACCATCTGCTGGACACCACAACCATCTGCTGGACACCAAATTGGTAGAGCGCACCAGCACGCGCCGACGCTGAACCGGACGGTGTCCGACGCCGGAACGGCCCCAGCAAAGCAGCCCTGAACTGCCTGCCATAGACCATCGCTTTGACCAAACCGTCTTGCCTGCCCGTCGTCTGAAAGGACCTCGACTCATGACTGTAGTTCCCGACACTTCCGGCCTCGCCGGTGCGCTCTCCGGTGCATCCGCCATCCTTTTTGACCTCGACGGCGTCCTGACCCCCACCGCTGTGGTGCACGAGCACGCCTGGAAGCAGCTCTTTGACGGCTTCCTGGCCTCGGTCCCCGGTGCTGAGCCGTACCGTGAGAGCGACTATTTCGACCACATCGACGGCAAGCCGCGGTTTGACGGCGTCCGGGACTTCCTGGCCTCCCGCGGGATTGTGCTGCCCGAGGGTCCGGTGAACGACGAGCCCGAGCATGACACCGTCCACGGACTCGGCAACCGCAAGAACAAGGTCTTCAACGACATCGTCGAGGCCGGCGGAGTCCAGCCGTACGAGGGCTCCGTCCGGCTGGTTGAGGCCGCGCTGGCCCGCGGGCTCAAACTCGCTGTAGTCTCCTCTTCCCGCAACGCCCCTGCCGTGCTGAAGGCTGCCGGCCTGTCCGACTACTTCCCGGTGGTGGTCGACGGCGTCGTCGCCGTCGCCGAGGGACTGCCCGGCAAGCCCAGCCCGGCCACCTACGAATACGCCGCGCGGCTCCTGGGCCTGCCAAGCCAGGAGTGCGTCGTGGTGGAGGACGCCGTCTCCGGCGTCCAGGCCGGCAGTGCGGGAGACTTCTGCTCGGTGATCGGCGTCGACCGCGGCGCCGGCCGGCAGACCCTGCTCGACGCCGGCGCCACGGTCGTGGTCAACGACCTCGCCGAACTGCTCTAGCCCGGCCCGCTCACGGCCCGCTCACCCCACCGCACAGCCCACTCCCGCCGAAGGAACCCCCTAAACCATGGCTCTCATCACCTCGGACCGCGCCCGGTTCCCCAACGATCCCTGGCAGCTGGTCGAGACCGTTCACCTCCCCGGCAATGCCGGCACCCTGGAGACCCTGTTCAGCCTCGGCAACGGGCACCTGGGCATCCGCGGCGCGCACTGGGGTGCTGCGGACGCCGAACTTCCGGGCAGCTTCATCAACGGCTTCCATGAGACCTGGGACATCAAGCACGCGGAAAACGCGTACGGCTTCGCCCGCACCGGCCAGCGGATCCTCTACGTCCCGGACGCCAACAACTTCACCGTCATCATCGACGGCGAGTCGCTGAGCCTGGAGGAGTCCACTGTGCTGGACTACCGCCGCTCGGTGGATTTCGCCACGGGCATCTACGAGTGCCGGATCACCTGGCAGTGCCGTTCCGGTGCGACCGTGACCACCACCGAACGGCGCGCCGTCGGCTACGCAACCCGCGGGGCGCTGGGCATCAGCCTCGAAGTGGCGGCCGACCGGGATATCTCCGCGGACGTCACGTCCTCGGTCATCAACCGACAGGACCAGCCGGTGGAGGACCACTCTGCCCATGATCCGCGCCGCGCCGGCCGCCACGCCGGCCGCGTGCTGCTGCCCCTGCGGCTCGACGGCGGGGACGGCTCCCTGCGCCTGTCCTGGGAAGCCTCGGAATCCAAGCAGCGGCTCGGGATGGCCGTGGATCACTGGACCTCGGCCGGCGTGCAGCCGTTCGACACCCAGGTGGACCAGGACGACAGCAGCGTCCGCTACGTGCTCGCCGTCAGCGCGGACGCACCGTTCGTGCTGGAGAAGAGCGTCAGCTACGCGGTGGGCCAGGCCGCCGAGGACCTCGCCGACAGCGCCGAAGCCAGCCTCAAGCCGGTCAGCGAGATCTTCGCCGAGAGCGAGGACCACTACCGCGCCTACTGGAGCACGGGCGACATCGTCCTGGCGGGCCAGACCGAGCTCCAGCAGGGCGTGCGCTGGAACCTCTTCCAGCTCGCGCAGGCCACGGCCTGCGCCGATGTGGCCGGCATCCCGGCCAAGGGCGTGTCCGGCTCCGGCTACGACGGCCACTACTTCTGGGACCAGGAGGTGTACCTGCTGCCCTACCTGACCTACACGAACCCGGGCAACGCCCGCCAGGTCCTGGAATTCCGGCACGACCTCCTGCCCGAGGCGAAGATCCGCGCCAAGGAACTCAGCGTCGACGGCGCCCTCTTCCCCTGGCGCACCATCAACGGACTCGAGGCCAGCGCCTACTACGCGGCCGGCACCGCGCAGTTCCACATCGCCGCCGCGATCGCCTTCGCAACCAACCGGTACATCTGGGCCAGCGGGGACACCGAGTTCCAGGCCACCCTGGGTTCAGATCTGCTGATCGAGACTGCGCGGATGTGGGTCTCGCTCGGCTTCTTCGGCAAAGACGGGCTGTTCCACATCCACGGCGTCACGGGCCCCGACGAGTACACCGCCGTCGTCAACGACAACCTGTACACGAACGTCATGGCGCGCTTCAACCTGCGCGCCGCGGCGGCGCTGGACCACCCGGAGATCGACGACGCCGAACGCCAGCTCTGGGAGCAGGCAGCCAACCGCATGCAGCTGCCCTACGACGAGGACCTCCAGGTCCATTCCCAGGACAACGACTTCATGACGCTGGAACCGTGGGACTGGACCACGCCCCGGTCCAAGTACCCGCTCCTGCTGCACTTCCACCCGCTGGTGATCTACCGGCACCAGGTCCTTAAGCAGGCCGACACCGTGCTGGCCATGTTCCTGCAGTGGCAGGACTTCACCGCCGAGGAAAAGCGCCGCGCCTTCGATTTCTACGACCCCATCACCACGGGCGACTCCACGCTGTCCGCCTGCGTCCAGGGCATCATGGCGGCCGAGGTCGGCTACGGCAAGGCCGCGCTGGACCACTTCACCCACGCCCTGTTCATCGACCTCGACGACACCCACGGCAACACGATCGACGGCGTCCACATCGCCTCCACCGGCGGGGTGTGGAGCTCGCTGGTCAGCGGCTTCGCCGGGCTGCGGGACCAGGGCGCGGTGCCGTACTTCGATCCCCGGCTGCCTGCCGAATGGGACGGCCTCGAGTTCCACCTGAAGATCCAGGGCAGGCTCCTGCACGTCGGGCTCGAGCAGGACTCGATCAGCCTGACCGTCCGCGACGGCGCGCCCCTGGAGGTCGACGTGCGCGGGGAACTGCTCACGGTCGACGGCGGTCCGGTCCGGGTCCCGCTGGCGCCCGTCACCGCCCCGGAACCGACCATCTTCCCCAGCGGCCTTCCGACGTCGTCGATCCCGGTGGTGCGCGCCGCAGTCTAACCCGCAGCCGAAGCAACGCGGGGTCACTTACAGCCAATGATCCCCTTGGACATGGGCTCTAGGTGACCCCGCGTTGCTCTGGGCCGGGCCGCCCTGGTCCGGAGGATTCGGCAGGGGCCGGGGCGTCGGCGGACTCCTCGCCGCCTGCGAGGGGGTGGGCCAGTTCATCGGCCGGCATCCGCGCCACGACCATCGCGACGACGGCCATCGCCGGGCACACGGTCCCGGCGACGAGGAAGATCAGCCACACCGGCAGCACCTCGGCGGCCGGCCCGGCGAGTGCCATGGAGACCGGCATGAGGGCCAGGGATACAAAGAAGTCCAGGCTCGAGACGCGGCCCAGCAGATGCGGCGGCACCCGGCGCTGGAGCAAGGTTCCCCAGATCACCATGCCCACGCCGCCGGTGGCGCCGAAGATGAAGAGGGCGGCGGCCACGGCCCAGAAACTGTCCATGATTCCGACGGCGGCGATCGGCAGGCTTCCCGCCCCCCAGGACACCATCATCACGGTGAGGTAGCGGCGCGGGAGGGGAAAGGAAGCCGTGGCCAGCGAGGCTGCGGCGCCGCCCACACCCATGATGGCGAGCAGGAAGCCGAACACGCGCGCGTCCCCGCCGAGCTGGTCCCGGACCACGAACGGGATCAGGACCTCGATGGGGCCGATCAGAAACAGCACCGAAATGCAGGCCCAGATCAGGGTCCACAGCAGCCAGGGCGTCCTGACGGTGTAGCTGACGCCCTCGCGGAGGTCGTGGCGCAGCGACGTCTTGGCCCGCGACTGGCCAGACTCGGCAGCCTCGCCGCTGTCCGGGACCCCTGCCGCGGGCTGGCGGTGGAGGAGGTTCAGGATGGAGAAGGCCACCAGATGGCAGGCCGCCACTCCGGTAACGGCGTAGGCAGGGGACAGTGCTGCCACCAGGATGCCCGCAACGGCCGGACCGGCCGCCTGCTGCAACAGCGGCCGCATGGTGCCTTCCAGGCCGTTGGCCGCCAGCAGGTCCTCGGGCGGCAGGATCCGCGGCAGGATGGCGGAGTAGGCGGGGAAGAAGAACGCAGCGCCGACGCCGAGCACGAAGGCCCCCAGCGCGAGATGCCACAGCTCGAGCAGGCCGGCCACGGCCAGCCCGCTGACAGTGGCTACGACGGCGAGGTTGGCGCCCTCGACCGCGATGATCAGGAGCCGCTGGGGCACGCGGTCCGCGGCGATGCCGCCGGCGAGCAGAAACGTCACCAGCCCGACGCTGCCCGCCGCGGCCACAACCGAAAGCTCCAGCGGTCCGCCGCCCAGGTGGATCACCTCGTAGACCATCGCGACGGCCCACATCCCGGAACCGAAGATGGAGATGGCCAGCGCCGTGATCAGCACGCGGTACTCCCGGTGCGCGAACGGGCGGAGGGCTCGCAGGGCGGGCATGGGCCCAGTCTAGTAGCCAGCCGCGCGGCCGGGCTGGAACCCTTCGGGGCGCAGCGGCGACCCCGTCTGCCGGGCCGTGCCCTAGTGTTAAGTGAACTTACTTTTTTGGTTCCGACGAGAGGCGATCATGGCCAAGCGCAGCAACCCGGCAATGAAGGTTGCCCAGCAAACAGCCCACAGTGCGATGTTCGACGCGGCCGGCCGGCCCCGGCCCGGACTCCACAAGGTGCTCCTGCGGGCGGTTGAAGTCCAGCGGCCCCTGGTGCTGGCCAATATCCGCAGGCTCCAGCGCAGGCATCCGCAGGCCACGGCGGCTCAGCTCGCCGCCATCTTGGAGCGCGACTACCTGCTGGCCGTCACCGGCGGCGGGGCGCTGGTCGGCGGAGCGGCAGTGATTCCGGGCGTGGGGACCGCGGCGGCACTCGGTCTTTCGGCCGCCGCGGCCGTCGGGTTCCTGGAAGCCACTGCCCTGTACTCCACGGCCCTTGCTGAACTGCACGGAGTCCGGATGGTGGATCCGGACAGGGCCAGCACCCTGGTCATGGCGATCATGCTGGGCGAGGAAGGCACCCAGCTGCTGAGCTCGCTGAGCGGACAAGCGGCGGGACGGGGCAGGGGCCCGTCCCAGGCCTGGACCACGGCCTTCACCCGGAGCATGCCCCTCGCCGGCTTCGGCACCGTGCGGGCCAAGATCCAGACGATGTTCCTGCGCTCCCTGCTCAAGACCCAGGGCACTGCCCTGCTGGGCCGTGCACTGCCCTTCGGCGTCGGCGCGGTCGTCGGCGGCGTGGGCAACCGGGTGATGGGCCGCGCCGTCGTCGCCAACGCCAAGGAAGCCTTCGGGCCCCTCCCGGACACGATTCCGGGCGAACTGCAGGCCCTGGCGGACACTACCGGCCCGGCCGCGCTCTACGAGACTTCCCTGGACGCCCAGCCGGATGGTGGCGCCCCGGGCGGCGGCACGCAGGGCGGCGGCGCCCCGAAGACTTCAACGAAGGACGGCGGCACGTTTTGGATCTGAACACTGACCTGGGGGAGTCCTTCGGGACCTGGACCAAGGGCGCCGACGCCGTGATGTTTCCGCTGGTCACAAGCGCCAGCGTGGCCTGCGGGATGCACGCCGGTGACCCTGTGACCATGCTGGACACGTGCCGGGCGGCGTACGAGCTCGACGTCAACGTCGGTGCCCACATCGGCTACCCGGACCTGGCCGGCTTCGGCCTGCGCTCGCTGGACATGACCTTCGACGATCTCTTCGGCGCGGTCCTCTACCAGCTCGGGGCGCTCGACGGCGTCGCCCATGCCGTGGGCGCCTCGGTGGACTACGTCAAGCTGCACGGGGCGCTCTACGACCGCACCGTGCACGACGGCGAGCAGGCCTCCGCCGTGATCGCCGCCATCCAGGCCTACGATCCCGGACTGCCCGTCCTCGGCTTCCCCGGCTCAGCCCTGCTGGAAATCGCCAAGGAAGCCGGGCACCCCGTCTTCTCCGAGGCCTTCGCCGACCGCGCCTACTTCCCCGACGGCACCCTCGTGCCGCGCACCGAAGCGGGGGCCGTGATGCTCGACGCCGGACAGGTTGCCGAGCGGGCGGTCAGGCTCGCCATGAAGGGCGAAATCGAGGCCGTCGACGGCACCGTGCTCCGGATCGAGCCGCAGTCGCTGTGCCTCCAGGGCGACACCCCCGGCTCCGTTGCCGCGGCGACCGCGATCCGTGCGGCGCTGGAGGCTGCCGGCGTCGAGCTGGAGAGCTTCGCCTAGGGCTAGCCGAACAGCAGGGTGGCCAGCGTGAAGATGGCCAGCCCGGCCAGGGCGCCGACCACCGTGCCGTTGATCCGGATGAACTGCAGGTCCCTGCCGACCTGCAGCTCGATCTTCTGCGATGTCTCTTCGGCATCCCAGCGGGCCACGGTGTCCGTGATGACCCCCGCGATGTCCGAACGGTAGGTCTTCACGAGGTAGCCGGCCGCGTCGCCGATCCAGGCGTTCACCTTGCCGGCGAGCTCGGGATCGACCAGCAGCCGGGTGCCGAAGTCATGCACGGCCGCCTTGAACTTGACGGTCAGTTCGCTGTGCGGGTCATCGACGGCGGTGAGCAGGGCTGTCTTGATGGTGTCCCAGGTGCGCGAAGCGAGCTCGCGGACCTCCGGGTCGCCGAGCACCTGGGCCTTGATGCCCTCGGCGCGGGCGATCATGACCGGATCATGCTGCAGGTCCTGCGCGAGTTCCTTGAGGTACTTGTCGATCGAGAGGCGGACCTGGTGCTGCGGGTCGGACTGCACGGCCCGGGTGAACTTGAGGATCTCCACGTACACCTTGTCGCCCACCAGCCCGTCCACGAACGAGGGCACCCACGTCGGGGACCGGTCGGTGACCAGCCGGTTGACCGTCTCCTGGTTGTCCCGCACCCAGTCCACGGTGCGGTCCACCAGCAGGTCCACGAGCGCATGGTGGTGCCCGTCGTCGAAGATCCGCTCGGCGAGCCGGCCCACCGGCGGCCCCCACGGCGGGGTGAGCAGGTGCTTGCGGACCATGGACTCGATCACGGCCTGGACGTCGTCGTCGTTAAGGACCTTGAACGCGCCGCGGATGACGGCGGCACCCTCCTTGGCGACCCGGTCCGGGCCGCCGGGGCTGGACAGCCAGGCGCCGGCCTTGCGCGCAATGTCTGCGGACGCCAGCTTCTCCTGGACCACCTGTTCGGAGAGGAAATTGGTTTCCACGAATTCGCCCAGCGAGGCGCCGATCTGGTCCTTGCGGCGCGGGATGATCGCGGTGTGCGGGATCTTGATGCCCATGGGGTACTTGAACAGGGCCGTGACGGCGAACCAGTCCGCGAGGGCACCGACCATGCCGCCCTCGGCCGCGGCGCGGACGTATTCGAGCGCCGGATACTGCTTCTGCAGGGAGAACGCGACGATGAAGATCACCGCCATGACGACCAGCAGCGAGAGGGCCAGGAGCTTCATCCGGCGCAGCGCCGCGGCCTTCTCGACGTCGCTGGAGGCAGCGGAACGCTGTCCGGGGGGACCGTCCGGCCGGGCGCCGCCCGGACGTCCCGCGGCACCGGTCAGGGAAGTTGACTCAGTATTCACCTGCATGAGCCCAGCCTAGCCCGCCACGGAAACGGACGGTCCGCTAACGTGGCACCATGACGACTGATGAGCCTGCCGCCGCCCGGCCTTTGGTCTATGCCCACCGCGGCTCCAGCGGAACCTTCGCCGAGCACACCCGTGCCGCGTACCTGCAGGCAATCGCCGACGGCGCCGACGGCGTGGAATGCGATGTCCACCTGACCCGGGACCAGCATGTGGTGCTCCTGCACGATGCCACCCTGGACCGCACCTCGGACGGCACCGGCCAGGTGGCCGACCGGACGCTGCAGGAACTCCAGGAACTGGACTTCTGCTCCTGGAAGGGAGCCCGGATCCCGGAGGCCTACGGCGCCAAGTCCGGGCAGTTCCTGACCCTGCCGGACCTGCTCGACATCCTGCGCGCGGCGGGCCGCGGGATCGGGCTGGCGATCGAGTTCAAGCACCCGAGCCCGTTCCAGCTCAGACTCGAGGACCGGGCCCTCGAGGTCCTGAGGGCCCAGGGCTGGGATCCGCGGACGTCGATGCTGGACAACATCACGGTTTCTTTCATGAGCTTTAGCCCCGACGCCGTAAAACACCTCCTGGAGTCCGTACCGGCCGGGGCCGTCTGCCAGCTCGTGGATGACGTCAATGTGGCGGACATCCGGGAGGAACTGGGCCTCGGTGCCTTGACCGGCGGGGCGCTGGCCAACGTGATGAAGGCCGCCCAGGCTGAGGGGGAACGGATCCTGGCGGCGGCCGGGGCGGGCATTGCCGGCCCCGGCATCGGGTACGTCCGCACGCACGCCCCGGCCGTTCAGCGCTGGATCGCCTCGGGGCTGCGGTGCCGGGTGTGGACGGTCGATACCGAGGATGACGTCGAACGGTGCCGGAAACTCGGGATCCAGGAGATCACCACCAACTGGCCGGCCCAGGTCCTCTCCCAGCTCATGGCGGACAGCCGGCCCCCGCGGTAGCCGCGTGGCCGCTCCACGAATCCCGGGCTGACATCTTCACATCCCCTGCGTCCGGTGCGGATTACGGACGGCGTGGCCGCTGTGGTTGAGTTGTTGCATGCCATTTCGCCGGCCCGTCCCGGACCTCCAGACGCTGTCCGCGGCAGCGATGAGCGCGCTGCTGCTCACCAGTGCCGCCAAGCACTTCCGCGAGCCTGAATTTTTCCACCCGGTGGTACCCGACTTCCTGTGCCGGGACGACTCCGGCGGGCAGCCGAACGGGCCCCTGGCCGTCCTGTCCCGCGAGGAATGGGTGGCAGTGAGCGGGCTGCTGGAAGCCACGGCCGCCGTCGGGCTCCTGGTCCCGGCCACACGGAGGGCCGCCGCGGGCTGCGTCACGGCGCTGTTCGCCGCCTTCCTCGCCGGCCACGTGGACGCCCTGCGCAAGGCCTACGGGCCGGAGGGCTCGCCGCGCCGGCGACGCGTGCACACCCTGCGGCTCCCGCTCCAGGCACCCCTCATCGCATGGGCCTGGACTCTGACGCGGCGGAACCGGCGCCCGTGAAAATCCTGCAGTCACCGGCGGTGCGGATCGGTTTGTCGATCAGCATCGCCACCGGCCTCTACGGCGTCTCCTTCGGCGCGCTGTCCGTAACCTCCGGCCTGGATTTCTGGCAGACCATGGCCTTGAGCCTGCTGCTGTTCAGCGGCGGCTCGCAGTTCGCCTTCATCGGCGTGGTGGCCGGAGGCGGGTCCGGCGTCGCCGCGATGGGCGCCGCGACGCTGCTGGGCATGCGCAACGGCATCTACGGCATGCAGATCAATGCCCTCCTGCAGCCGCGCGGGTGGCGGAAGTTTGCCGCCGCCCAGCTGACCATCGACGAGTCCACAGCCACCAGCACCGGGCAGACGGACCCCGACGAGCAGAAACGCGGCTTCTGGACCGCCGGAATCGGCGTCTTCGTCCTCTGGAACCTGTTCACCGCCCTCGGCGCACTGGCCGGCGGGGCTCTCGGGGATCCCAAACAGTGGGGACTGGACGGCGCCGCCGTGGCGGCCTTCCTGGGCCTGCTCTGGCCCAGGCTGAAAGGCAGGGAACCTGTGGCCATCGCGGTGGTCTGCGCGCTGGCCACCGTGCTGGCCGTGCCGTTCGTGCCCCCGGGAGTGCCGATCCTCGTCGCCGCCGTGGTTGCGGCAGGGATCGGATGGTTCAGCCACGGCCGCAGCGACGAGGGCCTGGAACCGGACGTCGATCCGTACGCGGAGGACCACGTGCACCACCACCACGACCCTGCCCGTGATTACCGCGGTGAGCGCACCGGAGACGACGCATGAACCTTTGGATGTGGCTGCTGCTCTCGTGCCTGCTCGCCTACGCCTGGAAGCTGCTCGGCTACCTGGTGCCGGCCAGCCTGCTCCGCAACCCGCGGATGTCCAGGATTGCCGGGACCATGACAATCGGGCTGCTCGCGTCCCTGACCGCGGTCAATGCCGTCGCCTCCGGCCAGTCGCTCGTCCTGGACGCCCGGCTGGGCGCACTGGCGGCGGCGGGCATCGCCTTGTGGTTGCGCGCGCCGTTCCTGGTGGTGGTGATCGCCGGTGCCGCCGCGGCCGCCGGGCTCCGGCTGCTGGGCTGGGACTGACCCGCCCGTAGGACGCCGGACTGCGCCTGGCCGCGGGGCCGCCAACCGGCTGTGGGCGGCCGGAACGGTCTTTAGTCCCTATTTGGTGCCGGGATCGCATGGGAGCATTCGAACATGACTGAACACGACGGCGAGCTTCCGGCTGCCGACCGGGAGGCTGCCGACGAGCAGGCCGCGGAGCAGCAGGAGCCGCAGGCCGCGGAGCCGCGCAAGGATCAGCGCTCCAAGCAGCACGAGACGTATGTTTCCGGCGGGGCCGAGTCCACCCGGGAAATGCGCGAAATGTCCCGCCGCCGTCGGGAAGCCGAAGAGAAGCTTCAGCAGCACCTTCTCGAAGCCAAGGAAAAGCCGGCCGAAGACTAGCGCCGGACACCGGGCTGTCGGGGCACTGCAGGATCCGGCGCGCCTAGACCGGAGTCCCGGCAGCTGTTTCCCATCCCTTGGCTAGATCATTTGGGTGCTAGCCGAGAACGGCGTCGAACGCGGTGCCCGTCAGCGGGGCCTGCGGCGGCAGCGCCCGGTCCGGCCGCTCCGTCCGGATGGCGTCCTCAACCAACGCCACGGGCCGCCGCCACGCGTCGGAGCCCGGCTCCATGGTGTCCACGACGCCGATCAGCATGGCCAGCAGGCGGATCATGTCCGTCATGGAAATATCGCTGCGCAGGGTGCCCTGCCCCTGGCCGCGGCCCAGCAGCACGGCGATGGATTCAATGAGGCCGCCCGTGATCCCGGTCAGCAGCCCGCGCCGCCCCGCGACAGCTCCCAGCAAGTTGGCCTCCTCGCTGGCGACGCGCATCGTGGCATCGATGACCCGAAAGAGCCCTGCAGCGGCGTCAGGATCGGCCAGGGCCTCATCGATGGCCGGATCCACCTGCAGCCGGAGCTGTTGGTTTAGGGCAGCGAGCACCAGCTCTTCCTTGTCGGCGAAATTCCGGAAAAGGGTGGCGGGACCCACCCCGGCGGTGACGGCAATGGTCTGCAGCGGCACTTCGGGGCCGTGCTCGCGGAAGCACTGGCGGGCCGCGGCGATGATTTTGTCCACGTTGCGCGCTGCATCTGCGCGGAGCGGCCTGCGGTCTACTGCCCGGTTCATTTGCCTAGGGTAGCAATGCGAAGGGTGCGCGAACCTGTTACCGGCGGGTAGTGACTTATGTGACGGTGGCGGAGGTGCCCCCGGCCGCTGCCGGGCTTGGATCCCGTGAAAGACTGGTGCCGGACAGCCCGGAAGTTTTCGCCCCGGTGTCCTGACTGAGTGAAGGGATCCACCACATGCTGGTCGCATTCTCCGTAGCACCCTCCGGTGACCCCGCAAACGGGCAAGCGCCCGGCGACGCGTCGGTCCACGACGCCGTCGCGGCGGCGGTGCGGATCGTCCGGGAGTCGGGCCTGCCCAACCGGACGAGTTCCATGTTCACCGAGATCGAGGGGGACTGGGACCAGGTGATGGACGTCGTCAAGCGGGCCACGGACGCTGTGGGCGCCTACGGTTCGCGCGTCTCGCTGGTCCTCAAGGCGGACATCCGGCCGGGCTACAGCGGCGAGCTGACCGGCAAGGTGGAACGGCTGGAAAACGCCATCGACGGGCAGGGCGCCGGCGGGACCGGCCCGCAAATTCCTGCCCCGCCCGGAATCTAGGCCGGACCGCACGCCGAAACCCGGGCGGGAAAGGCTCACCCGGAGGGGTACCGCCGGGCGCGGGCGGCTGGAACACTGGGGGCATGATCGAGCATCAATCCGCCCCCGGCTGGGTCGCCGTCGAGAACTTCCTCTCCGACGCGGTGGTCCGCCCGGACCGTTCACTCAAGCGTGCCGTGACCAGCGCGCTTGAGGCAGGTATGCCGCCCATCGAAGTGGCCCCCAACGCCGGCAAACTCCTGAAACTGTTGGTCCAGCTCTCCGGTGCCCGCCGCGTCCTCGAGATCGGCACGCTGGCCGGCTTCAGCACCATCTGGATGGCACAGGGACTGCCCGACGACGGCCGGCTGGTCACCTGCGAATACCTCCCCCTGCATGCCCGCGTCGCGCGCACCAACGTTGACGACGCCGGGCTGGGCCACAAGGTGGACATCCGGGTCGGCGCGGCGCTGGACACCCTGCCCGAGCTGGAAAGCGAAGCCGGGCCGCCCTTCGATTTCGTGTTCATCGATGCCGACAAGGAAAACAACCCGCACTACCTGGACTGGGCCATCCGGCTTGGCCGGCCCGGCACCACCATCGTGGTGGACAACGTCGTGTGGGAGGGCGCGGTGCTGGACGCGTCGATGGACCCGGTCAACGCCCCCGGAATCATCAGCACGCTCCAGATGATGGGCGATGACCCGCGGCTCGACGGCACCGTGATCCAGACCGTGGGTTCGAAAGGCTGGGACGGCTTCGCCCTCGCGATCGTCCGCTAGGTGCCAGAGAGTGTCCGCCTGGGCGAAGGCGCCGGTGGCAGCCGACCCGTGAAGCGCCCGGCCACCCCCAAGTGCTAAGTATGCTTAGATTACTTGTCGACGGCGCCAGCGATGGCGGCGCGGCCGCGGACGCGCAGGACTTCAGCCCCGTGGCCGGGCCCAGCCCGATCCGCCCAGCCCGAATCCGCCCACCCCGAATCCGCCCAGCCCGAAGGAACACAGGCAGTCGAAATGAACGGGATCCCCACCTCCCACCAGCCCCTCCCTGTCAGGATCAGCTCCGCGGCCGCAGACCTCGAGACGATCGGCCCCCTGCTGTCCGGGGCGCAGGACGCCGTCGGCGATGTCCCGGCGCTGCTGGAGCTGGCCAAGGCGGCCGCGGCGGCGGCGCCCAAACCCGGGGACGGCCGGACCGCGTTCCTGTGGGAGATTCTGGCCTCCGTGACCGCCGTCGATGTCGCCGCCGGACGCGCGCTGGAACCACACCTGGACGCCGTGGCGATCCTGGCCCAGGCCGGCGACGACGCGGCGCGGCACGGCCGGGACTGCCCGGATCCTGACAATGCCGACTTCGAGGGGACCTGGGGAGTGTTCGCCGCCGAGGCGCCCGGACTGCGGCTTGAAGCCAAGGAATCCGCAGACGGCTGGATCCTGCAGGGATCCAAGCCCTGGTGCTCGCTCGCCGCCCAACTGGACCATGCCGTGCTGACGGCCCATCTGGAGACCGGAGGCCGGGCCGCCTTCGCCGTCGACCTCCACGCGCACGGTGTGGGCTTCGCGAATCCGGCGTGGACCAGCCGGGGGCTGCGCGAGATTCCCAGCGGCACAGTCCACTTCGAGACCGTTCCCGCCGTGCCCCTCGGCGGCCCCGGCTGGTATTACCAGCGCCCGGGTTTCGCGTGGGGCGGCATGGGAGTTGCCGCCTGCTGGCTCGGCGGCGCCGTCGCCGTGGCGCGCAGCTTCGCCGACTCCCTGCGGCACGCCGCCGACGGCGGACGGGAACCGGACCAGATTGCCCTGGCCCACCTCGGCGAGATTGACCGAACGCTGGCCGCCCTCACCGCCTACCTGGCCGGCACGGCCGCGAGGATCGACGCCGGCGAACTCTCGGACCGCGGTGCGTGGCAGGAAGCCCTGCGCGTGCGCGGCAGCGTGGCCGCCGCCGTCGAACGCGTCCAGACGCTCGTGAGCCAAAATCTCGGTCCGGCACCGCTCGCCTTTGATGAGCGCTACGGAAAACGGATGGCCGACCTCGCCCTGTACATCCGCCAGCACCACGCGATGCGCGACGACGCGCAGCTGGGTGCCCTGGCACTGGCCGAAAGCAACCCATGGTGACTTTCACCCACAACGACGCCGGGACGCCCGAGGCCGCCTGGGCCGGCAGCCCCGCCGCCGGGCTGCCGGACCTGCCGCTGGATGACGCGGCACTCGCCGGCCGGGCCTTCATTGTCCTGGCCGCGCACCCGGACGACGAATCGCTCGGGGCCGGCGGACTGCTGGCCCGGCTGCACGCCGTCGGCGCCACGGTCCGCGTGCTGCTGTGCACCGCGGGGGAAGGATCCCACCCCGGCTCGCCAACGACGACGCCGGAACAGCTCACCGCGGTCCGGCTGCAGGAGTTCGGCGACGCCCTGAAACGCCTCTCCGGGAACGGGAGCGGGGCCGGGGCCGGGGACGTGGCGTGGCAGTGCCTGGGCCTGCCGGACGGTAAACTCGCCGCGCACCGGGAAGAGATCCGGGCGGCCGTCCGGGCGGCAGTCCGCGAGGCGACGGCCGTGTGCGGGCGCGCCGCCGACGAGGTGGTTCTCGTCGCGCCCTACCGCTCCGATGGACACACCGACCACGACGTCCTCGGATCCGTTGCCGCCGGGCTCAGGGCCGCGGCGGGCCACGCCCTCCTCGAATACCCCATCTGGTACTGGCTGTGGGCGGCGCCAGGCGCGCCGGACGCCGGCGGCGACCCGGCCGGCGGCGCATGGAGCGGCTGGTTCCGGCTGCCGCTGCGCCCGGCAGAGCTGGAGGCCAAAGCCGCCGCGATGGCGGCACATGTGTCGCAGGTGCGCCCGCTCTCCGGGCTGCCGGGCGACGAGGTGCTCCTGCCCCCGGCCTTCCTGGCACACTTTGAGCGGACCTGGGAGACGTTTGCCTGGCACCCCGCGGTCGCCCCGGCCGGCGGCCCGGGCAACGGCCCGGCGGATGGCGGGCCCCCGCGGCCCTTCGCCGCGGGCGACGCGGAGCGCGTGTTCGATGCCGTCCACGCCCGGGAGGAGGACCCCTGGCAGTACGCCTCGAGCTGGTACGAGCAGCGCAAACGTACCCTCACGCTCGCCGCGCTGCCCGGCAGCAGCTACACGTCCGGGTTGGAGATCGGCTGCTCCATCGGGACCCTGAGCGTGGAACTCGCGCCCCGGTGCGGAAGCTTCCTCGCCGTCGATGCCAGCGGCACCGCCCTGGACCGTGCCGCCAGGCGGCTCGCGCACCTGCCCGCGGCGGCGACGCGACACCTGACCGTCCCAAACGAGTGGCCGGACGGATCGTTCGACCTGATCGTGGTTTCAGAGGTGGGCTACTACCTCTCACCGGCAGAGCTCGCCGGACTGTTCGACCGTATTCACGGCTCGCTCATGCCGGGCGGGACCCTCGCGCTGTGCCACTGGCGGCACCCCATTTCCGGCTGGGAACTCGACGGCGACGCGGTCCACGCCGCGGCCCGGCGGCACCTGGGCTGGGCCGGCGGCGGGACCTACCAGGAGCGCGACTTTGTGCTCGAGGTGTTCCTTGCCCCGGACGCTGTACCGGGCGCCGCACCTGGCCCGGGCGGCCCGGAACGGATGCGGTGACCACGATGACGGCGTTGCCGCTGCCGCGCGGGCACCGCATCGACCGGGTCGCCGTCGTCATGCCCGCAAACAACGAAGAAGACCACTTGGAATGGGCGTTGGAGGCCGTTCAGCGGTCCGCGGACGCCCTGCGCAGGGTCCGGTCCGACGTCGACACCCGGGTGACGGTGGTGCTGGACAGCTGCACGGACGGTTCCGCCGCCGTCATGGCCGGCTTCGCAGCCTCGGACCCGCGTTTCAGCGCACTGGAGGTCAGTTACCGCAGCGCCGGCGCCAGCCGGGCCGCTGGCGTCCGGGCCTCCGGCATCGGCGTGACCCGGCGGCGGCCGCCCGGCCAGCGCTGGACGCCGCCGCCCTGGGCCGGCCGGACCTGGCTGGCAAACACCGACGCCGATTCCCGGGTGCCGGAGAACTGGCTGGTGCGCCAGCTCGAGTTCGCCGAGGCCGGCGCCGACGCCGTGCTGGGTTCCGTGGAACCCGACCCCGCCGGGATGGACCCTGAACTGCTCCGGCGCTGGCACGAACGCCACCCCCTCCGCGAGGACCACCCCCATATCTATGGCGCGAATTTCGGGGTCCGGGCTTCCGCCTATCTTGCCGCCGGAGGGTTCGCCCGGGTCACGTCCGAAGAAGACCGGACCCTGGTGCACGGCCTCCGCAGCCGCGCCTTTACGGTCACCGCAACGGACAGCATCAGGGTCATGACCTCCGGCCGGACCCACGCCCGGGCGCCCCACGGCTTTGGCACGTACCTGCGGAGCCTGGGCCACCTGCTGCCGCCTGCCGGCTGAAGATTCATTGACGCCGGGACCGGGTCGCTCCACACTGAAGAAGTGACGGACGATGCGAAAGAACCCAGCATTGATCAGGTTGTCGAGCGTCTGGCTGCCAGGTTTCCGCACGTACCGCGCAGGCACATCGCCGGGATTGTCGGCGAGGAATTCGATGCCCTGAACGCAGGCCGGATCAGGACCTACATACCCACACTGGTTGAGCGCGGCGCCCGCGTGCGGCTTAAGAGCGAGTTCGGGATCAGCGCCGCCGAAGACTGACGCACGCGACGCCGCCCGCACCCTCGAGTTCGCCGGATGCGCGCGACATCGCCGTATAGTTCCGGCGATCCCGCAGCCTTCCGGCGATTTCGACGGCGGCGGCCCGGGGTAGCCGGCACGGTAGCCGGCGGCGGCCGCGGGTCCAAAGCCCCTGACCCCGGGACGCCGGCCCCGCGCAGTATGGGTCCACCGAGAATGCGCAGGAGTGCTGACATGGCTGAATCGCCCGTGATGTGGTTTGACGAGATCGGCATGGCTGACGTCCCGCGGGTCGGCGGGAAGAACGCCTCGCTCGGCGAGCTCATCCGGACCCTCCAAAGCGAGGGGATACGGGTCCCTGACGGGTTCGCCACCACGGCCGCCGCGTACCGCTCGTTCGTCGCGGCCAACGGGATCGACGCCGCCATGAGATCGCGCATTGCCGACTTCCGGTCCGGGGACGCCACGCTGCGGGCCACCGGCGAGGCCATCCGGGACCTGTTCCTGTCCAGCGAATTCCCCGGCGACATCGCCGAATCCATCCGCGCCCACTACCGGACACTGGGGGACCGGGCCGGCCTGGCGGCCGGGTCCGAGTGAACGCAGGGCATTGAGGATGGTGGCGAGGTCCACCAGTTCCTGGGACAGCGCGCCGGCAATGGCCGGCACGTAGCCCGCGGCCGCGGCCAGCATGAGGGCCACGCTCAGGCCGATGCCGATCCAGATGCTCTGCAGTGCCACCTGCACGGTGCGTTGGCCGATCCGGACGGCGGTCCCCACCTTGGAGAGGTCATCGAGGATGATCACGACGTCGGCAGACTCGCCGGCCGCCGTCGAGCCGCGGGCGCCCATGGCGATTCCGACGTCGGCGACCGCCAGGACGGGGGCATCGTTGACGCCGTCGCCGACCATCATGACCGGACGGTCCGGCAGCGACCTGATGGCCTCGACCTTGTCCCGCGGCAGGCACTCGGCGCGGACGTCGGTGAGCCCTGCCTCGTCCGCGATGTGCCGGGCCGTGGCGAGCGCATCACCGGTCAGCATGACCGTTCGGCGTACGCCCAGGGCATTGAGGTCGGCGAGGGTGCGGCGGGTCTCTTTGCGGATGGGATCGCTCATCACCAGGGCGCCCACGAATTTTCCGCCGGCACCGACGTAGACGGCGAGCTCGCCGCTGGCCAGCCCAGCCTCCACCACGCCGGACGCCCACTCTGCGACGAACGCGGGCTTGCCCACCACCACGTCCTGGCCGTCGAACCTGGCGCGGACCCCGTGAGTGGCGAATTCGGTGGCCTCGGTGGCGGCCGCGAAGGGCAGGGCCCGGTTCCTTGCGGCCTCCATCACCGAGGCGGCCAGGACATGCGAGGAATACTGTTCCGCGGACGCCGCCAACTGCAGGACCTCGTCCTCTGCGAGGGGCCCGGCGGTCCGGATACGCAGCAGGGACGGGCGGCCGTACGTGAGGGTTCCGGTCTTGTCGAAGGCGGCCGTCTTGATCCGGCTCAGCTGTTCCAGCACCCCGGCGTACTTAACGATGACGCCGGAGTGCGCGGCGCGGCTCATGCCGCCGAGGAACGCCACCGGCGCTGCGATCAGCAGGGGGCACGGCGTGGCCACCACGAGGACTTCGGCGAAGCGTTCCGGGCTGCCGCTGATGATCCAGCCCACGGCGCCGAGCACGTACGCGAGGGCCGTGAACGGCACGGCATAGCGGTCAGCGAGCCGGACCATGGGCGCCTTGCTGTCCGCCGCCTCCTGCACGAGGGCGACGATCCGGCTGTACTGCGAATCCTCCATGCGCGCCGTGACCCGCATCCGGACCGCGGCCTCACCGTTCAGCGAACCGCTCATGAGGCCGTCCCCGGCGGACCGCTCCACCGGCAGGCTCTCCCCGGTGAGCGAGGACTCATCGAAGGAGCCGGACTCGGAGAGCAGGACGCCGTCCAGCGGGACCACCTCGCCGGGCCTGACCAGCAGGATGTCCCCGACCTCGACGTCGGCGGCCGCCACGTCCTCGTGCTGGCTCTCCGTTGGGGTTCCGGCTGTGTGGTTTCCGGCTGTGCGGGTTCCGGCGGCGGAGCCGTTGCGCTCCCGGTGGGCCGTCTGCGGGACGCGTTCGAGCAATGCGGTGAGTTCGCCCTTGGCCCGGCCGGCGGCGTAGTCCTCCAGGGCAGTACCGCCTGCGAGCATGAGTACGACGATCATCGAGGCGATGTATTCGCCCACCAGCACGGTGCTGACGATTGCGGTGACGGCCAGGATGTCGATGCCGAACTGCCCGCCTGCGAGGCGGCGCGCCATCCCGACGGCGAGGTAGGCCGCCACGGCCAGGGCATAGACGCTCGCAACGGCCCGGGCTATGCTTTCCTGCCCGGAGAACAGCAAGACCAGCACCGCCAGCAGCACGACGAGGGTCCCGGCCACCAGCGGATACCGGAGCACGAATTTCACGGATGTTCCGCCTTAGCTTCGTATCAGTTTTGGCGTCTCCCTGAATCCTACTGCGCGGCCGCGACCGGCTTGCCGGGACGGCCTCCCGGCCAGTCCCCGGACCCCCGCATGAGAGGCTGGGAGAGCATCCGTCCCGATCAAGCGGGCCGGCGCGCAGGGACCCAATACATGCAATGGGCGCGGCGCAGCACAAGCGATGCCAGGAGGAATGACGTGCGAAGCAGTGCAGAGACCGTCGAGACCCGGACCGCCCTGGTGGTGGGGGCAAGCGGAATTGCCGGATCCGCCCTGGTGGACAGGCTCACCGAGGAGGGCTGGGACGTGGTGGGGCTCTCCCGCAAGCCCCTCCGCCGCCGTGGCGTGCGCCATGTGAGCGCGGACCTGACCTCCGTGGAGAACCTGCGCCAGGCCCTGGCAGGTGTTTCACCCACCCATGTGTTCTACACCGCCTGGTCCAGGCGGAAGACCGAACAAGAGAACATCGACACAAACGCGGGGATGCTGCGGAACGTCCTCGCCAGCCTCAACGGCAAGCCCGTGAAGCACGTCGCACTCATGACCGGGCTGAAGCACTATCTGGGCCCGTTTGAGGCGTATGCGGCAGGGGAAATGCCGGACACCCCCTTTCGGGAGAGCGAGCCGAGGCTGCCGACGCCGAACTTCTACTACGCCCAGGAAGATGAGTTGTGGGCTGCGGCCGCGAAGCAGGGCTTTGGCTGGTCCGTGCACCGGGCGCATACGGTGATCGGACATGCGGTCGGGAACGCGATGAACATGGGGCTCACCCTCGCCGTTCAGGCATCCATCTGTAAGGAACTGGGGTCGGCCATCGCCGCCCGCCATGGGCTGGCCGAACCCGACCTCGCGCAGGTCGCCTCCTGGTGGCACACGGACGGCGACCTGGGCCGGAACCTCGAGGTGGTCACGGACATGAGCAAGAGCCGGCTTGCCGGCTTCACCGGGTACCGCAGCACGGAAACCGCCTTCCTCCAGCTGTTCGACCGGTACCGCGCGGACGGCTTGATTCCGGCGTCCTCCTAGGCCGCGACAAGGCTGCGCGGGCCTTTCAGCACTGGACCGGCCGTGACCGGGGGGCCACCGTGAACCATGCGGCCCATGATTGGCGGCGGCCGGCGCCGGCTGATAGTGATCGCGGCCGTCGTGGCCGCGCTCGGGCTGCTCGCCGCCGGCGTCGCGGTCCTGCTGTTGCCGGGGACGCCGACGGCGTTCCCGCCCGCATCCACGCCTGTCACCGCGCTCCTGGGGTTCCTGCGCCGGCTGGGCTACGACGTCGAGCCGGCGCAGATCGCGGCCACCGTGGACTTTTACCTGGCCCGGACCGCGCACGGCTCCACCCTTAGCCGGGTCACCCATGCCTCGGTGCTGGCGCAGCACAACCCGGAGCGGGCGTGGGCGACCTTCCGGGAAGCCCTGGACACGGACCTGGACGATACGCAGGGCGGCACCACGCGCGCGGGCATCCACCTGGGCGCCATGGCAGGCTCGATCGATGTGGTCCAGCGCAGCTTCGCCGGGCTGCGGATCACCCGGGACGCCTTGGACTTCACCCCGAGGCTGCCGGCCGAGCTGTCCCGGGTGGAGTTCCAGGTCCGCTACCGTGACCAGTTGCTGGCCGTGCACCTCGGACCGGACCGCCTGCGGGTGTCCGCCGCCCCCGGGGACGCGGCTCCGGTGCTGGTGCGGGTGGGCGGCGAGAAGGTGCTGCTCCGGCGGGCCAGGAGCACGAATTCCGCCGGGACGCCGGGCTGACGCGCCGAAGCGTGTCCCCGGCGTCGGTGCGGCAACTTGCCTGCGATGGCTCCGGGCTACGTCGCGTCCATGTGCAGCACGGCCGCTCCGGTGATCCGGTCCTCCGCCAGGTCCCGCAGGGCGCGGTCCGCGACCGCGAACGGGTATGCCACAGTGGTCGGGCGGAGTGGGATCTCGGCGGCGATCCGGAAGAACTCCTCGCCGTCGGCCCTGGTGTTGGCCGTGACACTGCGCAACTGGCGCTCTTCGAAGAGTTCTTCGGCGTAGTGCAGCGGCGGAATATCGCTCAGGTGGATGCCCGCGACGGCGAGCGTTCCGCCGCGGTCCAGGGCCCGGAGCGCAACCGGCACCAGCCCGCCCGCGGGGGCGAAGAGGATCGCGGCATCCAGGGGATCGGGCGGTTCCTCCTCGGCCCCGCCCACGAACGTCGCGCCCAGGTCCAGGGCCAGCGCGCGCGCCTGCGCGGACCGGGTCATGACGTACACGCGGGCACCCCGGTAGAGGGCGATTTGGGCCGCCAGATGCGCGGAGCCGCCGAACCCATAAATGCCCAGCCGTCCGCCGATCGGCAGTTCGGCCCGGGTCAGGGCCCGGTAGCCAATGATGCCTGCGCACAGGAGCGGCGCAGCCTCCTCATCGCTGAACGTCTCCGGGATCCGGTAGGCGAAGTTCTCCGCGACGGTGATGAGCTCGGCGTACCCGCCGTCGCGGTCCCAGCCGGTAAACGTGGGGGACAGACAGAGGTTTTCCTGGCCGCGCACGCAGAACCGGCAGGCGCCGCAGGTGCCGCCCAGCCAGGCCACGCCCACCCGTTCGCCGAGGCCGAACCTGGCGGCCCCCGGCCCCTGCCCGATCACCTCACCCACCACTTCGTGGCCGGGGATGATCCCGGGGTGCCGCGGAGTGAGATCGCCCTCGGCCAGGTGCAAGTCCGTGCGGCACACACCGCAGACCCGCACTTTCAGCAGGACTTCGCCGCGTCCCGGCACAGGATCCGGGCGGTCGGCGGCCACGAGGGGCCCGCTGGACATGGGCCCCGGAAGTCCAACTTGCCATGCTCGCACCGCGGCCTCCTTCTTTGCAGCGTCTGCAGGTCCGAATCGGTTGCGCCCGCGGCGGCTAGCGGGTGACCAGCACGTTGCAGCGCGCCTTGTGCAGCACGGCGGAGACCGTGTTGCCGGCCCCGGCCGCAGGGTTGTGGGTCCCGAGCACCAGGACGTCGGCGTCGTCCGCGGCGTCGAGGAGCTCCCGGGCCCCATGGCCCTCACGCAGGGCGCCGGTAACCTCCAGCCCGGGCGCCATCCCGCGGGCCTCGTCGATGGCGCGGTCGACCAGCTCTTGGCCGTGGAGCAGGGCATGGCGGCCGTGCTCTTCCCTAGCCCCGCCGCGCATCGGATCGACGTGGACGAGGTGCAGCGGGGCGCCGAGGACTTTGGCCAGCCGGATGGCCTCGGCCACGGTGGCGGGGCTGCGGGGCGAGGCATCGACTCCCACGACGACGGGGTGGGCCCGGCGGCGCGGGCGTCGGATTATCATCACCGGGCAGGGCGCCGAGCCGGCCAGATCGATGCAGACAGAGCCGGCCACCTGGCCCAGGACGGCGCCGAGGCCCCGGCTGCCCACTACCAGCAGCCGTGCGTCCCGGGCGGCGTCGCGCAGCACGGGCGCCGGGAGCCCGGCCTCCATGACGCCGTCGACGTCGGGGCCCGGGCGTTCCGGGTCCGGGCCGGTAACAGTGCGCTCGGTCCCCGGCGGCGCGTCGCCGGCAGCTTCGCGGGCGGCGGCGCGTGCCAGCTCGATGCCCTCGGCGAGGACGGCTTCCGCGGAGTGCCGCAGCCCGCTCCCGGCCACCCCTTTGACGGGGCCCAGGTTCTTGGTGAAGACCGGCCACACCCAGGCATGGATCACCAGGAGGTCCAGCCCGGCCGCGGCCGCGTATTCGGCCGCCCAGCGAACGGCGAGTTGGGCGGCCCCGGACCCGCCGTAGCCGACCGCCACGGTGCCGCCCTGCTGCCCTGTGGGTGCCGACATTTTTCCTCCCGGCTCGTCGGACGCACCCCTTCGCCCGGCACTATGTGCAGCCCCAGTAGAACCCTGCGGCCCGGGAATGGGTAGGGGCTTTGGTCCCGCGGGCTGGCCGCGGCCCGCCCGTCCGGGGCAGGGGGCGGGGCCGCCGGTGAACTAGGGTTGAAGCATGCACAATGCGGGGGATAGCTGATGGCCAAGCGGGGCAAAGGGCGGGGCGCCCAAACCGCCGGGCCGGGAGTGGTGGAAGTGCCTAACGGTTCCCGCCCTGCCGGTCCTCTGGCCGGGGTGTACTACATCGATACCGGGGACTGCGAGCTGATCCCGGACCAGGACAATTCCACCGGCTGGCTCCTGCGCATCAACGGCGTCATGAGCTCGCACATTGACCTCGCGGACCCGTTGTTCCTCGACTTCGAGTACATGCGCTGGATGGCAGCCCTGGTGGAGTCGCGCTGGCCGCGGGAGCCCCGGCCCAAGCTGCGCGCCCTGCACCTTGGCGGGGGTGCATGCTCACTGGCGCGCTATTTCCACGCCGCCTATCCGGACGCCCGCCAGGTGGTGGTGGAGCTGGACGGCAAGCTCGCCGACTATGTCCGGGGCTGGTTCGACCTGCCCAAGGCGCCGCTGCTGCGCCTGCGCGTGGGAGAGGCCCGCGAGGTCACCGAGAGCCTGACCCCGCAGACCCGGGACCTGATCATCCGCGACGTCTTCGCCGGCTCGCTGACCCCGCGGCCGCTGACCACCAAGGATTTCGTCGAGCACGCCAAGCGCGTCCTGGCCCCCGGCGGGATATATGTGGTCAACTCCGGCGACGCCCCGGACCTCAAGAATGCCCGCGAGGACGCCGCCACCATCGCCGACGCCTTTGCCTACACCGTGATCATCGCGGATCCGGCCATGCTGAAGGGCCGGCGCTACGGCAACATGGTCATGGCCGGCAGCGATGTCCCGTTCGACGACGACCCCGGCCTCGCGCGGCGCCTGCTCGGCGGTGCGGTGCCTGCCCACATCTGGAACGACGAAAAGGTGCGGGCGTTCGCGGCCGGCGCCGCCGTCCGGCGCGACCCGAAGAGGCCCGTCCTCGCTGAGCCGCCCGTTCTCGCTGAGCCGCCCGTCCTCGCTGAGCCGCCCGCCGAACCCCCGGCTGGGCCCCGTGCAGGGACGCCGACTGCTCCGTAGCTGCCCTTTTGCGACTCCATAACGGCGGCTATGGAGCAATCGATGGGGTTGCTCCCCGGCCCAGCAGGGCATCGCGGTGCGCCGCGGTCTGCTCCCGCAGCGCCTGCACGAGCGCGGCCACTGCCGGCCGGCGCATCGAATCGGGCCGGAGCACCATCCAATAGGGCAGCAGCTCCGCGAATTCGTCCGGCAGGAGCCGGACCAAGTCCGGATGCAGGTCGGCCGCGAAACAGGGCAGGAACCCAATCCCGGCGCCGGCCCGGGTGGCCTCCACGTGGACGAAGACGTTGGTGGAGCTCAGCCCGTCCCGCATGGTGGGCACCAGCCGCCGCGGGGCGTCCAGATCGTCCACCTGCAGCATCGAGTCGACGAAGTAAACCAGCGAGTGGGCCGTCAGTTCCTCCACGGTGGCCGGGGTGCCGTACTCGGCGAGGTAGCCGCGGGAGGCATACATTCCCAGCATGTACTCGCCGAGCCGCGCGGCCTCTGCCCGGTGCACCTGCGGCTCGCCGACCACCACCTCGATGTCCAGGCCGGACCGCTGCTGGAGCGCTCGGCGCGTCACGGTGATGATCTCGACGCTGAGGCCGGGATGGTCGCGGCGGAGCCGGGCCACGGCCGGGGCAGCGATGTAGGCGCTGAATCCATCCGTCGCGGTCATCCGTACGACGCCGGTGATGGGGTCCGGGGTGTGCCCGGGCTGCTCCAGGGTGCGCACGGCGCTCTCGACCTGCTCGGCCACCCGAACGGCCTCGGCACCGAGCTCGGTGAGCTCCCAGCCACCGGCGGCGCGGGAGAGCACGCGGCCGCCCAGCGCCTTCTCCAGCGCCGCGATCCGGCGGGAAACGGTGGTGTGGTTCAGTCCGAGCGTCTGTGCCGCCGTCGTAAATTTCGCCGAGCGGGAGACCGCGAGCAGGACCAACAGGTCATCGGGATTGGCGTTCATATCTGCAATTCTGCACATAGCAGGTGCTGGTTTGGGCATTGAACCGCCGTGAATGTGCGGCAATACTCAATGAAGCCATTTCAGTGCTGTGCGTCACAGCGCGTGTCACCGTGGACACTAAGGAGAACCAGATGAGCGTACACGAACGCTCTGCAACGACCGCCGCAGCACCCGCATCCAAGGGTTCCGGGCTCAAGAAAATCGTCGCCGCATCGATGGTGGGAACCGTCGTCGAGTGGTACGAATTCTTCCTCTACGCCACCGCCGCCACCCTGGTGTTCGGCAAGTACTTCTTCCCCGCCACGGGCAACGAACTGGACGGCATCATCCAGGCGTTCCTGACCTACGCCGTCGGTTTCGTGGCCCGTCCCCTGGGCGGCATTGTCTTCGGCCAGATCGGCGACAAGCTCGGCCGCAAGCCCACCCTGCAGCTCACCATCATCATCATCGGTGTCTCCACCTTCCTGATGGGCTGCCTCCCGGGCTTCGCCACCCTCGGCTACCTGGCGCCGGCGCTGCTGGTCCTCCTGCGCTTCATCCAGGGCTTCGCCCTCGGCGGCGAATGGGGCGGCGCAGTCCTGCTCGTCGCCGAGCACAGCCCCAACAAGTCCCGTGGCTTCTGGTCCAGCTGGCCCCAGGCCGCCGTTCCCGTGGGCAACCTGCTGGCTACGCTGGTCCTGTTCATCATGTCCAACGTGCTCAGCTCCGCCGACTTCCTCAGCTGGGGCTGGCGGGTGGCGTTCTGGCTTTCCGCCGTGATCGTGTTCGTCGGCTACTACATCCGCACCCACGTCTCCGAATCGCCCATCTTCCTCGAGGCCAAGGCCCAGCTGGAAGAGAATCAGTCCGCCAGCTACGGCGTCCGCGAAGTCATCCGCGAATACCCCAAGGGCATCCTGCAGGCCATGGGGCTCCGGTTCGCGGAAAACATCATGTACTACCTTGTGGTCAGCTTCGCGATCGTCTACCTGAAGTCCGTGCACAAGTACGACACCTCCTCGCTGCTGCTGGCACTGCTGATCGCCCACGTCGTCCACTTCCTGGTCATCCCGCAGGTCGGGCGCCTCGTGGACAGCTGGGGCCGGAAGCCGGTCTACCTCGTCGGTGCCGTCACCGGTGCCACCTGGCCGTTCTTCGCCTTCCCGATGTTCGACACCCGCAACCCGGTGATCATCGTCCTGGCCGTCACGATCGGCCTGTGCCTGCACGCCTTCATGTATGCCGGCCAGCCGGCCCTCATGTCGGAGCTGTTCCCGACCCGGATGCGCTACGCCGGGGTCTCCCTTGGCTCGCAGGTCACCTCGATCTTCGCCGGTTCGCTGGCGCCGCTCCTGGCCACCCAGTGGCTCAAGGACACCGGCTCCTGGCTGCCCACCGCGATCTACCTGCTGGTCGCCTGCGCCATCACCACCGTCGCAGTGCTGAGCCTGAAGGAAACCAAGGGCATCGCGCTGGAGGACGTGGACCGGGCCGACGCCGAACGCGAAGGCCTGCCCGTAGCAGCCACCCGCTGAGCTGCTTGAGTTTTGGGCCGGCTCCAGCCACGCTGGAGCCGGCCGCCTCATCGAATTTTTGACACGGAAGGCTGAGTTATGGAAAACACGCTGAACGGACGCAAGGCCCTTATCACCGGCGGCGCCGGCGGGATCGGCGCGGCAAGCGTCCGGGCCCTCACGGCACGCGGGGCCAAAGTGGTGATCGCGGATATGGACGAGTCCGCCGCCGCCGCGCTCGCCGACGAGGTCGGCGGCACCGCGTGGGCCGTCAACCTGCTCGATGTCGAATCCCTCCAGACGCTCAGCCTGGACTGCGACATCCTGGTGAACAACGCCGGAATCCAGCGCATCAGCCCCATCGAGGAGTTCGATCCGGCCGACTTCCGCCGCATCATCACCCTCATGCTGGAGGCCCCGTTCCTGCTGATCCGGGCCGCGTTGCCGCACATGTACGCCAACAACTTCGGCCGCATCATCAACCTGTCCTCCGTGCACGGGCTCCGGGCCTCGCCGTTCAAGAGCGCCTATGTCTCGGCCAAGCACGGGCTTGAGGGCCTGAGCAAGGTGACGGCGCTCGAAGGCGGGGCGCACGGCGTGACCTCCAACTGCATCAACCCCGGCTACGTCCGCACGCCCCTGGTTGAATCGCAGATCGCGGACCAGGCCAAGGTGCACGGCATCCCGGAGTCCGAGGTGCTGGCCAAGATCATGCTGACCGAATCAGCGGTCAAGCGGCTCGTGGAACCCGAGGAAGTGGCGTCCCTGGTGGCGTGGCTGGCATCCGACGACGCCGGCATGGTCACCGGCGCCAGCTACACGATGGACGGCGGCTGGTCCGCGCGGTAGCCCGCACGGGTTGCCCGCCGGGGCGCGGGGCCGCCCGGCCGGGCTGCCTGGCCGGGTTGCCGGCGTCGGCTGTCCGGCTAGTCGCCCGGCTGGAACTCCGCGGAGTTGCCCACCAGTGCGAGCGTGCCGCCCAATCCGATCATCATCACGCCGCCGGTGGTGCTGAGAACGGCGATCCGCCGGGGGGAGCGGGCAAACCAGTGCCGGGCCGTCCCGGCCGCGAGGGACCACGTGCTGTCCGAGACCAGGGCAATGAGCAGGAAGACCGCACCCAAGGTGGCGAGCTGCACGGGAATCGCCCCGGCCGAGTAGTCCACGAACTGGGGAAGCACCGCCACGAAGAACACAATCGACTTGGGGTTGGTCGCGCCGACGATGAAGCCCTCCCGGAGCACGCGGGCGGTTGAGGCCGGGTTCGAGGACGACGCCGTCGCCGCGCCACCGCCGCGGTGCCGGATCGCCTGGATCCCGAGGTAGACCAGATAGGCGGCGCCGGCGAATTTCACCACGCTGAACAGCAGCAGGGACTGGGCCAGCACCACGCCGACGCCCAGGGCCACGGCGGCGATCTGCACCACCTCTCCGGCCGCGTTTCCCAGGACGCTCAACAGCCCGCCCCTGCGTCCCAGGGCCAACGTCCGTCCGATCACGAACAGCACGCTGGGCCCCGGGATGGCGATGAGCACGAGGGCGGCAAGGGCAAAGGCCAGGAGGTTGGTGGCGGGGACCATGCCTGATCCTAACCCCGTGAGCCCGCCCGGGAGCGTCCTGATCCCTTGAGGGCGAGGCCCCATCACCGCCCGGCGGGAACCTGCGGGAGTTGGGCGGTTTCGTCGACCAGGTCCGCCCGCGCCCGGCCGTGGCCGCGGACCCAGAGCCGGTAGGCAAGTACCAGGACGCAGAGCCAGGCGGCTCCCACATACAGCGCCACCCGGGTGTCCTCGAAGGCGCCCAGAATCACGATTACCAGGGCCATGAACGCGATGGTCAGTATGGAGGCCGCGGGCCACCACGGTGACGGGAACTCCGACGCCGGCAGGGACTTGCGGGCGATCTCGCGTTTCATGGCGACATGGGATGCCAGGATCATGGCCCAGACCCACACGGTCGCGAAGGTGGCGATCGAGGCGATCAGCAGGAAGACGTCTTCCGGGATCACGGCGTTCAGCACCACCCCCACCAGCAGAATGCCGGTCATCATCACCACGGTCATCCACGGCACCCCGTGACGGGAAACCTTGCCGAAGCTCGCCGGTGCGTGGCCCTGCCGGGCCAGGCCGAAAAGGATCCGGCCGGCGCCGAAGATGTCGCTGTTGACTGCAGAGAGCGCCGCCGTGATCACCACGGCGTTGAGGATGTGGGGTGCGGCGGGGATGCCCAGGCCGCTGAAGATCTGCACGAACGGGCTGCCGTTGCTGCCAATTTCGTCCCACGGAAACAGGCTCATCAGCACGCCGAGGGTCAGCACATAGAACAGCAGGACCCGGACGGGAACGGTGTTGACCGCCTTAGGGATGACTTTCTTCGGATCGGCGGCCTCGCCGGCGGTGATGCCGAGGGTCTCGATGCCGCCAAACGCGAACATCACGACGGCGAAGGAGGCGAGGAGGCCTTCGAACCCGTTGGGGAACAGGCCACCGTGGTCCACCAGGTTGCCGAGCCCGGGCGCCACGGTGGCGCCGCCGGCCTGGAAGCCGAAGACGATGATCGCCGCCCCGCCCGCGATCATGGCGATGATGGCCGACACCTTAATCAGGGAGAACCAGAATTCCAGCTCGCCGAACACCCTGACGCTGAGCAGGTTCAGGGCAGCCAGGAAGAAGATGATGGCCAGGATCCAGACCCAGCGCTCCACGTCGGGGAACCAGAATCCCATGTAGATGCTGAACGCCGTGACATCCGCGATGGCCACGATCGCCATCTCAAAGACATAGGTCCAGCCCGTCACGAACCCGGCCAGCGGGCCCAGGTAGCGGCTCGCATACTGGCCGAAGGACCCGGACACCGGATGCCGCACCGCCATTTCGCCGAGGGCGCGCATCACCATGAAGACCGCGGCGCCGCCGATCATGTAGGCCAGCAGGACGGCGGGGCCGGCCTTCTGGATGGCTGAGGCGGAGCCATAGAACAGCCCCGTGCCGATCGCCGAGCCCAGAGCCATGAAACGGATGTGGCGGACGTTGAGTCCCCGGCTGAGAACGGAGTCGACGGCTGCGCCGGCGGCGGTGACGGCATTGCCGGTGCCTGCTTCGGCGGGCGCCGGCTTCGTGGCGGTTTGGGCTTGTTGCATGCGAATACCTTCTCGTCATTGGGAGGGGGATCGCTATCCAGCAGACCATGTCCGGCCTTGCTGTGATGAGTTTCACGGGAACTTGGTGTCTTTGATTTCAGACTGTGCGGCGCACCGCGCACCGCACCGCACCGCGCGCGGCGCCGGCCGCCGCCGTCGTCGAACCCCAACCGGCGGGGGAGCGGCGAAAGAGCTTGACAACATGTCAGGATTTCTTCACATTCAAGGTGTCGCCGGCGCCTGCGGTTACGGAATGGCGAGCTGACCCAGAGGAGAAGCACCATGAAAGCGATCGTCCAGGATGTTTACGGTTCCGTTGAGGTACTGGAACTGCGCGACGTCGACGCCCCCGTGCCCGGCGACGACGACGTGCTGATCCGGGTCCGGGCGGCCGGCGTCGACCAGGGCGTCTGGCACCTCATGACGGGCCTTCCGTACCTGACCCGCGTGGTGGGCTACGGGCTCAGGAAACCGAAGACCCGCATCCGGGGCCGGGCCGTGGCCGGCCGGGTGGAGGCTGTCGGCCGGAATGTCGTCGGCTTCCGGACCGGGGATGAGGTGTACGGCACCTGTGAGGGATCCTTCGCCGAATACGCGTGCGCGAAGGAAGGCCGGCTCGCGCTGAAGCCGAAAAACCTCAGCTTCGAACAGGCCGCAGCCGTCCCGATCTCTGCCGTCACGGCCCTGCAGGCGCTCCGGAATGCCGGCAGGATCCAGGCCGGGCAGGAGGTCCTCGTCATCGGCGCGGCCGGCGGTGTCGGCGCGTACGCGGTGCAGCTCGCCAAGGCGTTCGGGGCGCAGGTGACGGGGGTGTGCAGCACCGCGAAAATCGATCTGGTCCGCTCGATCGGCGCGGACCACGTCATCGACTACACGCATGACGATTTCGCGGACGGATCCCGGCAGTTCGACCTCATTGTGGACACCGCCGGCAACCGCCCGCTCAGCGTCCTGCGGCGGGCGCTCAAGCCGAAGGGAACGCTCGCGATCGTCGGCGGGGAAGGCGGTGGGCGGCTGGCCGGAGGCTTTGGACGCTCGCTGGGCGCGGGACTGCTCTCCGTGTTTGTCCGCCAGCGGCTCACGGGCGTCATGGCCGCAGAACGGGCGGAGGACCTCCGGTTCCTGACCGGGCTCATCGAGGCGGGCGCGGTGACCCCCGTCGTCGGCAAATGCTACGCCCTGGCGGACGCGCCGGCGGCCATCCGTGACCTGCGCGCAGGCCACCTCCGCGGGAAGGCCGTCGTCACCATTTGAGCCGGAGGGGCCGGGCCGTCGCCGCCTACGGTGTCCCGGCCGGGAAGCGGGCGACGTACTGCCGCTGCCACGGGGTTTCCACTGTCCGGCGCCGGTACTGGCGGCGGACGTAGGACACGGCCTGGCCGGGCGGGACTCCGTCGAGGATCGCGATGCAGGCCAGCGCGGTGCCGGTCCTGCCGATCCCGCGCCAGCAGGCCACTTCAACCCGTTCGGACTCGGCCCGGCGCCAGGCCTCCCGGAATGCCTCCAGGGCGTCCGGCTGGTCGACAGGCAGCCGAAGGTCGGGCCAGGGCACCCATCGGGACTCCCAACCCACGGGCGGCGGCTGCTTGCCGAGCAAATACACGCCGAACTCGGGAAACGGCCCGGCCGGAAGGGGGTAGTGCAGGCCGCGGCCACGAACGAGCCGGCCGGACGGAAGAGCCATGATGCCGTCCGCGGAAGCTTCCCACGTGTGCTTCATGAACCGATCGTAGTCCGTCCTGCCGCCGGTTGTCCGCGAACCGGAAGGGGCAAAAGCCCTCCGCCGCCTTCCGGCACTTGTCCGGCATTCCAGACAGCCGTTCCCGTGGGAGGCTGTCGGTTGACCGTCGCCGGGCGCATGCTTAAGTACGGGATACCGGACACCGCCCGACCGTGAAGAGGATCAATGCCACCCACCAGCACCGCAGTGAGCCCCGCCGCCGCCACGTTGTCCGCAGCGCCTGACACGCCCGCGCCCAAGGCCGTCCACAGGACGGCCGGCACCAAGGCGGCGTCGAAGGTACCGGCCGCCGAGAACACGCTGCGCATCCTCAAGCTGCTGGCTTCGCGGCGCGGGCCGATGGCGGCGTCGAACATTGCCACCGCGCTGGGACTGCCGCGTTCCAGCGTCTACCACCTGCTCGGGGTGATGGAGGCGAACGGCTTCGTGCTGCACCTGCACGAGGAGCAGCGCTACGGCCTGGGCATCAGCGCCTTCGAACTCAGCTCGGCGTATTCCCGGCAGGAGCCGCTGTCCCGGCTGGGCCGGCCCATGCTCGCCTCGCTCGTGGACGTGATCGGCGAAAGCGCGCACCTGGCGGTGCTGCACGGCCGCGACGTGCTCTACATCGTGGAGGAACGGGCCAAGAACCGGCCGTCCCTGGTGACCGACGTCGGCGTCCGGCTGCCCAGCCATCTCACGGCCAGCGGACGGGCCATCCTCGCCGCGCTGCCGAAGTCGCAGGTGCGGGCGCTGTACCCGAACGCTGCCGCCTTCACGGCCCGGCACGAAACCGAATCGCCCATCATGAAGTACTCCGCGCTGTCCTCGCATCTGGACCAGGTCCGCCAGCGCGGCTACGCCACAGAGCACGGCGAGGTGACGCCCGGATTCGGTTCGATCGCCGCCGCCGTGACCGACCACGTGGGCTGGCCCACCGCCGCCGTCGCCGTGACGTTCCTGGAGGACAAGCTGCCCGCGGATCAGTGGCCGGTCCTGGCCGCCCGGATCCAGAAGGTCGCCAACGAGCTCTCGGTCCGGATCCACGGCCGCCCCGCCTGACCGGTTGCCCACCCCCACCCCCGGTTGCGCCATCACGCAGGGCTCCCCTTCTCCCCCTACTCAGCAGCCGGAAGTGATGGCGCAACGGGGAAGGGGAAGGGTCTGGAATACCGGACAGCACCCCTCCGGCGGCCCTGTTTCCGCGGCCGTGAAGGGGCTTTAGTTGATACAGAACCTCATTCCTCCGGATGCACCCGGACACCAGTCCGAACAGACATCATCCGGCCACATATCCAGCGACAAAGGAGACCCTCATGGCACCCGCCGATTTCACCACCGGTGCCCGCCCGGTCAAGGCAGCCCGCGGCACCGAGCTCACCGCCAAGAGCTGGCAGACGGAAGCCCCGCTGCGCATGCTCATGAACAACCTCGACCCCGAGGTCGCCGAGCGCCCCGATGACTTGGTGGTCTACGGCGGCACCGGCCGCGCCGTCCGGTCCTGGGCCGCGTTCGACGCCATCACCCGCACCCTGGAAACCATGGAAAAGGACGAGACCCTGCTGGTCCAGTCCGGCAAGCCGGTCGGTGTCTTCCGCACCAACGAATGGGCGCCGCGCGTGCTGCTGGCCAACTCCAACCTCGTCGGCGACTGGGCGAACTGGCCCGAGTTCCGCCGGCTCGAGGCCGAGGGCCTGATGATGTACGGCCAGATGACCGCCGGGTCCTGGATCTACATCGGCACGCAGGGCATCCTGCAGGGCACCTTCGAGACCTTCGCCGCGATCGCCCGCAAGCTCACCGGGGACGAGAACGGCACGCTCGCCGGCACCCTGACCCTCACCGGCGGCTGCGGCGGCATGGGCGGCGCCCAGCCGCTCGCCGTCACCCTGAACGACGGCGCCTGCCTGATTGTCGACGTCGACGAGACCCGCCTGCGCCGCCGGGCCGGGAAGCGCTACCTCGACGAGGTCGAAACGGATCTCGACACCGCGATCGCCAAGGTCCTGAAGGCCAAGGAAGAACGCCGCGGCTGGTCCGTGGGCTACGTCGGCAACGCCGCCGAGGTCTTCCCCGAGATCCTGCGCCGCCACAACGCCGGCGAACTCACCGTCGACATCGTCACGGACCAGACCTCCGCGCACGACCCCCTGAGCTACCTGCCCGAGGGCATCACGGTCGAGGAATGGCACAGCGAGGCCGCGGCCGATCCCGAAGGCTTCACCAAGAAGGCCCAGGCCTCGATGGCCAAGCACGTCCAGGCGATGGTCGAGTTCCAGGACGCCGGCGCCGAGGTCTTCGACTACGGCAACTCCATCCGCGACGAGGCCCGCAAGGGCGGCTACGACCGCGCCTTCGAATTCCCCGGCTTCGTCCCGGCCTACATCCGGCCGCTGTTCTGCGAGGGCCTCGGCCCGTTCCGCTGGGTGGCCCTGTCCGGCGACCCCGAGGACATCGCGGTCACGGACAAGGCCATCAAGGAGCTTTTCCCCGAGAACAAGCACCTGCACCGCTGGCTCGACGCCGCCGCCGAACGGGTCGAGTTCGAAGGCCTGCCGGCCCGCATCTGCTGGCTCGGCTACGGCGAACGCGCCAAGGCCGGCCTGCTGTTCAACCAGCTCGTCAAGGAGGGCAAGGTCAAGGCGCCCATCGTGATCGGCCGCGACCACCTCGACTCCGGCTCCGTCGCCTCCCCGTACCGCGAGACCGAGGCAATGGCCGACGGCTCCGACGCGATCGCCGACTGGCCGCTGCTCAACGCCCTGCTTAACACGGCCTCCGGCGCCACCTGGGTTTCCATCCACCACGGCGGCGGGGTCGGCATCGGCCGCTCCATCCACGCCGGCCAGGTCTCCGTCGCCGACGGCACCGACCTCGCCGCGGAAAAGCTCGCGCGCCTCCTGACCAACGATCCCGGCATGGGCGTCATCCGCCACGCCGACGCCGGGTACGACCGCGCCGTCGAGGTCGCCAAGGAACGCGGCGTCCGCATCCCCATGTTCCCCACGGACTCCGTGACCTCGCAAGCTCGGCCAGGGAACCCTGTCCGCGTGGCCCCAGAAACCCGCTAACCAAGCCCGTGAAAACCTCGTCGATTGCTCCGTAAACGCCGTTTTGAGCCTTGAAAAGGGCCGTTACGGAGCAATCGGCGGGGGACGGCGAACCAACACTTAGACCTAGGTAGATTTCTATGACACTCACCACCCACGAACCGCTCACCGTCACCCTTGGCTCCAGCGGTGTCACCCCTGAGGACGTCGTCGCCGTCGCCCGCCACGACGCCCACGTCACCATCGCCCAGGACGCCCTGGACGCCGTCGCCAAGGTCCGCGCCCACATCGACGACCTCGCCCACAGCGAGGTCCCGGCCTACGGGATCTCCACCGGCTTCGGGGCGCTGGCCAACCGGCACATCCCCAACGAGCTGCGCACCCAGCTGCAGAAATCCCTGATCCGCAGCCACGCCGCCGGCATGGGCCCGGCCGTGGAACGCGAAGTGGTCCGCGGCATCATGTTCCTGCGCGCCAAGACCCTGGCCTCCGGCCGCACCGGCGTCCGCCCGGTGGTGCTGCAGACCATGGTGGACGTGCTCAACGCCGGCATTACCCCGGTGGTCCGCGAATTCGGCTCCCTCGGCTGCTCGGGCGACCTCGCGCCGCTGTCCCACTGCGCCCTGGTCCTGATGGGCGAAGGCGAGGCGACCGGCCCCGACGGCACACTGTACGGGAGCAAGGATGCCCGCCCGGTCGCCGAGCTCCTCGCCGCGCACAGCATCGAACCCGTCACGCTGGCCGAAAAGGAGGGCCTGGCCCTCGTCAACGGCACCGAGGGCATGCTCGGCATGCTCCTGATGGCCATCGCGGACATCCGCCAGCTGCTCACGACGGCGGACATCACCGCCGCGCTCAGCGTCGAGGCGCTGCTCGGCACGGACCAGGTGTTCCTGCCGGAGCTGCACGCGGCGCTGCGCCCGCACCCGGGCCAGGCCGCCGCCGCGGACAACATGCTCCGTGTGCTGTCCAACTCCCCGATCGTGGCCTCGCACCGGATCAACGACACCAAGGTCCAGGACGCCTACTCGCTGCGCTGCGCACCCCAGGTGGCCGGCGCCGTCCGCGACACCGTGGACCACGCCGCCCTGGTCGCTTCCCGCGAACTGGCCGCCGCGATCGACAACCCGGTGGTCCTGCCCGACGGCCGGGTCAGCTCCAACGGCAACTTCCACGGCGCCCCGGTGGCCTACGTGCTGGACTTCCTGGCCATCGCCGTCGCGGACCTGAGCTCCATCGCCGAGCGCCGGACCGACCGGATGCTGGACCCGGCCCGCTCGCACGGGCTGCCCGCCTTCCTGGCCTCGGACCCCGGCGTCGACTCCGGTCTCATGATCGCCCAGTACACTCAGGCCGGCCTGGTCTCGGACAACAAGCGCCTGGCCGTCCCGGCGTCGGTGGACTCGATCCCGAGCTCGGCGATGCAGGAAGACCACGTCTCCATGGGCTGGCACGCGGCCCGCAAGCTGCGCCGCGCGGTGGAGAACCTGCGCCGGGTCCTGGCGATCGAACTGGTGACCTCGGCCCGGGCGCTGGACATCCGCACCCAGCTCTCCGGCGGCGAACTCACGCCGGGACCTGCGGGCGCGGCCGTGATCGCCGTGCTGCGCGACGTCGTCGACGGTCCGGGCACCGACAGGTTCCTGTCACCGGAGCTCGAAGCGGCGGATGCCCTCGTGGCCTCGGGCAAGGTCCGGGCGGCGGCCGAATCCGCCGTCGGAAATCTCGCCTGAGAAGAAACAAAATGCAGGGCAGCTGAACAATTCCCGGTGCCCCCGAAATCTTTGGCGACACGGACGGCGGGGGCCCGGGAACTGTAGTACAAATGGAGAGTCCACACCAACGAAGTTGTGGCAAAGAACACATACAAAGGGGTAGAAGTTCTATGAAAGCACGCGGCACGGTACTGTCCAGGCGCCTAGCATCCGCAGCTACGGTTTCCGACTGGAGCGGCCTCCGGGTCGGCGAACGCGTCGAAATTGTCAAGCACGCACAGGTCATTGCGGCCGGTGAGGTCGAAGAGGTCTCGGTAAGCGGGAATGTGCTCTGGCTGGTCCCCGCCGGGCCGTCCGAGACGCAGCTTTTCCTGCACTCCGACGGCGTGCAGGTCCGCCGCAGCTAGGCTGAGCGTTTTCACCGGAAAGTCCCCGCCGTGGCGGGGACTTTCTGCGTTTCGGGGGCATTGCCGGGGGCGTGGGCCCGGGTGCGGGCCGCCGCCTATCCCAGCAGCGTATTGACCAGCCGGGCAGCCACTTTGGCGGTGCGGCCGTCGATGTCGAACTCCGGGTTCAGCTCGGCGATATCCAGATGCAGGAGTTTCCCGCTCGCGGCCACCTGGCGGCACACGGCGCTGATCACCGGCAGCGGCACACCAAAGGCCGCGGGGGCGCTCACGCCGGGGGCCACGGAGGCCGGCAGCACGTCCAGGTCGATGGTCAGGTACACCGCGTCCACCTGTGCCAGGAAGGCCGCCACAAACGCCTGCGCGGCGTCCGCCGAGCAGTCCTCGTCCAGCAGGTAGTCCACGCCGAGCTCGTCGGCCGTCTTGAACAGCGTACGGGTGTTGTTCGGCTCGGAAATCCCGATGACGGCGTAGCGCAGCTCGCGGCCGGCGACGGCTTCGGCGCGGGCCATCTGGAGGAACGGCGTGCCGGAGCTGGGCACCGGCTCGTCACGGAGGTCGAAGTGCGCATCGAGGTTCAGCACGCCGACGCTCAGGCCCTCGCGCACGGCCGCCGACCCGGCCACGCCGAGATAGCTCGCAAAGGCGGTCTCGTGCCCGCCGCCGAGCACCACGGGAAGCTGGCCCGCGTCGAGCAGGCCGGTGATCGCGAGCCCGGCACGTGCCTGTCCTGCCTCGAGCGCGTCCCCGGCCACGGTGACGTCGCCGGCGTCGTGCACGGCCCGCGCCAGGTGGAACGCGAGCGGGCCGAGCGCGGTCCGGATGGCGGCGGGGGCGGCCGCGGCGCCGGTCCGGCCCTTGTTGCGCCGCACCCCGGCGTCGCTGCCGAAGCCGAGGATGACGGCGGGGCGCCCGGCAGGGACACCCACCGGGACCGTGCGGGGAGCGTAGGGGGTCACCGCCTGCCACCAGCGCCGGTGCTCGTCGCCGTCGCCGTCGAACCTGCCCGTCCAGGGCTGGGGCGGGACATCAACGGGGAGCGCGGGAGAAACCATGCCACTAGCTCACCGCAGCCCGGGCCGGAATACCAGCCGGGCCGCGGTAGGACTGTCCGGAATCCCGGAAACTGGGCTTAACGGCGGTTAAACAGCGCCGGGTGGGCCCACGCCCGGTGGGCGGGGCCCACCCGGCGGGCGGGAAGGCGGGAGCGGGCGGTTAGTGGATCCCCAGGGCGGCCTCGATCGGGCCGATCGCGAAGAAGAGCAGGAACGCGGACGCCACGGCCCACATGAGCGGGTGCACCTCGCGGCCCCGGCCCTCGAACAGGCGGATCAGCACGAAGCTGATGAAGCCGGCGCCCAGGCCGTTGGCGATCGAGTACGTGAACGGCATGAGGGTGAAGGTCAGGAAAGCCGGGATCGCGATGCCCCAGTCCTGCCAGTCGATCTTGCCCACCTGGGAGACCATCATGAAACCGACGACCACGAGGGCGGGGGCCACGGCCTCGAACGGCACGAGGTTGATCAGCGGGGTGAAGAACATCGCCACGAGGAACAGCAGGCCGGTGACGACGGAGGCCAGGCCGGTGCGTGCGCCTTCGCCGATGCCGGCGCCGGACTCGACGTAGATCTGGTTCGAGGAGACGGAGGCGCCGCCGCCGATGATCGCGCCCAGGGCGTCCACCTGCAGCACGCGGTCGACGTTGGGGATGTTGCCGTCCTTGTCGATGGTGCCGGCCTCGGTGGCCAGGCCCACCATTGTGCCCATGGCATCGAAGAAGATGCTGAGCAGGATCACGAACGCCAGCAGGGTCGCCGCGACGAAGCCGAGGTGTTCAAAGGCGCCGAAGGGGTTGGCCTTGCCGATCAGGGACAGGTCCGGGGCCGCCCACTCGGAGAACTGCGGTGCCACGAGGGACCAGCCCTGCGGGTTGTGGGTCTTGCCGTCAAAGCTGGGACCGATGTGCAGGATGGATTCCAGGATCACGGACAGGATGGTCGAGGCCACGATGCCGATCAGGATGGCGCCCTTGACCTTGCGGACCACCAGCGCGATGGTCAGGATCAGGCCGAAAACGAACACGAACGTCGGCCAGCCCAGGAGCTTGCCGTCGAAGCCCAGGCCGACCGGGACGGTGGTGCCTGCTACATCCGGGACGCGGCGCACGAAGCCCGCGTTGACGAGGCCGATCAGGGCGATGAACAGGCCGATGCCCACCACTATCGCGGTCTTCAGCCCCTCCGGCACGGCCTTGAACACGGCCGTCCGGAAGCCGGTGAGGACCAGGATCAGCATGGTGATGCCCGAGAGCATCACCAGGCCCATCATGTCCGGCCAGGTCAGGCCGGGGTTCGTGGCCACCGTGACGGCGACGAACGCGTTGACGCCGAGCCCGGTGGCCAGGGCGAAGGGATGCTTGGCCCACGCGCCCATGAGGATGGTCAGGATGCCGGCCACGAACGCGGTGACGGCGGCGACGGCGGGGAAGCCCAGCGTGGCGCCCGAGGAGTCCGGCCCGGAGAGGATCAGCGGATTCAGCACCACGATATAGCTCATGGCGAAGAACGTGGCAAACCCTCCGCGGATCTCGCGCGAGATGTTTGATCCCCGCTCGGATATCTTGAAATACCGGTCGAGTGCAGAGTCCTGCTTGAGCATAAGTCCTTGCATTGGTCCTCCGGGAGTGATGGGTGTTGCCTAAATCCTATTTGGAGCCCGACGGCCAACCCCGCGTTTTCGCCTACTCTGTAAGGAAGCCAACACTAGGAGTAGCCTGCCCATGCGCCCCATCCGACAGCTTCGCGGTGCCCTGCTGGGCGCCGTCGTCCTCATGGCGGTCCTGCTCGGAGCCGTGAGCCCGGCGTCGGCGCACGATACCGCGGAGTCCACCAGCCCGGCCGCCGGAGCAACCGTCGCGGCACCGCCGGAGCAGGTCTCGGTCACGTTCAACCATAATCCGCTTGCCCTGGGTTCGCAGATCGTGGTCAACGACGCCTCGGGCGCCAACTGGTCGGACGGCCCGGTCCAGATCGTGGACAATGTCGCTGCGCAGAAGCTGAAGTCCGGCGCCCCCGCGGGGCAATACAACGTCCACTGGCGGGTGGCCAGTTCTGACGGCCACCCGATCGAGGGCAGCTTCACCTTCACCGCGACGGCCGCCGCGGCGGGCCCGACGGCGGCCGCCGGCGTCCCCACGATGGGAACCGCCCAGCCGGGCACCACGCCGGCGCCCGCCCCTGCGCCGGCCGGGTCGCAGCAGTTTCCCTGGAGCGTCATGGTCTTCGTCGCCGTCGGGGTCGGCATCCTGGTGGCCCTGGGCCTGATGGCGAAGCGCCGCCTCACACCGGACGAGGGCGGCGACACCGAAGGCTGAAACAAGCCAGCGCGGCTCCGGCTCCGCGACCAAAGCGCTGCTAGGCGGGGGCGGCGAGGGCAAAGCCGCCGGGCATCAGCGCGGGGATCCCGTTCGGGTGGACCTTGGCGGAAATTGCCTGTCCTACCACTTTGGCCTGGCGCAGGACTTCCTTGGGCGTCGGGGTAATGAGCTCGCCCACCCCCACAAGGTACATTCCGAGGGCATGCATCGCCGCCATGAGGTTCTGGCCGGCTGCCATGCCAAGCTCCGAGAGCATGCGGCGCAGCTGGCTGTGGGCGCAGCGGGTCAGGACAAGGTGGTCGGCCAGCAGGACGCCGCCCGGGGTCTGGACGGCCCACTTCTCCGTCGGTGAGCCGTCCGTGCCGGCCTCCAGGAGGTCCAGCTGCAGGGCCCGGATGTTGTTCCGCACGTCGAGCTTGTGGCTTGCGGCGTAGTTGCGCAGGTGCCGCAGGATTTCGTTGCGCTCCCGCAGGCTGGCGGCGTCCGCCGCGTCGCAGCGCTGGAGCGAGGAGGTATTGGCCGGATGGCCGGCACCCAGGAGGTCGAGCCCGTCCACAATGATGGACGCAACGCCCCGGCGCTGGAGCTCGCTGGCCACAGCCAGGCCGGAGAGCCCCGTCCCGATAACTACGGCGGTGGTCCGCTCAATCCCGCCGTACAAAGGCATGCTCGACACTGCAGGGTACCTCCTTGAAATGGTGCGAGTCGCGGGGGAAACCCCGGACGCCGACCCGTGCCTGATCCACAGCCCCAGCGGCTGCTTTCTGAAATACCAGTCTCGGTTCAGCAATGCCTCGAAGGATACCTAAGATTCCCGCCCGTGGATAGGGGAGGTAGGACATTGGCTGTGTTCCCGGATTCCGGCGGTTTCCGTGCTCCCGCGCCGGCGGAAACCGTCCCAAAAGCCCTGGATGCCGGGCCGCGAAACGGAGTGTTAACTCTGCGTAAATCCTTCCGCCGCGGGCGGCTGGGGGCGCCCTGCCGCCGTCTTGTATGTTCGCAATTAACCGAGAATAGTGAGGAAAATCAGGGGTTCCTGCACGCGGATTCCGGGTCGCCTCGCCGGTGGACGCCGGGCGGCAGTACTTCTGGCAGAATAGCCGCAACATCAGGCAAGAATCGCGAGGAGGCGGACCCAATGGGCCGTGAACAGGTGCATCCGGACCCGGCATGGGAGACCGGTGGCGAGCCGGCGCCGCCCCGCGGAATCGTCGTGGGAGTGGACGGCTCGGACCACAGCCACTGCGCCCTGGTGTGGGCGGCCCGTGAGGCGGAGCGCCGCCGCCGCCCGCTGCACATCGTGACCGCCTACTCCGTTCCGATCTTCGCCGCTTCCGGGCTCGACGGCGGCTACGCCACGGTGGACGACTCCGTGATCCGGGAGGGCGCCGAAGCCATCCTCAAGCACGCCATGGACAAGATCGCGTTCTACAACATCGACGTCGACGCGTCCGTCGAAAACGGAGACGCGTCCGGCGTGCTGCTGGAAATCAGCGAAACCGCGGAGCTTCTGGTCTTCGGCACCCGCGGCCGCGGAGGCTTCGTGGGCCGGCTGCTCGGCTCCGTCAGCAGCGCGCTGCCCGCCCACTCGAAGTGCCCCACCGTGACGGTGCCGCTGATCTGCGCGGACCGCCTGGGCGAGACCACAGACGACAAGCACGTGCTCGCCGAACGGGCAAAGTCGGGCAGCCAGCCGGTCGAGAACGTCGTGGTCGTCGGCGTCGACGGTTCCGAGCAGGCCCGCGTCGCCGTGCTGGAGGCCGCAGCACAGGCCGAGCGGCTCTCCGCCCGGCTCCGAGTGGTGTGCGCGGTGCCGCAGTACACCGGCTCGCTGGCATGGGTGCCCACTCCGATGGACCGCGACGCCCTGTTCGCCGACATCAAGGTCCAGCTCGACGCCGGCGTCGCCTGGTTGCGGAGCCACTTCCCGGCCCTGCAGGTGGAGACGCAGCTCGTGGACGGCTCGCCCGTCGACATCCTCGTCGACGCCAGCCGGCACGTGGAGCTTGTGGTGGTCGGTACCCGCGGACGCGGTGGATTCACCGGAATGCTGCTGGGCTCCACGTCCGACGGCGTCCTCCACCACGCCAAGGGGCCGGTCATGGTGGTGCCGGACCGCGACGACCCGCGGCTGGCGGACAGAGCCAGCTTCGGGCCGATGCTCGGCGAGTCCTAGGATCGAGGCGACGGGCCCGGCGTCGGAAGGACGGTTAGCGGATGGAGCACCCCTGGACGCCGGACCGTGCCCAGGACGGGCCGGTCCTGGCCCTTGAACGCCTTGGCCCGGACATGCTGGCCACGGTCGGCGGGAAGGCGGCGAACCTGGGCGAGCTGGCACGCGCCGGCCTGCCGGTGCCCGCCGGTTTCTGCCTGACCACCAGGGCGTACCTGGACGCCACGGCATCCCCCGCGCTGGCGGACGTGCACCGCGCCCTCGCCGCAACAGCCCCCGACGACCTGGCGGGGCTGGCTTCGCTTGCCGCCAAGGCCCGCGCGCTGGTGCTCGACGCCGATGTCCCCGCCGGCATCGACGCCGCCGTGCGCGCCGCCTATGCGGCGCTGGGCGCCGACACGGCGGTCGCCGTGCGGTCCTCCGCGACCGCCGAAGACCTGCCGTTCGCCAGTTTCGCCGGCCAGCAGGACACATTCCTGAACGTGGTGGGCGCGGATGCCGTGCTGGCTGCCGTTCGCCGGTGCTGGGCCTCGCTGTGGACAGACCGCGCGGTGACCTACCGTGCGGTGCAGGGGATCGAGCCCTCGGCGGTGACCCTCGCCGTGGTGGTCCAGCGCATGGTGGACGCGGCCGTGGCCGGCGTGCTGTTCACGGCCAATCCCGTGACTGGCCGGCGGCACGAGGCCGTCATCGACGCCAGCCCGGGGCTGGGGGAGGCCGTGGTGTCCGGGGCGGTCAACCCTGACCACTTCGTGATCGACGGCGCCACGGGACGGATCCTCGAGCGGCGACTTGGGGACAAGGGCATGCTCATCCGTCCCCTGCCCGGCGGCGGCACCGAGCGGGTGGCGCAACCGGACGCCGGGCTGGCGCCCAGCCTGGACGATGCCCAACTGGCGGCCCTGGAGCTCCTGGGCCGCCGCGCGGAGGTGCACTTCGGCTCGCCGCAGGACCTCGAATGGGCCATCGGCCAGGACCGGGCCGTGTGGCTCACTCAGTCCAGGCCCATCACCACGCTCTATCCGATGCCGGACCGGCCTCCCTCCGGGCCGGCCCCGCGCGTGTATTTGTGCTTCAGCCTGGCCCAGGGGCTGACCCGGCCCCTCACCCCGATGGGACTCGCCGGCATCCGGCTGATCGCGTCCTCGGTTGCGGGGGCCGCGCATTTCCCGGTACCGGTGCCCCGTGACGGGCCCGCGCCGTACGCGGAGGCCGGTCAGCGCATCTTCTTCGATCTCACGCCGGTGGTCCGGAGTCGGGCCGGGCGCGCGATCGTCCCCCGCGTGTTTGACGTGATGGAGGCGCGTTCGGCCACAGTGCTGCGCAACCTCTTCGCCGATCCCAGGTTCTCCGTGACCACAACAACCCCGTGGCGGCTCCTGCGCCACGTCGCTCCGGTGGCGGTGCGGGCGAAGGTCCCGGAGACCCTGATCCGCGGCCTCATCCGGCCCGAGGCGGCACTTCGCCGGGCAGACCGTGTGGGCGAACAGCTCCGGGCCGCACTCGCGGTGCCCGCCGGTGCCACCGCCACGGAGCGCCTGGAGCACGTCGAGCGGATCCTTGGCCGGCATGTCTTTCCCGTGGTTCCCGCGATCCTGCCGCTGCCCGCCCTGGGGTTCGCCTTGCTGGCCGTGGCCGGAAAACTCGCCGGGAAACCGGGGAACGGGGCGCTGCAGGAAGTCCTGCGGGGGCTGCCCAACAACGTGACCACCGAAATGGACCTGGACCTGTGGTCGCTGGCTACTGCCATCCGCAACGACCCGGCGTCCGCGGCGGTGTTCGGGGAAGCCGCATTGGCCGAGATAGCCCGGCGTTACCGGGCGGCGGACCTGCCCGGCGTCGTGCAATCCGGGCTGCGGGACTTCCTGGCCCGCTACGGCCACCGCGCCGTGGCGGAGATCGACGTCGGCATGCCCCGCTGGTCTGACGACCCGACCCACATCCTCGGTGTCCTGGCCAACTATCTGCGCATGGATGATCCTGCGCTCGCCCCGGACCGGCAGTTCGGCAAGGCGGCCCGCGAGGCGGAGGCGCAGGTATCCCGGCTGGTGGCCGCGGCGGCGCAGCGCAGCCGCCTTCGTGGTGCACTAGCGCGGGCCGCGCTGCGGCGGACCCGGATGTTCGCCGGGCTGCGTGAGCTGCCCAAGTACCACCTCGTGGAAGCGCTCGGCGCCGTCCGGCAGCAGCTCTCAGCCGTCGGGGCCGAACTCGCCGCGGCCGGGGCCATCGATGCGGCGGACGATATCTTCTTCCTCGACCTGGCTGACGCACACCGGGGGCTCGGCGGCGCCGCGCTGCAGGGGCTCGTGGCACGGCGCCGGGAGGCGTACGCGGCCGAACTGGGCCGCCGGCACATTCCCCGCGTGCTGCTCTCGGACGGCACCGAGCCCGAGGCCGTGCAGACCACCGCGGCGCAGACCACAGCCGGCGGACGGGGACCGGCGGGTTCGAACGGCGGCGCGGGGCGGCTCTCCGGCACGCCGGCCTCGGCCGGCACCATCACGGCCCGGGCCCGCGTGATCCTGGACCCCCAGGGCGCGCACCTGGAACCCGGCGAGATCCTCGTGGCGCCGTCCACCGATCCGGGCTGGACGCCGTTGTTCCTGACGGCCGGCGGCCTCGTGATGGAAATGGGCGGGCCCAACTCCCACGGCGCCGTCGTCGCCCGGGAATACGGGATCCCCGCAGTGGTGGGGGTCCCCGACGCGACGTCGAGGATCGCTACGGGCCACAGCATTACGGTCGACGGCGCCGCCGGCACCGTGACGCCGGCACCCTGACGCCGTCCAATTCGCGCCGGGGCGCCCGCGGCGCCGGGCTCCACACCACGACGCCGGCCGGCTCGCTACAGTGGGGCCATGAGCGAAGCGCGCGGCTCCGATGGCCGGGAGCCCGGGAGCGCCGGGGTACCCGCGGCGGGCACCCCGGCGCCTGAGCCCCGGCCGCCCGGCAACCCCGGATCCTGCGGCGCGCCCGCGCCCGCGCCAGCCGCCCGCTCACGGCCGGCTGGGCGTGGGCCGGGTTCTGGGCAGCGCTGATCGTGGCCGACGAGTTCCTGGATCTGGCCGGCTGGTCCTGGTATGTCTTGGTTGGCCTCGCCGCCCTGCCGACTCTGCTGGCAAGCATCGCCCTTCTGCATGCCACCCCGCGCCGCTACCTGAAGCCGCGTCGGGACTCCGTCCTGGGCCACTTCTTCGTCCGATTCCTGGCCCTGATCGCCGCCTTCCTCGTGTGGGGAGTGTCAGTGGTCATGAGCGCCTCGATCTCAACCACCCTCCAGTCGCTCGTCGGGGCGTCCGAACGCGAGGTCACCGCGGTGGGCTTCAACCTCCTGCTGGCCGCGATCCCGCTGGTGGTCTCAGTACTGTGGCTTGCCTTCATCATTCGCTGCGCCTGGTTCCTGCGGCGGCTCCGGGGCTGGAAACAAACGCCGGAACCGGGCGCCGTACCCAAGAAGTTCCTGCGGGACAGGCCGCGGCTGAGGCGGGTGGTGGTGGGCCTGGCCCATCCCGGCCTGCTGCTCGTGGCGGGTCTGGGCACCTCTGTGCTCGCGTTCCTGCTGGGCGCCGTGGAACTGACCATCAATGTGCTGAAGTAGGATAACCGGGCTGCCGGGCCCAGGCGTACTGTTGACCTATGAGCTGCACCGAAGCGCGCATACCCCAGGCGCGGATAGTTGGAACATCTCTTTCCGGAGCGCGGTCACGATGACGCGCACGTGGCTGCGCTGGCTGCCCGCCGTCGCCGTTCCCGCCGTCATTGCCGCCGGCGCGCTGGCCGGATCCCTGCCCGCCAGCGCCGGGGATCCCCTGCCGGCCAAGACGCCGGAGCAGGTGCTGCAGTTGATTGCCCAGCACCGCGAGCCCGCCCTCTCGGGAACCCTGGAACAGTCCTCTGAGCTCGGGCTTCCCGAGCTGCCCAAGTCCGGTACCGGCCCGGACGCGTCAGGGGCGGCGTGGCTCGAATTGCTGACGGGTCCGCACACCGCGCGGGTTTATCGCGACGGCCCGGATAACGCCCGCGTCCAGGTGATGGACCGGCTGGCCGAACGCAACGCCATCCGCCACGGCAACGACGTGTGGTTCTACAACTCCAAGGACAACACGGCCGCCCATGCCCAGCTCCCGGCCGGTGAAGCCGGTGGCACAGGCCGTCACGGCGCCGGCAGCGACGTCACCGCCACGCCCGACCAGCTCGCCGCGATGCTTTTGGCCAAGATCGAACCGGGCACCGACGTGGCGGTGGGCGCCGATGTCCAGGTAGCCGGCCGGGCCGCCTACAACCTGGTGCTGACACCAAAGTCCGGGGCGACGCTGGTCGGGTCCATCGCGGTAGCCGTTGACGGCCAGACCGGTCTGCCGCTGGGCGTCGAGATCAAGGCGCGCGGACAGTCGGATCCCGCCTTCCGCGTCGCCTACACGAGCCTGACCCTCGGGGCCCCCGACGCCTCGGTCTTCACGTTCACTCCGCCCCCGGGCGCCACGGTCGAGGAGATTCCGGTAAAGAAGCACGAGCACGGGAACGACGCCGGGAACGCGACCGCGCCTGCTGCCAAGGACCGCGCCGGCAAGCCGGCCGTCACCGGCTCCGGCTGGGACTCTGTTGTTGAGTTCCCGGCGGGAACGGCCAGCCCGGCGTCGGACGCCACGGCCCTGCTCGAACAGGCCACCGTCCCGGTCCAGGGCGGGCGGCTCTTGTCCACCGCGCTCGTGAACGTGTTGGTGCTCGACGACGGCAGGGTCGTCGCCGGCTCCGTGCCAGTGGAGCGGCTCCAGGCCGCTGCCGCGCAGAAGTGATGTCCGGCGCGGCATCCGGCGGCCGGCAGTTGCTCCCTGACCATCCGGTGACGGCCGCGTGAGCGCCGCCGGGCCGGCGGCCGAGCTGAGCATTGAGACCACGGGCCTGACCAAACGGTTCGGCCAGCAGATGGCTGTCGACGGCGTCGACCTGGCCGTGCCGAAAGGCGCGGTCTTTGGTTTCCTGGGCCCGAACGGTTCGGGGAAGACCACCACCATCAGGCTCCTGCTCGGCCTGGCCACGGCCACCGGAGGCTCCATGCGCGTGCTGGGCGAGGAGATGCCCGGCAAACTCAATGACGTGCTGCCCCGGGTCGGGGCACTGGTGGAAGGACCGGCGTTCTACCCGTTCCTCTCCGGCGCCGCCAATCTGCGCCGCATGGACGCCGCGGACCCCTATGGTTTGGGCGGGACGCGGCGTGCCCGCGTCCAGTCAGCCCTGGAACGGGTGGGTTTGACGCACGCCGCGGACAAGCTGGTCCGGGCCTACTCGCTGGGGATGAAGCAGCGGCTGGGGATCGCCAACGCCCTGCTGGCCCCCCGGGAACTGCTGGTGCTGGACGAGCCCACCAACGGGCTGGATCCGCAGGGCACCCGTGAGGTGCGGAGCCTGGTGCGATCGCTCGCGGCCGACGGCGCCACGGTCTTCGTCTCCAGCCATCTGCTGGCCGAGGTCGAGCAGATCTGCACCCATGCGGCCATCATGAGCGCTGGCCGGCTTGTGGCGCAGGGAACCCTGGCAGAACTGCGCGGGGCCGGCCAGGCAAGGATCCGCGTGTTGACCCCGGACCCGGGGCCTGCGGCGCAGGTGCTGGCCGGCCTGGGCCTGACCGCGACCCTGGGCACCGACGGCCGTCCTCCCGGTGGCGCTGGTTCCGGTGCCGCCGGGTCCGGGACGGACGCGGCCCTGTTCGCGTCACTGCCTGGGGCTCCGGCTGGGGCCCCGGCTGTGGCTCCGGCTGTGGCTCCGGCTGTGGCTCCGCCAGGTGCGGCAGCCCGGGAAGACGGAGGATCGTCCCGGTCCGTGGAGCGGGCGGCCGTGCAGCCGGAAGCTGTGGTGGCGGCCCTCGTGGCGGCGGGGGTCCGGGTCCGCGGCTTCGCGACCGAACAAGCAAGCCTCGAGGACCGGTTTGTGGCATTGACGGGGGAGGGGTTCGACGTTGTCCAGTAACAGCTCATCTTTGGGTGATCCGGCAGCCGGCCCATCAGTGGCCCCGGCGCCGGACCGCGCCGGCGCGGCCGATGGCCGCAGCGGAGCGGGCGCAGGCGCTGACGCTGGGGGCAAAGGCGGGGCGGGCGCTGCGCCGGTCCGGCGCGGGTCTCTGACCGGCGGGCTGCTGGCCTCTGAGCTCGGGGTGCTGTTCCGCCGCCGCAGGACGTGGGCCATGTTGTGCGCGCTGGCGGCCATCCCGATCCTGATCGCGGTGGCGGTGCGGGTCTCCTCGGCCGTGCCGGCAGGCCGGGGGCCGGCCTTCCTGGACCGGATCGCCCAGAACGGCCTGTTCGTGGGCGTCACGGCCATGGTGGTCTCGGTTCCGCTGTTCCTGCCCCTTACCGTCGGCGTCGTGGCCGGAGACACGATCGCCGGGGAAGCCGGACAGGGGACCCTCCGGTACCTGCTGGTGGCTCCCGCCGGGCGGATCCGCCTGCTGATTGTCAAATATGCCGGGGCAGCCGTGTTCGTGATCGTTGCCCCGCTCGTGGTGGCCCTGACCGGGGCCGGAATCGGCGCGGCGCTCTTCCCCGTGGGGCCCGTGACCCTGCTCTCCGGCGACACGATCGGCACCGGCGAGGCCATGGTCCGGCTCTTGCTGATCGCCGCCTATCTGGCGGTTTCACTGCTGGGGTTGTCGGCGATTGGGCTGTTCATCTCCACCCTGACCGATGTTCCGGTGGGGGCCATGGCGGCCACCGTGGTGCTCTCGGTCGTCGCGCAGGTCCTGGACGCGCTGCCGCAACTGGAGTGGCTGCATCCCTGGCTTTTCAGCCACTACTGGCTGGACTTTGGCGATCTGCTCCGGCAGCCGGTTTCCTGGGATTCCTTTACCGCCAATGCCCTCCTGCAGGGCGGCTACGTCGCCGTCTTCGGCGCGCTGGCCTACGGCAGGTTCATCACCAAGGACGTGCTCTCCTAGCCGCCAGACAGGCCTGAACGGAACCCCGGGAGCGGGTCTCAGTAACGGGCCGCGTAGCCGTACAGCTGCATCCCGGACATGGCGGCAACATCGGTCACGGTAATGCCGGCGTCGGGGTTCAGCGCCTGGACCACGCGGCCGCCGCCGAGGTAGATGGCCACGTGGTAGAATCCCGGGGCCGAACCCCAGACGAACAGATCTCCCGGACGCGCCTGGGAGAGCGGAACATGAACAGGGGCCTGGGCGAACTGCTGGGAGGCCGTGCGGGGCAGGTACTTCCCTGCCGCAGCGAATGCATTCTGCACCAGGCCCGAGCAGTCAAACCCATAGCTCCCGGTTCCGCCGTACTGGTAGAAGAACGGCGATCCGGTCTTGCCGAGCGCCACCGAAATCGCGGTCTGGTTCGACCCGCCGGAAATCGGCGCCGGAACCGGAACGGGTACTGGCGCAGGAACCGGTGCGGGGACCGGAACAGGGACCGGAGCAGGTACTGGCGCGGGATCCGGCGCGGACGCTGGGGCCGGAGCGGGAGCCGGCGCGGGCGCTGGGGCCGGTGCCGGAGCCGGGGCGGGTGCGGGTGCCGCCGGAACGTCGGCGGGAGCCGGAGCGGCTGGCTGCCCTGCGGCCGAATCGTCCCGTCCCGGTGCTGCCGGTGCCGGCTGCGAACCCGTGCCAGGCTGCGGCGCGGGGCCGGCCGCCGCGGTCAGTGCTGCGAGCCGCGCCTCCTGGCGCTGGCGGTCGAGGGCATCCACCCGGGCAGATTCCAGCGCCGCGGTGGTGTTTCTCAGGCTTGCCAGCTGGTCCACGAGCGCGCTGCGCTGCGCTTTGGCATCGGCCACGACCTGGCGCTGGGCTGCTGCGGCGCCGTCGGCGTCGGCCTTGCGGTCCTCGGCGGTCGCGGCGGCCTCGTCGGCGGCGCGGTTGGCGTCCGCTGCGGCTTCGGTCAGGGACTGCGCGGCCGTGGCCGCGTTTTCCGCGGACTCGAAGGCCCGCGCCCGTCCGGCCGTTACAGCCTCCAGCGTGGCGGCATCCTCCAGTGCCCGCCCGGAGCCGCTGACGAAGCTGCTCAGGGCCGGGTTCAGCCCGCCGTTGCGGTACAGGTCACCGGCCAGCTGGCCAACCTGCTTGCGGGCCTTGGCTTGTTCCGTCCCGGCGGCGGCAGCCCTGGCAGCCGCCACAGCCGCAGCGTCACGGCGTGCGGCCAGCTCCACGAGGGCCTCACCGTACGCGTTGTTTGCTTGCAGGGATGCGGCCAGGCTGGTTTCCTGGCCGGCCGACGCGTCAGCCAGAAGCCCGTCGATCCTGGTGACCTCTGCCGCCGTCGAGCTCGCGTTGGACTTGGCGGCAGCGATCTCTTCCGGTGAGGGGATCTCCGGCGACGCCGGAACCCGGCCGGCAGTCTCCAGCGGTGGGCGCCCCTGCTCAGAAATCTGCGAAGAAACCAGCGTGGAAGTCAGCGGCGCGGCCTGGGCCGGGAGCGCGAGCGTTCCAAGGAGGACGACGGCGGTGCAGAGCACAGCCGTCTTGCGGCCGGGTCCGGTCCAACTCATGGGCAACCTCGCAGAAGTCTCAGGCTGGAGTGAGCGAGGTCGGATTTGGCGCGTGAAAGCCCTCTGCGGATCACCCAGCAGGCATGAGGCTACGTGCCAAAGGCTACTTTGGCAACACGAGTCACATGAATAACATAAACAACACGAGTGTCATTTGGCCACGTCCGTGACGGGTGTGTCCTGCCGCCGGTCAGGCGTGCTGGTGGGCCTCGTGCTCTGAATGCGTGGTGGGCTCGAGCTGGAACGTGCAGTGTTCGGTGTCGAAATGGGAGCCAAGGCAGCTGGTGAGCTTGTCCAGGACCCGGTCGGCACCCTTGGCGCCGAGCGCTGCGTCTTCCACCACCACGTGGGCTGAGAAGACGGGGACACCGGAGGTAATGGTCCAGATGTGGATGTCGTGGACGGATACCACGCCGTCCACCGCAAGGATGTGGTCGCGGATCATCTGGACGTCCACGCCCTTGGGCGTAGCCTCGAGGAGCACGTCCACGACGTCGCGCAGCAGATGCCAGGCCCGGGGCAGGATCATGAGGGCGATGAGGATCGAGGCAATGGTGTCGGCCGCCTGGAAACCGGTGACCATGATGACCACCGCTGCCGCGATGACGGCAAAGGAGCCCAGCAGATCCCCCAGGACTTCGAGGTAGGCGCCGCGGACGTTCAGGCTTTCCTTCTGGGCGCCGCGCAGGATCAGCAGGGAGACCAGGTTGGCGACGGCGCCGAGGACCGCCGCGGCGAGCATGACGTCGGTGTGGACCTCGGGGGTGGTGCCGAGCCTGCGGATGGCCTCGGTGAAGATGACCACCGAGATGACGATCAGGACCAGTGCGTTCGCCAGCGCCGCCAGGACTTCGGCGCGCTGGTAACCGTAGGTGCGCAGGTCGCTGGCGGGCCGGGTGGCGATCCACGCGGCCAGCAGGGCGATGAAGACGCCGGCGGCGTCCGAGAGCATGTGTCCGGCATCGGCGAGCAGGGCCAGGGATCCGGAGACCACCGCACCGATCGTCTGCACGAGCACCACGGCGAGCGTGATGGCCAGGACGGCGACCAGGCGCTTGCGGTGCTTGGCTGTGCCCGTGGCAGAGGCGGCGATGCCGTGCGAGTGGCTGTGGTCGTGTCCCATGCCTCTAAGGCTAGCCCCAGCCGAGCTCGTGCAGGCGCGCGTCGCTGATGCCGAAGTGGTGGGCGATCTCGTGCACCACGGTGACGGTGACTTCCTCGATCACGTCCTCCCGGGAGGTGCAGATGTCCAGGATGGGTTGGCGGAAGATGGTGATCCGGTCCGGCAGCGAGCCGGCATCCCACCAGGAGTCCCGTTCGGTCAGGGGTACCCCCTCGTAGAGCCCCAGCAGCACGGTGTCCGGATCCTCCCCGGGCTGCGGGGTGTAGTCGTCCTCGATGAAGATCGCGACGTTGCTCATGGTTTTTGCCAGATCCGGCGGGATCCGGTCGAGGGCATCACTGACGGCGGCCTCGAAATCGGCCTCGGACATCGGGAAGGAACCGTCTCCACCGTCCCCGTCGTTACCACCGTCTCCGCCGTTCGGAACGATCGGCAGGCCGGGCGGGAGGGAGGAGGGCATGGGCAAACTCTAGCGGGACCGGCGCCGGGTCAGCCCCACGCCGACAAGGCAGATCACGCCGCCCACCAGGCCCCAGATGGTCGGAATCTCGCCCAGGACCAGCCAGGAGATCAGGATTGTGGTGCCGGGGACCAGGTAGGTGGTGGCGGCGAGGCGTCCCGCATCAATCATCGAGAGGGCATAGGCCCAGGTGGTGAATGCGATCGCAGTGGGGAAGATGCCCAGATAGACCAGGCCCAGGGTGGCCGGCAGGGGAGCGGCCTGCAGCTCGGTGACCAACTGGCCGCTGAAGGGCAGGCAGCACAGGGCGCCCACCATGATGCCGAACCAGGTGGCCTGGGCCGCCGGGAACTTGCGGAGCACAGGTTTTTGGACGATCACGCTCACGGCGGCCAGCGCGGCCGCAAGCAGGCAGAGCAGCACCCCGGCCACGTCCGCCGTCGACCGCTGGCCGGAGCCAAGCGCAATCACGGCCACGCCGCCGAATGCGATCAGGCTGCCGATGATGAGCCAGCGAGGGAACCCTTCCTTCAGGATCACACCGGCCATGACGGCCACCAGGATGGGGTTGACATTGATCAGCAGGGCGGCCGTGCCGGCGTCGAGCATGTGTTCGGCGGCATTCAGGGCCACGTTGTAGCCTCCGAACCACATGACGCCATAGGCCAGGATGGGCCACCACTCGCGGCCCCGGGGCAGGCCCCTGAGCTTGGGCACCACCAACAGGCCCAGCACGACGGCGGCGACGGCCAGCCGGCCGAGCGTCAGGGGGCCGGGGGAGAAGCTCGGGCCCACGGCGCGGATGCCCACGAAGGCGGAGGCCCACAGGACCACAGTAACGACGACGGCGCCGATGCCGAGCCTGCTGATCGTGGCCGGCTGCCCGGGAGGGGGCGGCGCGGGTTGCGGGGCGGGTGCGGGAGCAGCGTGCGGAGACCCTTCGTGGGGGCCTGCGGACGGAGTGGGGCCGGATGCGGCGGTTGTTGCCATGCTGCCAATCTAGCCGTTCCCGTGTCCTCCCGGCTGGCGGGAATCGGTCACGTCTAGTCGAGATCCTGCCAACATCCCGAACGGCCTCAGCGCAGGACGCGCGCCGCCGCCCGGACAGCGGCCGCGACGTCGTTCAGCGCCGCCGAGCCGCGCCGCCACTGCTGCCAGTGGAGGGCAACGTCCACGTGCGCCCGCGGGGCGAGGGTCTCGAGCCGGCCGGCCAACAGGTCCTCGCCGATTTCGATCTCGGGCATCATGCCCCAGCCCATGCCCCAGCGGATGGCATCGCCAAACTCGTGCGCGGCCGGCACATAGTGGCGCGGCGGCTGCAGGGAGGCCCGGCTGACCCGGCGCAGCCAGCGGTCCTGCAGGTCGTCCTTGCGGTCGAAGACCACTACGGGAGCCGCGGCGAGCGTCGCGCCGGTCGCACCCGCCCCAAACCAGCGGCGGGCGAAGTCCGGAGCGCACACCGGCAAATAGCGCATGGTCCCCAGCTTGCTCGACGAGCAGCCGGGCACGGGCTGGGCTGTCTCCGTGATGGCGGCTGCGGCGGCGCCGGCGCGCAGCAGGTCCAGCGAGTGCTCCTGGTCTTCACGCAGGATCTCAAGCTGGACGTTGTTACTGGCCGCCGCGAGGCCGGCCAACGCCCAGGTGTGCAAGGAATCGCTGTTGATCACCAGCGTCAGGCGCGTCCCTCCGCGGGGGTGCTCCGGCTGCAGCTCCTCGGCCAGGTCCGCGGAGAGCATTTCCAACTGCCGGGCGAAGCGCACCACGGCCCCGCCGGACTCCGTGAGTCCGGGCGGCCGCGCCCGGGTCAGGACGGGCCGGCCGACGGCGGTCTCGAGGGCCCGGACCCGCTGGCTGATCGCTGAGGGCGTCACGGACAGGTGCACGGCCGCGGCGTCGAAGCTCCCGTGCGTCAGAATCGCGGCCAGCGTCCGGGCCTGTTCGGGGGGTGATCTCCATCATTAGCCCATCTTACGTATCAGCAGAATCTTTAACTGGTTTCATCTTTGGCGGGTGCCTACCGTGGAGTGGTGATCCTTCCCCTGTTTTCCGGTCTTTCCGCCGGGCTGTCCCTCATCGTTGCCATCGGCGCGCAGAACGCCTTTGTCCTCCGGCAGGGCATCCAGCGCTCGCACGTGGTTATGGTGGTGGCAGTCTGCGCGGTCTCGGACCTCGTGCTGATCCTGCTGGGCGTCGCGGGCATCGGCATCCTCCTGGACCGGGCGCCAGCTGCCCTCGTCGTGATCCGGTGGGCCGGGGCGGCGTTCCTCCTTGCCTACGGGGCGCTCGCGGCCCGGCGTGCGGTCCGCGGGGAGCAGATGGAGAATCCCGGCAACAAGCCCGCCGCCGGCCGGGCCGCCGTCCTGGGCACCTGCCTGGCCTTCACCTGGCTGAACCCGCACGTCTACCTGGACACGGTGCTGCTGCTCGGATCCCTCGCTGCCGCCCAGGGCGAAGCCGGGCGCTGGTGGTTCGCCGCCGGGGCCGGCCTGGGAAGCATTGCCTGGTTCACCGCCCTCGGCGCGGGGGCGCGGTTCCTGACGTCCCTGTTCGGGCGCCGGACGGCCTGGCGCGTACTCGACGCCGGAATCGCCGTCGTGATGGTCACCCTTGCCGTGCTGCTTCTCAACTGAATCGCGCCTACCCGCCGCTCCGCCTCGCCGCGCGGCTCGCTCCGCGCGCCCCGCCCCGCCCACTCGATCTGTCGGGAAAGCTCAGGCTGATCCCTCCGTCCCCGGGGTTGGGCCGGTGGGCCCTTGTCCGTTCAACATGGCGGGGTCACGATTGCTGGTATGACAGCATCCCCAGCCTCGGCCAGCGAACGACGACGCGCAGCCATCGGTACAGCCGTCTTCGCGGTCGCCCCCGCAACGGCCGCCGGCGTGGTGCCGTGGCTTCTGACCCGCTGGAAAGTGGAATCCCCGGTCCCCGGCGGGGTGCGCGCGCAGATCGCGGGCGCCATGATGATCGGGGCGGGCGCCGCCGTCATCGCGAATTCCTTTGTGCATTTCGCCGTCGAGGGCATCGGGACCCCCGCGCCATTTGCGCCGCCCAGGAAACTGGTGGTCGGCGGGCTCTACCGGTACGTGCGGAATCCGATATACGTGTCCATTGCGGCTGCGGTCGCGGGGCAGGGGCTCCTGCTCGGCCAGCCGAAGCTCTTCCTGGCCCTGGGCATCGGCGCCATCCCGGTGGTGGCATTCGTCCGGCTGTACGAGGAGCCGGAGCTGACCCAGAAATTCGGCGCGGCCTACGAGGAGTACCGCAGCAACGTCCCGCGCTGGCTGCCCAGGCCGACGCCGTGGCGGCCCGAGGGGCCGGAGTCGTCCCAGTACACCTAGGGCATTGGCGGGCTGGGCATGGGCGCCTGGGCATGGGCGCCTGGGCATGGGCGCCTGGGGCCTGGCCCAAGGCGACTGTCCAGCTGCTATTTACCGCTTCCGGCCCACTCCAGCAGCCGATCCACCGGCCAGGTGGTGACGATCCGCTCGGCGGGCACCCCGTTCGAGGCCGCGCGCTCGGCACCGTACTGCAGGAAATCCAGCTGGCCCGGCGCATGGGCGTCGCTGTCGATGCTGAACAGGCAGCCGGCATCGAGGGCCAGCCGGATCAGCTCGTCCGGCGGATCCTGCCGTTCGGGGCGGGAATTGATTTCGACCGCCACATTATTCTTGGCGCACGCCGCGAACACGCGCGCGGCGTCGAACTCGGACTGCGGGCGGGTTCCCCTCGACCCCTGCAGCAGCCGGCCGGTGCAGTGGCCGAGGACGTTCGTGTGCGGATCATTGATGGCGCCCAGCATCCGCTCAGTCATGGTGCTCCGGTCGGAGCGGAGCTTCGAGTGGACGCTCGCCACCACGATGTCGAGCCGGTCCAGCATCTCCGGGGTCTGGTCCAGGGTGCCGTCCTCCAGGATGTCCACCTCGATCCCGGCCAGGAGGCGGAAGTCCCCGCCGTTCTTGTTGATGTCCGCAACAATGTCCAGCTGTTCCCGAAGCCGTTCTGCGCTCAGGCCGTTCGCGATCTTGAGGTTGGGGGAGTGGTCCGTCAGGGCGAGGTAATCCCGGCCCAGCGTCCGGGCGGCGTCAGCCATGAGTCCGATCGGGGATCCGCCGTCGGACCAGTCGCTGTGGCTGTGCAGGTCCCCGCGGAGGGCCGAGCTCAGTTCGGCGCCGCCGGTCGCGAGGGGCTGCTGCCCGCGTTGGCGCAGACCCTCAAGATAGTCGGGTACGCCGCCGTCGACCGCCTGCCGGATGACCTCGAACGTTCTGTCGCCGATCCCCTTCATGCTCTTGAGCCTGCCGTTGCGAGCCCGCGCTGCGACCTCCTCCGGGTCCAGGGCGCCGATAATCCCGGCTGCCTTGCGGAACGCCTGGACCTTGAAGGTGGGGGCGAGCTCGCGTTCGAGCCAGAACGCGATCTCATTGAGGGCATCAACGGCATCCATCAGTCCATCTTGCACCCACCCTGCCCGTCCCCGCCCCTAGCTTGGCCTGGCTTTGCATCGGCGGGAGGGCTCGATTTTGGATAATCCGGGGGTCTGCCCTTATAGTTTTATAGTCCAGTTCGGAGGAACCCGAAAGGACAAAAACGACAGGCTTCGGCCCTTAATTTTTGCCCTGTTATGTTTCACCGGATGGCGTCCTGGCCCCCATCGTCTAGCGGCCTAGGACACCGCCCTTTCACGGCGGCGGCACGGGTTCGAATCCCGTTGGGGGTACGCAAGGAACTGGTCAAACCGGGTGAAAAAGTCTGGTAGGCTAAAGGCCTTGAAAATCTGCGGTAGCGATATCGCAGACAGCAAGAACAAGCAGTAAACAAGCAAGGCCCTGTAGCGCAGTTGGTTAGCGCGCCGCCCTGTCACGGCGGAGGTCGCGGGTTCAAGTCCCGTCAGGGTCGCTCTGATTGCCGGAAGAAATTCCGGCCTTCAAGGTGACATGTCACCTAGGCTCTGTAGCTCAGTTGGTAGAGCGTTCGACTGAAAATCGAAAGGTCACCGGATCGACGCCGGTCGGAGCCACCAGCTAGAACCCCGCAGTTCCCAGTGTTTACACGGGAACAGCGGGGTTTTTTGTTGTTAAAAGGAAGCCGGCGATTCAGTCTGGATCAGGCGGAATCAGCCAAACTATGAGACAGACCTCTGGTATTCCCTTGGTAGAAGGCAGCACATGCAGAAGGCCTCCGGCCTGGAAGGACGAGATGTCCGGCCGTTTGCGTTCCGTGGCGTTCCTTGTGCCCGTGCTATTCGCAGGGCAGTGGAACGCGTCATTGTCAGTGCCAGTGGCTAACGTCCACACAATGGAGAAGATAGATGTGGAAGCGGTCGGCCGGATGCTCGACGAGGCGCTGGCGGCACCGTCACAGGTCATCCGGCGCTCTGAGTTTGAGGAGACTGAACCCGACTACGAATACCTGGACCCTGCGGTCAAGGCCTTCGCTGACACTCTAGCTATGTCTGGGGAACATTGGGTGGGGAACCTGGCGGAACTCTGGGGAGCCTCGCCGGAGGCATACGGATCACCACAGCCTCCGCCGTGAAGCGATGTAAGTTTTGGCTCATGAGCAACGGAATCCCCGGCCGCGAGCCGGACATGACAGTCCGAGAGGATGCTGACAGCCAAAACCTCCACTCCGAGACCGTCCGGACCATGACCCGGCCGGGACTTCCCCAACGCCTACAAGACAGGCGCCGGTAGGCAGTCCTAGCACGTCAGGATCCCCTGGGCCGGCGTCGAGGACTATAGCAAGAGGCAGCCGAAGGTAAGCAGATAAGTCTGCCCCGTGCTGTACGTTGAGCCTCATGTCGCCGGCGCTGGGCTGGCGAATGAAAGGGGACAGGTCATGGCCGGAATATCGGGGTTGGAAGAGTTCAGCAAGAGTCTGCGGAAGCTTAGCGACGGCGTGGAGAAGCTGGATGGCCTGATTGTCAACATTGAGCCGACGGACAGTGTCACGACCGTCACGGAAAAGCTAAGGCGAGAAATACGCCGAACGGGGGCCTACGAGCCCTCGGCGTCCGAGCTCCGCGGCATCGCTCAGGGCATGGTCGACGAGGCTCGTCGTCGTCAGTAAGTTCTGTCCAACAGCCAACGTTTACCCAACGAAAACGACGAGATGCGCTGAGTTATCACGAGTGGAACAAATCGGGTTGCCCCGAGTCCACCCCTAGCTTGCAGTACATCGGGACCTTAACTAGTCACTATGGAGTCAATCTCCAGCTAATCGTGAGGTCGGGAGATCGAGCCTCCCCAGTGCTACAGACAAGACCCCCGGAATCCCCGAGATTCCGGGGTTTTTCTGCGCTATTATCTTGACGACGTCTCGACCAAGCTGGCCGCCGAGATCAAGGACTACGATGCCGCCGCCGGGATCGACGGGTCCCTTGCAACATTGGGATTGGAGTACATCGACCAGATGCTCATCCACCGGCCGCCGCGGTGGGAGGGCTTTCCGCGGCGGCGAGTCCCCTTGTTGCTTGCAGACCGTCCAAATACTTGGGCTGCTGGCACCCCCGAGTATGAGACGGTTTAGCCACCACCCACGGCAGCTCATGCTCTACCGACAACGTAAATACCTATAAGCCCCCTCGGCACTCCTGCCATTCCGTTTGCTTCAAGCTCCTTGCCGAGCGCGTGCTGCACCTTGCGGAGCGGATCCCGGTTCCCTGAACAGGAGGCTTGGGATGACCGCCAGGGCTGCAGCCGCCGATATGAGGATAAAGCCACCGGCGAACCCTACGCCCGGGGTAGCGTTGCCCGTTAATGCATTGAGGACAGCAGCTCCGGCGGCAACGCCAAGGGCCATGCCGATTAGCCGGGCCATGTTGACCATGGTCGATCCGTCCGATAGCTCGAGACCATCGAGCCCGGCAACCGTTGCAGTCTGCAACGGGATAATCGTTGCCCCAAACCCAACACCGGCTACCAGTATCAGGCCCGCCGTCACCCACAGTGGCCCGTCCGGTCCTGTCAAAGCCAGCCCGGCGTCGCCGGCAGTTATGATACCCAGTCCGGCTACCAGCGGAGCTGTCAATCCCCAGCGGCGTGTGAATCGCGTCGAGAAGGGACTGGCCAGCAGAATGCCGACCGCATGCAACGACGTAACCAGCCCACTTGAGAAGGGAGACATGCCTCGCGGACCTTGAAGATACATCGGAAGGACGAAGAGCAGCCCGCCGTAAGACAGTGAGGTCAGCATAAAGACAAGATTGCTGCTCCAAAGTTCCCGCCGTCCGAGCAAGCGCACGTTAATCAGAGGGCGGTGTCGGCGCAGCTGCCTCACTGTGAACGTGGCCAAGAGCACCAGTGAGGCCGCCATTGCGGCGGGGACAAGAAGGGTGCCGTCGCTGTTCTCTGCCCTTGAAAGTCCGAAAACAAGCAGCACAAGGCCGCCCGAGACAGCAAGAAAACCAACGGTGTCGAATGCAGCTTTGTCATCCCCGGTCCGAAGATGTAGCAGAGGCTTTGCAGCCAGCATGGCGGCCACCGCAACCGGGACGTTGAGCAAGAACACCCAACGCCAGCCGATGTCCTGCACAAACCAGCCTCCGATCAGCGGGCCGAGCACGGGCGCCAGTGATGCCGGAACAGACATGAGCGCCGAGGCCTTGGTTCGCTCGGCCGCGGGAAATGCTGCAAAAAGAAGCGCCATACCGGTCGGAAGAAGGATGCCCCCGCCCAGCCCTTGCATCGCCCGGAAGACAGTGAGTGCAGGCAAGGACCAGGCCAGGCCCGTGAGGGCCGATGACGCCGAGAACAAACCCAGGGCGGCATAAAAGGCGCGGCCCTGCCCCAGTCGGCGGCTGATCCAGCTACTCATCGGCATTGCCACTGCAATAGCCAGCAGATAGGCAGTAACAACCCATTGGGTGATCCCGGGTCCGGTGCCGAACTCCGCCTGCATGGTTGGCACCGCAACATTGACCACGGTCGTATCGAGAAGATCCATAACTAGAGCAAGGGTCACTGCGACCACAGCCGGGCGCCGGATGTCACTTTCGGGCATAGCCTGCCTCCTTCGTTCATAGTCTATAAACGATTATAGATAATCGATGATGCAGAATCTTGGATGGTTAGGCTCATCTAACAGTGAGGAAAAAATGAGAACCCATACAGGCTGGCCCTCTGCGGAGATGCGGCAGTGGACGTCAGGAGGCCAATCGGCAGCACAATCTGCCCCATACATTGCGATTCCTCTTCGCGTGAGAATCCGTGAACATATCACTGCCAGGATTGTCGACAGCACCTACGTTCCAGGACAGCGACTGACGGAAGCGGAAGTAGCCCGGACGTTGGGGACCAGCCAAACGCCGGTGAGGGAAGCGCTGCGCGAGCTTTCTGCGATGGGGTTTCTCGAATCTGCGCCCAACAAAGGTTGCCGGGTCCGGAGGATCGATAGTGAAGAGATTCGTCAGGCCCACATAATACGAGCTGCGCTGGAGGACATAGCCGGACAGTTGGCCGCGCCGCAGTTGAAGGGCAATACAAGGCAGCTTCGAACCTCACTGGGCGGGATGCGCGCAGCCCTGCTGGACAGAGATCTTGCTGCTCTCTGCTTCCACAGCACTCAGTTTCACCGCAGCATCGTGGACAGTGCGAATAACACGGCATTGACCCGGGCATGGAATGCGGTCGGAATAGAAATGCTCACCCTGATTGGGGCGGGCCAACCAGGCGTGGACCTGTACGCCTGCGTAGAAGAACATGACGCCATTATGAACGCCTTGGACGCGGGGAACGCCTCCACCGCCGGACGTCTCCTGAAAAATCATGCCTGCGCTTATATCGCCGACCAACCCGATCGCGTGGAGGCCTCCCACCGGATCCCGTCGGCAAGATGAGCAGCAAACATGTTGTGTCTTGACCTGCGCATGCACCACAAATATGGAAACAACTGCGTGGCCGGATCAGGGCAGGAAGGGTCACGGCATAACCACCACGACGACTAGCCTCGGTTGAACATCAAAGCGTATGTTCCACCCACCGGCGACGGGTGCGGGCAGACCGCCCGGAAGGACGACGCGGCCGCCGCCCGCATCAGCGATCGGCCCCTCGGCACGGCGCCACAACGAAAGCGCCGTCGGCCAGGGCACCCTGAACGCGGGTCCCGTCCTGACACCGGACTACATCAAACTGATCGACGAACTCTCCGACTAACCACACCCACCACAGCATAGGATTCCCATGAACACCATCGGACATTCAGACCTGACGATCTTCCCGCTGGCTCTGGGCGGAAACACGTTCGGGTGGACATCGGACGAATTAGAGTCCAAGTCCGTCCTCGACGCGTTCACAGCCCAGGGCGGGAACTTCATCGACACCGCGGACAGTTACTCCGCATGGGTGGGAGGAAATGCCGGTGGTGAGTCTGAAGCCATCATCGGAGACTGGATGGCCAGCCGTACCAACAGGTCAGAACTCATCATTGGAACGAAAGTCAGTCAACACCCCGATTTCCCCGGACTCTCCAGGCGAAACATCAAGGCCGCGGCTGACGCTTCCCTGCGCCGTCTCCAGACCGACTACATAGACCTGTACTACGCGCACTTTGATGACGAAGCGACCGCGTTGGAGGAGACGGTCGCGGCCTTCGACGATCTCGTCATCGCCGGAAAAGTCCGCCACATCGGGATCTCCAACTACAGCGCTGACCGGGTACGCGAATGGATGCGGGTTGCGGACGAAAACGGCTACGCCCGTCCGGTCGCACTGCAACCGCACTACAACCTGGTGCACCGGGCAGCGTTCGAGGACGGCCTTGCGGACGTTGCTGCCGCCTACGACCTCGGTGTCATTCCTTACTGGTCACTGGCCAGCGGTTTTCTCACCGGCAAGTACAGGACCCAACAAGACCTGGTCGGAAGCCCACGAGAAGAGATGGCAGGAACCTACTTCAGCGACGCTGGCCTGCGGGTCATCTCCACCCTCGAGGACATCGCCGGACAACGGGATACGGCCATCGCCACCGCAGCTCTGGCCTGGCTCCTGACACGAAATAACATTGCAGCCCCCATTGCCAGCGCCCGCACGGCCGAGCAATTGCCCCACCTGATGGCAGCTGCCACGCTGAGGCTCAGCGCTTCCGACATTCGTCGCCTGGATGAAGCGTCCGCCTTCATAACTGCCTGACCGCACGACTCACGGGCGGACGTACTAGTGCACCCTCCGTAACGGAAAGAACAGGAAAAGAGTATGACCGTCGTCGTCCCCGGCGCCCGGCCCAACTCTTTCGACATCCAGAAGGCCATCACCCTGAACAGCACCTTCCGCGCCTGGACCAGCACGAACGTGCAGGTGACCCGGATGTCCATCCGTGCCGGCAATCAACCGGCCGGGAAGCACACCCGTACACCGACCAGGCCCTGCCTCTGGAGGCCGGCAAGGGTCGGTGCGTGATGGGCCCAGCCGGGGACGAAGAAGGTCACGGTGGACGACCCTTGGGGCTTCGGCGCTTCGCTCGAATGGGCAACGTCCTGCCCGCCACCGCGGCACAACTTCACCTCCGTGCCCCGGATCCGTTTAGAGCGTCCCGCCCCTGGGCCTGCACCACCCCGAGTTGAGCATGCGCGTGCATCCTCATGGTGACATCCCTGCAGAGCGTCTTCTGGGCGCTGCCGATATCCGCGAGCATGACCTCCACGATCCCAACCTGAACAAGTAGTCAGCCCGCGTGGGGCTAGGACACAAACCCTAAGTCCTGGACGCAGAGTCTCGTCGGCCGGCCACAAGGCCGCGCTGGACCTGAGGCTCATTGACCCCACCAAAATCAGCGCCACCCCTGACCCTACAGTCGAAGGGTGCAGGCCTCGATAGCCAACATCGGGATAATGGCATCTCCTGTGACGTGCCAGGGGACGAGTTGGAGGCCCGGCGCTGGCCCCGACTTTCGGGTTGCGTGTTGCGTGTCCGCGCCAGCGCCGGGAGTCTGAAGAATTTTCCTGATCACTGGTCCTCAGGTACTGACAGGATCGACGAATGTCTGGTATCCATCGACGTGATGGAATAGTTTCCGACCGCCTGCATGCTCCAGTAGTAGCCACATGACGGTGCCGTCCGCCAAAATGGCGTCTACGGTTCCCCTGTGGCTCTGCTCGGCCACGGGGCCGAGCAGCAGCACGGTGTCACCTGGTATGAGCTCGCACCAGTTCGCCACTACCGATCTCCGATAGCCATACTGGGTGGGCCTGTTGAGTTGCTCAGGCAAAAGCTTCGCGCTCGTAGTCATCGGATTAGAGCGACCTGAGAACGAGAGCGGATCCCTGTCCGCCTCCACCGCAGATTCCCGCGGCGCCCAGCTCACCCGATCCTTGCTCGGCAAGTTGCCGTGCCAGTGTTCCGACAATGCGTGCGCCTGAGGCTCCGATGGGGTGCCCGAGGGCGATCGCGCCGCCACGGGTGTTGACGATATCGGGGCTGATTCCGAGTGTGCGGACCGATTGGACGGCCACGGCGGCGAACGCCTCGTTGATCTCCACGGCCGCCAGGTCTTCCACTCCGGCGTAGACCTTCTTGAGTGCGGCCAGGATGGCATTGGCGGGTTGGTCGTGCAGCCGCACGTCGGGCCCGGCCACGAAGGCATGCGATTCCACTGCAGCGATTGGGGATAGGCCCAACCTTGCAGCAGCTTCTTGGCTGACGAGGACCAATGCGGCGGCGCCGTCTGTGATTTGCGACGAGTTTCCGGCCGTGATGGTCCCTTCCTTGCTGAAGGCCGGACGCAGGGCTGCGAGTGACTCGGACGTCGTCCCGTTCCGAACTCCGTCGTCACCGGCGACTACGCTATCTCCACGGCGTGAGGTGATCGTGTAAGGGGCTATTTCTTGGGCATGGAAGGCGGCATGTGCCTGGGCACGCTGGTGCGAGACCGCCGCCCATGCATCCTGGCTTGCCCTGTCCAGACCGTAGTCGGTATTGCCGTCCTCGGTGGAGATCCCCATCGATCGGCGTTCGAAGGCGTCAGTAAGGCCGTCGATTTCCAGTGTGTCCACGGCCTGCAATGCTCCGTACTTTTGTCCGGCCCTCGCGTTGAACACGTGAGGAGCCAAGGACATGGACTCCTGTCCGAGCGCTACGACAATGTCCGCCTCACCGCTGTCGATCAGCCGTGCGGCGGAAGCGACGGCCTCGATGCCCGAGAGGCACACTGCATTTAGCGTGATTGCCGGGACGCTCAAGGGGATTCCTGCCGCTACGGCAGACTGTCGGGCGGGGTTTTGGCCCGCTCCGCCCTGCAGGACGTGTCCGGCGATCACTCTTTGGACTTCCTGCGGATTTACGCCGGCACGGCTAAGCGCTGCCGCGATCGCGTGAGAGCCAAGGGCTGTGGCCGGGATGGAGGCGAACTGTCCGTTGAACCGGGCGAAGGGTGTCCGGGCGTAGCCGGCGATCAGGGCGCTCATGCGTCTGCCCCGACGGTCTCGGATGCGGACTCAGGGGTTTCCGCCTCCCGGAGTGCCCCGGGATCACCGGAAGCCGGCTCGGGGGAAACGGTGAAGGCCGCCCCGGTCTGAGTGCGAAGTTCTTCGACGGTATGCCCTGGGGCAATTTGGCGCAGGACAAGAGCGCCGTCCACTACATCGAAGACTGCACGGTCGCTGATGATGCGGTCGACAACGCCAACACCGGTCAGCGGAAGGTCGCACTCGGACACGATCTTCGGGGTACCTTCTTTTGCCACGTGGTCGGTAACTACGATCACGCGCGGGGTGCCGGCGACAAGGTCCATGGCACCGCCCATACCCTTAACGAGCTTTCCTGGAATGGTCCAGTTAGCCAGGTCTCCTGCCCCTGACACCTGCAGGGCTCCGAGGATGGCGGTCTGTACGTGTCCGCCACGGATCATGCCGAAGGAGACAGCGGAGTCGAAAAAGCTGCCGCCCGGGAGAACGGTGACGGTCTGTTTGCCGGCGTTGATGAGGTCCGCGTCCTCTTCGCCTTCGTAGGGGAACGGGCCCATGCCCAGCAGGCCGTTCTCGCTTTGGAGAGTAACGCGGACGCCCTCGGGCAGGTGGTTGGCCACCAGCGTCGGGATTCCGATGCCCAGATTCACATACTGGCCGTCTTCGAGTTCGCTGGCGGCGATGGCCGCCATTTCATCACGGGTCCACATGTATTCATACCTCCGCGCGGACCCGTACGGTCCGCTGTTCGATGTCTTTAATCGGGTTGACGACGCGCACCACTCGCTGCACGAAGACCCCTGGTGTGATGACGTCCTCGGGGTCCAGGTAACCGTCTACCACTTCTTCGGCTTCAGCGATGGTCATTCGGCCGGCCGCTGCGACGAGGGGGTTGAAGTTGCGGGCAGTCATTCTGTAGCGGAGGTTACCTTCGCGGTCTGCCTGGTGGGCGCGGACCAAGGAGACGTCTGCAACGATGCCGCGTTCCAGGATGCAACGCTGGCCATCGAATTCTGCTTCAGGCTTACCCTCCGCGATTGGCGTGCCAACGCCAGTGGGAGTGTAGAAGGCGGGGACGCCTGCTCCGCCAGCGCGCAGACGCTCCGCTAGGGTTCCCTGCGGAACGAATTCAACATCGAGCGTGCCTGCCAGGTATTGCTCTGCAAAGAGCTTGTTTTCCCCAACGTAGGAAGCCAGAACCTTGCTCACCTGCTGGTTCTCCAGCAGCAAGCCCAGTCCCTTGCCGTCCACGCCCATGTTGTTGGATACGACAGTCAAGTTGCGCGCGCCGCTGTCGCGTACCGCCTCGATGAGGTCCCGGGGGATGCCGCTGAGGCCGAATCCCCCGACGGCGAGGACCATTCCGTCCTGGATGGTTCCGGCCAGTGCCTCTGCGGCGCTGCCCCAAAGTTTTTCTGCCATCATATTTTCCCGTTCGTCCACTATATGATCTGTGTGAGGTTTGTCATGAACCGTAGCTCCTGCTCGGAACTGCGGTCAATGAGAATGTGCCCTTGACGGTTTATTGGTCGCCTTGTGGTCAGGGTGGCCCAAAGCGTCCATAATGTAGACATGAGTGCATCGCTTCCCGGGGCCCAAGTCGTCGGCCGCATCGGCCAGGTTCTTCGAGCCGTCAGCGGAGCCATGCCCCGCGGGATCGGGACGACAGAGGTCGCCCGCGCCACCGGGTTGGCGCGCCCCACGGCCCATCGGCTGCTGTCATCTTTGGCGGTCGAGGGGTTCCTGGACCATGATTCCAAGGCGGGCCGCTGGCACCTGGGGCCCGAGCTCTACCTCATGGGGTCTATCGCCGCGGAGCGCTATGACATCACCGAACTGGCCCGCGACCACGTCCGGGCCCTTGCTGAAGAGACCGGTGAGAGCGCCTTCCTGTCGGCCCGACGCGGCGACGAAACTGTCTGCGTGCTGCGCCAGGACGGCAGCTTCCCGATCCGTTCCTTCGTTCTCTTCGAGGGCAAGCGCTTCCCTCTCGGCGTCGCATCCGCGGGCCTGGTTATCCTCTCGTTCCTGCCGCGGGACGCGGCCGAGCGGTACCTTGCCCGCGCGCGACTGGAAGAACACTTTGGCCCCGAACACGCTGCGGACGTCATCCGCCAACGGGTCGAAGAGACCCGCGCGGCGGGATATTCAACCAATCCCGGGCTTCTCGTTCAAGGCAGTTGGGGCATGGGAGCGGCGGTGTTCGACGCCGCCGGGCAGCCTGCCTGGGCTTTGAGCATCACCGGTATAGAGTCCCGTTTCTCAGCCGAACGGCGTCCCGTCCTTGGGCGCCTGCTGCTGCGCCACGCCCACGCCCTATCCGAGAAGATCAAACGCTGAGCCCCTGCCTTGCCTTCCTCGGGCTTGTAGGCGCAGGGGCCGGATTCCTGCCGGAGCGGGGTTGTCCCGTGGCCGGTGCCCGCAGGGGCTGGCGGCAAAGCGCCGCCGGGAATTGGTGGCCCCGCCGGCGCTTCACTCGTTAGTTGTGGGCTGCGGCAGCTGCGTCGGGAGTCGCAGTGGCGTCGCTTTTCGTGCTGCCGGCATTCATGATGAGGCCGGCAGCAAATTCGGAGATCCAACCAAGGCAGGCACCGATAACAAGCGCCAGTGACGTGCTTAGAAGGTCGAGGTTATTTCCGAAGTATGCCGCGGTCCCGGCGAACGCCCCCGGGATAAAGCTCAGGACACTCCAGCGTGCCTGGATGCACATGGCGAAGGCAGCGATGGCGACCGAGATTCCCAGGGCCCCGGGAATCGGCAGGGTTGACGCCCCCCACACCATTGCGGCGCCCCACAGGACACCGGTCAGGTTCGCAGGGATGGTCTTGAGAAGCCCCGTCCGCTTGCCTCCCGCCGCGAAGAAGCACGCCCATGACAAAAATCCGACCCAGGTGATGAGTCCAAGGGGAGTGCTGTACTCGGCCCAGAAGCCGGCAAGAACGCCTGCAGTGATACCGATAATTACAAGAGCCTTCATAGTTGTTCCTTGCTTTCAAGAGAGCATCGTTGATCAGTTGAGGGGGTGGAAGGCGGTGGCCCCTCCCTGCGGCATCTGCCGACGTCCGTCCTTTGGGCCTGAGCCAACGCAGGGCCGCTCAGTAATTTTTGCCCTTGCCGGCATTGCCTTAGCGGAACTGGAGCGGGAGGGGAAGCACTTCACCGATTATCGTTAATTGATAATCTGACTGCGACTGTACAGGGCTGTGACTGGACTCACAAGGCTTTGAGCCGATATTGCACACTGTTGGGGTGAATCTGGGCCCAGCCAGCTATTTGTCTCGGGCCTCAAGGAACGGGTCTCCAGGCATGGCGATGCAGCCCTATGACTCTTTGCTTCGGCTCGGCTGTTGGGCTTCCGCAGCCGCGATGTCGCGGGCCCCGGGGGAGGCTGTGCGCGAGCGGTATCCAGGGCTGGACAGTGCCGGACGTTAGCCCCCTGAGGAGACCCATTCTGTGGTGCCGTCGCTGAAAAACTGCTCTTTCCAAATCGGGACCTGCGCCTTGATCCGGTCCACCAATTCACAGCAGACCTCGAACGCCTGCTGCCGGTGGGGCGCGGCCACGGCACACACGAGCGCGGAGTCGCCAATTTCAAGCCTGCCAACCCTGTGTGCGGCCCAGATCCGCAAGGATTGACTGTCCGCGCCGGTTTTCTCTTGGACGAGGGCTGCAACTACCTCTCTGAGCACCTGCTCCGCGATCGGATGGGCGGAGTACCTCAGCTGCTCAACACCCTTGCCTCCATCGTGATTGCGGACGACGCCGCTGAAGCTGACAACGGCACCGTCCCTTTCTGACCCGACAGCGGCGATTGCCTCTTCCACGGCGATCGGTTCGGTGGCCAGTGAGGTCCTTATGACCTGGATTTGCGTTTCTGCTCTGCTCATTGGCCGCTCCTTCTGATTCATTCCCTGTTCAATTGCTGCGGCCGGTCTGCCGCTGCAGGGTTCTATCCGCCGGCGAAGGGTGGCAGGACATCGATGACGTCACTTGTCCCGAGGCCTGCAGTGGGGTCACGAAGGGCGACCTGATTTCTCAGGAAGCTGCATCGCTGCAGTATGCGCGAGAGGGGCGCCGTTCCTGCCGGAGGTTCCGGGCGGTGGACCGCCAGTACAGCTGCCAGCAGTGTTTCCAGGCTGGTGCCCTCGGGCAGGGGGTGGTCTTCCTCCTCGACCCCGGCGGCTGCGCATGCGGCAGCAAAATAACGTACGAGCACTGGTTAGCCTCCTATGGCGCTCATGCTGCGATCCGGTTGAACAAAATCCTCTGTGCCAAGGCCGGTGTGGTCCATGCCGTGGGCCCGGGGCTTGGCCCACATTGCGTCCTGCCATCTTTCCGCGAGCTCGCGATCCGTGGCTCCTTGCCGCATGAGCGAGACAAAATCGATTTCCTGGCGGGAGAAGAGGCAACTCATGATCTTTCCGTCTGCAGTGATCCGGGTGCGGCGGCAATCGCCGCAGAAGGGTTCTGTCACTGAGGCGATGATGCCGACCGTTCCCAGCGCCGGGCCTGTGATGCCGCCTCGGCTGGAGTCGCGGCGCCGCACCTGAAACCGCTCAGCGGGGGCCCCATCCCGGTGGCCGGGGTCGGTTGTCAGGACATACTCGGTCGACAAAAGCTCGCGGATTTCCGCGGCGGTGATCATGTCCCATCGGCTCCAGCCGTGGTCTGCGTCCAGGGGCATTTGTTCGATGAAGCGCAGCTCATGCCCCTGCTGCAGTGACCAGCGCAGCAGCTCTGGCGCTTCGGCGTCGTTGATGCCGCGCATGAGGACGGCGTTGAGCTTGACGGGTCCGAGCCCGGCATCACGGGCAGCATCTACTCCGGCCAGAACCTGGGTGAGGAACGGCCTGCGCGTCAGCCGCTTGAAGGTCTCCTCGTGCAGGGAATCGAGGGAGATGTTAATCCTGGTCAGTCCGGCTGCCTTCAGCGGGGCCGCCCTCGTTTGGAGTCCGACACCATTGGTGGTCATGGCGATCGGCAGGTGCGGATGATTGGCACGGATCCCGGATATGACGTCAAAGAGATCGGCACGCACCAAGGGCTCTCCGCCGGTCAATCTCAGCTCACGGATGCCAAGCTCCCTGACGCCGAGGCGGACGGTCCGGATGATCTCCTCGGCGGTCATGACTGCCTGCTTGGCCATCCATTCGAGGCCTTTGGCAGGCATGCAGTAGGTGCAGCGCAGGCTGCACCTGTCGGTAAGGGACAACCTCATGTCAGTGGCGCGCCGCCCGTACCGGTCCCATAGCCCGTCGGGTGCTTCACGGCGGGGGAGCGGCGGTACCGCATCGGGTTCACGTTCCGGGCCGGGGCGGATGCTTGGCATGCCGAGGGGGGTGGGTGATGCTGTTTTCCCCGGCACGGCGGGTGTGCACGTTGGGGTTTCTGGCGCTGATGGTCCCGTCACGGGGGCGACTTTCACGTGGAGGACTCGATGTGGTTGAGGACCGGCGTAAGCGCCCCCGGTGCTTTTGCCCACATGTCGTGATGGATGCGCCCGCTGGTGCTGCCCAGGGGGGTCCCGGTCCCGCCCCAGCGGTGAGCGATGATTTCGGCTGCGATGCTGACGGCTGTTTCCTCAGGGGTTCGGGCACCAAGATCGAGCCCAATCGGCGACGACAGCCGGCGCAGCTGTTCTTCGCTGACTCCAGCCTCGCGGAGCCGGCCCAGGCGGTCTTCGTGGGTACGTCGGGATCCCATGGCACCGATGTAGGCCACAGGAAGAGTGAGCGCCGTCTCCAGCAGCGGCCCATCGAATTTCGGATCGTGGGTGAGTACGCAGAGAACAGAGCGGCCGTCGATGCGGCCTGCTTCGGCCTCGCTGCGCAGGTACCGGTGGGGCCAGTCGACGATGACCTGATCGGCGGACGGGAACCGGGCGCGGGTTGCGAACACCGGGCGGGCGTCGCAGACGGTGACGTGATAGCCGAGGAAGGAGCCGATGCTGGCAACCGCTGCGGCGAAGTCGATGGCTCCGAACACGAGCATGCGCGGCGCGGGGGCGAAGGCCCAAACGAAGACCTTGACACCATCGCCGAGCCGCTCGCCGTGAGGACCGTAGGTGAACGTGCCGTTGTGGCCCAGCCCCAGCAGGCCCAGCGCATCATCGCCTACCGCGTCATCGAGGACGGCGCCGCCAAGGGTGCCGGTTGATTCTCCTTCAGGCCTTACTATCAGCCTGGCACCCAGCCGCTCGGGGTCGGGATGCTCTATTACGGTGGCGACGGCCACCGGGCGTCCTTCGTCCACATCCCTGGCAACTGACTCCAGATCGGGGAAGGTCTCACGGTTTATGGGCTCGACAAATACATCGAGAATGCCGCCGCACGTCAGTCCGGCGGAGAAGGCCGTTTCGCTGCTCACGCCGTACCGTTGCAGAACGGGGGCATCGTTCTCCACCACCGACTGTGCTAGCTCGTAGACAGCACCCTCGACGCATCCGCCCGAGACCGAGCCGACGGCTTCTCCGTCCGGACCCACGATAAGGGAGGCGCCCGGTAGCCTGGGTGCGGATTGAAAGGTAGCCACGACGGTGCCCATCCCGACCGTGTGGCCAGCCCGCCACCAGGAAAGAAGGTCGTCAAGTATCTCGCGCATTGCTTCTCACCCTCGCATGTTGCCGTTCCTGATCAGCCTTAACACCTGAACCCGTTGAGCTCTGGTCTTCGGCTGGCTATCGCGTTATAATCGATTATCGTTAGTCTACAGGAGGAGTACCACCATGGCCAGAGCTGCCCATCACGCAATTATCACGTGCGCACCAACCGGTGCGATTCACACCCCGACCATGTCGCCCTGGCTGCCCATCACGCCGGAGGAGATCGCCGAGGCCGCGCTTGGCGCCGCACGCGCCGGGGCTGCCATCGTCCATCTGCACGTTCGCGATCCGAAGGACGGTCGCCCGGTCCAGGATCCGGCGCTGTTCAAGGAAGTGCTCGGAATCATCAAGGACGAGTCAGATGTGATCATCAACCTCACGACCGGAGGAAGCCCGGCGATGACGGTCGAGGAGCGCATCGCTCCGGCCGTCCAACTGGCTCCGGAACTGGCGTCGCTGAACATGGGATCCATGAACTTTGGTTTGTTCCCCATGCTTGACCGCTATCCTTCAGTGAAGCACGACTGGGAGCGGGAGTACCTCGGCAACAAGGACATCGTCTTCAAGAACACCTTTGCCGACATCGAGCGGATCCTCAAGACGTGCGGTGACCAGGGCACCCGGTTCGAATTCGAGTGTTACGACACATCGCACCTCTACAACCTCGCGCACATGCTTGACCGCGGCCTCGTGCGTGGGCCGCTATTCATCCAGACCGTCTTTGGCCTCCTCGGGGGGACAGGAAACCACATCGAGGACATTGCCCACATGCACCGCACTGCCGAGCGCCTCTTCGGTAATGACTTTGAGTGGTCAGTGCTGGGTGCCGGCTCTGCGCAGATGCGTATCGGTGCCATCGCCCTCTCCCTCGGCGGCAACGCCCGCGTGGGCATCGAGGACTCGCTGTGGGACGGTCCCGGGAAGCTGGCCGAGACCAATGCTGCGCAGGTCGAAAGGATAACATCCATCGCTCGCCTGCTTCACAGGGAACCGGCCACTCCGGAAGAGGCGCGCCGTCGCCTCGATCTGAGAGACTTGTGAAATAAACGATAATCCTCGACGTCAGCCGCAGGCCGCTCGAGGCCGATGAGAGGTGCCTTACGATGACTGCCAGCCCAGGGATTTCTGAGCACAGCAACGAGCTTCTATCAACCACGGTCAAGCGGCTCCTGCTGGACCGCATCATGAGCGGACAGTACGAGCCCGGCGGAAGAATTGTCGAGCTGCAGTTGGCCAAGGAGCTGGGAATGAGCCAGTCGCCCATCCGGGAGGCGCTGCGCGATCTGGCCGCAGCAGGCGTCATTACGATTCATCCCCGGCGAGGGGCGCGCGTTCGCATGCCGAGCGCCAAGGAACTGGCGGATGTCAGTATAGTTCGCGCGGAAATCGACGCCCTGGCTGCCCGGCTGACCGCCGGCGTGATGAGCGAATCCACTCTGGCAAGCCTTCAGGATCTGGTTGATGCGATGCTGGCCAGCCTTGGCTCCGGCGATTTCCTCGCCGTCACGGAAGCTGACGTCCAGTTCCACAGAGTTATCGCTCAGACTGCCGGGAATCAAGCAGTGGTGTCGGCTTTCGACCACCTCGCTCCGTTCGGACGCACCTTCATCACCCTGAACCTGCCCAACGTGGATGTGCGCGACCTGCTTCAGGAGCATGTTGGCATCCTCGACGCTTTGCGCGACGGCGATGCCGAACGTGCGTCCAAGGCCGCCCGCGAGCACCAGCTCAACGTCAGCAAGCTGATCCAAGACCATTACCAGCCCAAGGAAGTGGGCTGACCTAGCCTCTCGCTGGTAACCCTATTTACTGCAACACTGATTCAAAACCCTAGATAATCGATAATCGTTTGACAGGGTCACCGATGAAGCCTAAGCTTCAAAGTAATCCCGATCACATTCCCCGCTGAAACCCCATTGGGCCGGCGACGGAAAATGTGAACTGACTCAAGGAAGAGATCAATGACAGAAACGATGGAAGCCCTTGTCGTGCAATCGCCGAACGTTCTCGGCATCGAAACCAGGGCCGTGCCCCAGCCGGGAGCCAACGAAGTCCTTGCCAGGGTGAGGGCAACCGCCATCTGTGGCACCGACGCACACCTGATCCGGGGCGACTACCCGGGATTCTGGCCCTTGGCCTTCCCCTTCACCCCTGGCCATGAATGGGCAGGTGAGATCGTGGCTCTTGGCCCCGGTGCTGAGGCGTATGGCTGGAACGTCGGCGACCGTGTTGCCGGTACCAGCCACAACGCCTGTGGGGCGTGCCAGAAGTGTGTCGAGGGCCAGTACAACATCTGTGAGAACTACGGGAAGGCCGGGCTGCACGAGCAGTACGGCCACAACGTCCAGGGCGTGGATGCCACCTACGCGGTCCACAACGTCAAGTGCATCTTCCGGCTGCCGGACAGTGTCTCCTTCGAAGAGGGTGCACTGGTCGACCCGGCCAGCATCGCACTGCACGTGGCACGACGGGGCAACATCAAGCCCGGCGATACGGTCGCCGTGACCGGCGCCGGGGCCATCGGGCTTCTTGCCGGCGACGCAGCGCTCATCTGTGGCGCGGCCCGGGTAATCATCGTCGGCCGTGGACACCGCCTCGAAAAAGCTGCCGCCATGGGCTTCGAGACCGTTGACACAAACGCCGGCGACCCGGTCGCGGACGTCCGGCGTCTGACCGAGGACCTCGGCGCCGATGTTGTCCTCGAATGCGCCGGTGTGCCGGAAACCCTGACCTGGGCAATGGAAATGCTCCGCAAGGGCGGGCGCTGCGCCATGGTCGGCATCCCGACCGAAGCCGTTGCTTTGACTATTCAGCCTATTGTGCTCAACGAACTCGAACTTGTCGGCTCGCGCGCCTCCGCCGGCGAGATGCGCCGTGTCATACCTTTTATTGCCAACGGCCGGATGCGGGTCAAGGACCTGATCACCCACCGCTTCCCCCTGGCGGAATACGAGACGGCACTGAACACCTTCAACGACCGTTCCAGCGGCGCGCTGAAGATCATCATCGAACCCTGACCCGGACGCACCGGAAAAGAAAGGACGACGATGTCCAAGTACTATCGGCCCGCCAGTGTGGCGGACGCCCTTGCTGCCCTTGCCGCGGCAGGTGAAGGCGGACGTATCCTCGTCGGCGGAACTGACCTGATAGTCGGGCTGCGGCACCACACGCTGCAGCCGGATCTCATCGTTGATCTCAAAAACGCCCAGGACCTCCCCACGCCGATCACCGTTACCGACGCCGGAGTGAGCATCGGCCCCACCTTCACCATGACTGAACTCATCACGCATCCCGTGGTCCAGGAATGGTACCCGGGACTGGTGGAAGCTGCAGGCAGCGTAGGATCCGTAGCGATCCGCAACCGGGCAAGTCTCATCGGCAACGTCTGCAACGGTTCCCCGGCAGCGGACACCGCTCCGCCGCTCCTGGTCCTGGGCGCATCCGTGACAATAGCCTCCGTAGACGGAGAGCGAACCGTTCCGATTTCCGAGTTCTTCCTTGGCCCAAGGCGAACGCAATGCAGCCCCGGACAGATCGTCACTCAAATTCACCTTCCGCGGCCGGAGGAAGGAAGCGGATCGGCCTCCCGCCGGCTCACCCGGCGGCGGGGGGTTGATATTGCTACGGTCAGCGTCGCTGCTCAGGTCAGCGCCGACGGAAAGCTCCTCCTGGGGCTGGGCGCCGTCGGCCCCCGCCCACTGCTCACCGGTCAGACAGATCCGCTTGCCCTTGAAGACGGCCCGGCCCTTATCAAGGTCCTTGATGAGTTGCTGGAGCTCGCCACACCGATCAGCGACGTGCGCAGCAGCCGGGAATACCGCATCGCCACGCTCCGCGCCCTGACCAAACGCGCGGTCCTGACAGCGGCAAACCGCAGAAACAACAAGGAGATGGCATCGTGACAAGCACCACCGGGAACCAACCACCGGCGAGCACTGATCAGCAGAACGTGACGTGCACCGTCAACGGAAGTGAACGATCCATGTTCGTGCCGACAGAACGCACCCTGCTGGACGGCCTGCGTGACGAGCTTGGACTGACCGGCAGCAAAAAGTGCTGCGCGGAAGGTGAGTGTGGTGCCTGCACCATCCTCCTGGACGGCCGGGCGGTGAACTCCTGCCTTGTTCTCTGCTCGGAAGCCGATGGCCGCGAGATCACGACCATCGAGGGCCTTTCCCAGGACGGCATGAGCGATTTGCAGGAGGAATTCCTCAACGCAGGCGCAGTCCAGTGCGGCTTCTGCATCCCCGGGCAGGTCGTATCTGCGGAATACCTGCTCCGCACGAACCCCGGGCCTTCGGTGGAGCAAATCCGCGAGGGCATGTCCGGTAACCTGTGCCGGTGCGCCGGCTACGAGCGGATAGTTTGCGCCGTGCAGGCTACAGCTGCCCGGAGGACCTGTGGCCATGACTGAAGCACTACAGCACACGGCCCCGTCCCACGCTCATGGTGATGGCACCGTATCCGGCCGTAACGTAGGCCAGCCCGTGCTTAGGTACGGCGGAGAGGACCGGACTACCGGCGCTCAGCGCTTCGTCGCCGACCTGGAGTTCACCAACGCCCTCCAGGTAGCCTTGGTCACCATTCCCGTCGGCTGCGCCGAGATCACGGGAATCGACAAGGCGGCTGCGCTACGGATCCCAGGGGTGGTGGACGTTGTGGCCGGGGTGGACCTTCCGTCCCCCATGCCGCGGTTTGGAGTATCACACCAGGACCGCCCTGTTCTTGCCGATGGAAGAGTGAACTTCCATGGGGAGCCGGTCGCTGCCGTGTTGGCCGAGACCGCCGAGGCGGCATACGCCGGCGCCCGCGCTGTTCATGTTGACTTCAATGAGCTCCCTGGCGTCTACACGCTCGATTCCGCCCTGGCACCAGAAGCGCACCTGGTCCAGGACCCGGCTCTTCGACCTGGCGATCCGTTGGCGGACACCAACGTTATAAAGGATGCGCTCTACACGTGGGGCGACATCGCCGCGGAAGAGGAACGAACAGCCACGGTTGTCGAAAACACCTACACCTTCCCGATGGTCACCCACTTTCCCATTGAGCCGGGCGGCACCGTTGCGATCCCGACCGACAACGGTGGCATCGAGGTCTATTCTCCTGTGCAGCACCCCTACCTGCTGCAGCAGACCCTGGCGAAATTGCTCGGTTTTCCGCTGAATAAGGTGCGGGTCTGCGCGCCCGATCCTGGAGGCGCCTTCGGCGGCAAACAGAATCCCAAGCTGGAACCTTTAGTGGCTATCCTGGCTCTTCGCACCGGCAGGACCTGCCGCCTGATTCTGTCGCTGGAGGAAACCTTCCAGAGCATGCGCCGGGCCGGATGCCGGATCACCGCGCGCACTGGCTTCACCGGGCAGGGGCACCTCACGTTCCACGAAGTCAAAGCAGATTTCCTGATCGGGGCCTACGCGGACGTCGCCCCCCGGGTAATGTCCAAAGGAACCTACGTTGCGGCAGGACCTTACCGGATGCCTGCTGTCCGGGTTGCCGGCCGTGCCGTCCTAACGAACACCACGCCAAGCACCGCCTTTCGGGGATACGGCAGCCCCCAGGTGACGTGGGCGACCGAATCTCAACTGGACGCTGGTGCGCGGGCACTTGGCCTCGACGGCCTTGAAATCCGGCGTCGCAACCTCGTTGGAAACGGGGAAGCCTTCGTTCGCGGAGAATGTGAAGCCAAGGCTGACGGTGAATGGATCCAGAGCCTGGAAAAAGCAGCCGAGCTCATCGGATGGGATCAGCCGCTGGCCCCCAACCGCGGCCGCGGCATCGCCGTCGGCATCAAGCCCGGTGCCACCTCCGGACTCTCGCAGAGCCTGGTCCGGCTGCTCTTCGACGGAAGCGCCATCGTTTACGCCGGCACGTCCGACATGGGGCAGGGAGCGCGCACGCTGTGGCAGCAGATCGTTTCCGATGAACTCGGCGTGGAACTGGACAAGGTCAGCGTCGTCAGCGGGGATACCAGCACCGTACCGTTTGACCTCCAGACTTCCGCCAGCCGCTCGACGGTCTTCATGGGTTCGGCGGCCGTACTTGCGTGCCAGGATGTCCGTCGCCGCGTGCTGGAGCTGTACGCAGAGACGCACGGGATACCAGAGGAGCAGCTCTCCGAAAAGCCTGGTCTCCTGGTAACTCGCGACGGTGAGGTGAGCCTTCCGGAAGCGGCGCGTGCGGCACTGGGAAGTTTACGCGGGGAGTTCATCGGCCAGGGAACCAGGCGGCTTCGAGGCAAGGGGCATCACCCGCTGGGCGGGGACGCCGCCTTCTATGAGTTCAACGCCACCGCAATCGAGGTCGAGGTTGATCGCGAGACAGGTGAGCTGCTTCTCACGAAACACGTCACTGTCAGCGATGTGGGCACCGAGCTCAACCCGCTGCAGGTCGTCTCCCAGGATGAGGGCGCCGCAATCATGGGTCTCGGTCATAGTCAGATGGAGCAGCTGCTGATAGACGACCATGGCCGGATCCGAAACCTTGGGGCGTTGGACTACCGAATTCCGACCTTCAAAGATGTGCCGGTGGAGCTCATCAGCGCTGCCATCGAGAACCACGACGGTCCAGGACCGTACGGGTCCAAGGGAATCAGCGAAGGCGCGCTGTTGTGCACGGCTGGAGCACTGGGTTCGGCGGTGGCGGCCGCGACCGGCGTCGTGTTCCGCGACCTGCCGCTAACCCCCGAAACTGTCTGGGCGGGGCTGCAAGCAGCCGATCTCGGTCAGCCCGACTGAATGAAAAATGCCGCCAAGGCGGCGAACGGCTATCCCCACCGATGCGGATAAGCCTGATTGGGAAACCAAGAAAGGAGACATCATGTCTCGTAAGCCCGTTGTTTGCTTGGCCGGAACCTTGGACACCAAGGGTACCGAGTACGAATTCGTTCGCAATACACTCCTCGCGGCCGGCGTCGACGTCCTGGTTGTGGACTGCGGTGTCCTCGGTGAGCCATATTTCGAGCCGGATGTCCCGTCCTCCGTAGTCGCAGAACGTGCCGGCATCGACCTGGCTTCCTTCTCGGGAGGGGTCGAGGGAGGCTCGGGCGGCCGCAATTCGGCCATCACCAACATGAGCCTCGGATTGAAGTCTGTCCTCGAAGAACTGTGTAATGAGGGCAAGATCGACGCTGTGCTGGGCCTGGGCGGCACCGGAGGGACCGATTTGCTGAGCAAGGCCTTCAGGGGCCTTGGCATGGGTGTTCCGAAACTCATCGTGAGCACCATGGCGTCCAACAATACCCGCCCGTATGTCGGCCACTCCGACATGCTGATGATGAACGCTGTGACCGACATCGCCGGCCTGAACCGCATCTCGAAGCTCGTGCTGACCAACGCCGCCAACGCTGCTGCAGGAATGGCCCGCGGGTACGAGGTGACAAAGTCCCACGCACTGTTCTCCAAGCCGCTGATCGCGATCTCCATGTTCGGCGTCACGACACCCGGTGTCATGCGCATCCGCAAGAACCTGGAGGAGCACGGCTTCGAAGTCGTCACGTTCCACGCCGTCGGGGAAGGCGCCGGGATGGAACACCTTATCGACGTCGGCGTAATCGATGGCCTGATCGACTTCACCTTGCCCGAGATCATCAACCACTGGAACAAGGGCATCTTCGACCCGGGCATGGAGCGCATGGAAGCCGCCATCCGCAAAGAAATCCCCCAGGTAGTCGTTCCCGGTGCAGCAGAATGCTTCAACTTCGGCGCCTTTGACACCATCCCCGAGCAGTACGCCACGCCGGAGCGAAACATCATCATCCACAACCCGAACGTCACATCCCTTCTGGCGACACCGGAAGAGATGCGCCGCCTCGGTGCGTACATCGCCGACCACGTGAACCGCGCCAAAGGCCCCAAGGCGGTCGCGTTCCCCCTGCTTGGCCTGGACAACTACTTCGTAGAAGGCAGCCAGTGGCACGGTGTTGACACCTCGCCTCTGTTTGACTCACTGCGTGCCGGGCTAGACGCTGGCGTCGAACTGATCGAAATGGACAACAACATCAACGATGACGCCTTCGCGGACGCCGTCTTCGGACTGTTCCTGAAGCAATGGGCCGCAAAGGCAGAGGCTGCAGAACCCTCTGTCGCCGAGACTACCAACGCGTAAGCAGCTCCACCTCTCATCCGTTCCGCAGCAGGGGTACCGGCCCCGAAACATCGATATCCCTGCTGCGGGACCAATACGCCAGCCAGAAGTACCACCTCCGGAGGACCCTATGAGCCATCAACTCTTCCTGCTTCGCCACGGTGAAGTCGCATCCCATCGCGGGGACGTGCCTGTCACCGCCGCGGGCCTGGAAACCGCAGTCGAAGTGGGGCGACGGCTTGCCGAGCAGGCAAACGGCGGCCTCATCCGCGTCATCAGCGGTGCCACGCGACGCACCCGGGAGACAGCCGAGGCAGTAGCAAAAGGCGCCCGCGAAGCAGGTGCGCAGGTACAGGACGACGGAGTCGCCTTTGCCTTGCGGAACCCCGATCTGTACCTTGCCGGTTCACGTGTTGACATGGTCAGCAGCGAAGCAGCCTTTGCCGCTCAGGTACCTGGCCTGAGTGAAGCGGACATTGCCCGGATCGACTTCTACCGAGAGTGGCTCCAGGCCCCCGACCGTGTCGGATGGTGGGTCCGCCACGAGAACCCGCCTGGTGACGACGCCGCGGCCGTCGCCCGGAGAATCAACGCATTCGCGGCAAGCCTCGCGGACCGCGACGACAACACGGTCTTCACCGTTGCTGTCACGCACTCACCCGTTCTCCGAGCAGTAGCCCGTGAATCCCTTGGCGAAGAGCCAGGGGAACCACAGTGGCTGGCTGGCCTTGACGTCGAAGTAACCGAGGACCGCACCGTTCGCATCAAGCTACTGCCCGAGGCGCCCTGACGCCCTCCAGGTGCGCATTTGCGGCGGGCCATCAAGATCCGCGACTCCATGCAAACCTGACCTTTCGAAAGGACCACCATGAGCACCCAGACAGACCAGTTCCTTGAAGAAGGACCAGCAGCCCACCAATCCCCCAACGAGTTGTTGGCTGCGCTGCAGCTACCGAGGCAAGGTCGGCTGTACTCCCTTTCGGTGCCACGCTTCACCGGGATGCCCGTTTTCGGCGCCCACCCTCCCTTCGACGTATCGATGTACCGCACCCCGGCCGGCCTGCGCGGGGACGGCGTCAAGCCCTGGGGGGAGGTCAATGAAGTAAATCTGGGCTACATGGCCGAGGTTATGAGCGGTACTTCGCACAGCGGCGCTCACGTCGACGCACTCGCCCACATGACCATCGGGGACGATGACCATTGGTACGGAGGGGCCGCAGCAGGAACCTGCCTCGGCGACAGGGGTCCAACAGTGGGTGACGGCAGCAAGATCCCGCCGTTCATCCGCCGCGGCATCCTTCTCGACGTCCCCGGATACCGCGGCATCAACGCGCTTCCCGCCAATGAACCCGTCAACGCCGAAGAACTCCAAGCCGTCGCCCGGCACCAGGGCGTCACCATCACCCCCGGTGACGTCGTGATGATCCGCACCGGCTATATGAGCGAATGGCCCGACCCCGAACGCATGGCCCGGCACGTGACCGCCGGACCCGACATCAGCGCGGCCCGGTGGCTGCTCGAGCAGGGCGTCGTTGCCGCCGGAAGTGACACGGAGACCTTCGAGGTTCAGCCGGCTCCCGACCCCGGGTCTCCGGCCAACCCCCAGCCTGTCCATACACTCCTGCTTATCGAAAACGCCATCTACCTGTTCGAGTCGATCTACCTGGAAGACCTTGCCCGGGACCGCGTATATGAATTCCTCTTCGTTGCCCTCCCCATCAAGGTCAAAGGAGCGACAGGCTCCATGCTTGACCCCGTCGCAATCATCTGATGACCGTCCTGGAACAGAAGCGGATGAGTCTCGGTGGCCGGAAGCCCACCATCCACCCCGAAGCATGGTCCGCCGACAATGCAACAATCATCGGCTCAGTCACCCTCCAAGCCCGTGCGAGCGTCTGGTACGCATCGGTCCTCAGGGCAGACGGGGACACCATCACTGTGGGCGCTGACAGCAACATTCAAGACGGATGCGTGCTCCACGCTGACCGGGGATTTCCGGTCGAAGTGGGGGAGAGGGTCTCCGTTGGGCATCGGGCCATTCTGCATGGCTGCCACATCGGCGACGAATCGCTGATCGGCATGGGCGCAGTAGTGCTCAATGGGACAAGGATCGGACCCGGATGTCTGGTTGCGGCCGGAGCTGTGGTACTTGAGGACGCCACCTTCGAACCGGGAACCCTGATAGCCGGCGTTCCCGCCAAAGCCCGCCGGCAGCTGACTGAAGACGAACGCGCCGGGATCCGGGCCAATGCCGAACGGTACCTGGACCTTGTGCGAACCCACCACGAGGCGACCCGGTGACCGAGGAAACAGGGGCGGGGCCCCTCGTCGTCGTGGCGCCCGACAAATTCAAGGGTTCGCTCACCGCCGAAGAGGCTTCAGAGGTACTGGCGCGCGCCATCAAGTCCGTCTCGCCGCACAGCAGAATCCTTCGGCACCCTGTTGCCGACGGGGGAGAGGGGACCGTCAAGCTTGCCCTCGCGAACGGCTTCTCGCCCGTCGCAGTCCAGGTGACAGGTCCGTTGGGCGAGCCAGTGGAGGCGACTTATGCCATGGACGATGCTGGAACAGCAGTCCTGGAGCTCGCCGAGGCATCGGGGCTTGCCCTGCTCCCGGGCAGACCCAACGTCCAGACGGCGGGAAAATCAACTACCCGCGGTGTGGGGGAGATGCTGAAGGACGCTCTCGACCGGGGAGCAGGGCGCATCATTTTGGGCGTCGGGGGAAGCGCCTCCACCGACGGCGGTGCCGGCCTCGCACAGGCACTCGGTGTCCGCATCACAGACGCGGCAGGGACGGAAATAGCCCCAGGAGGCGAAGGTCTGCACTCTGCATCCGAGATAGATCTTAGCGGCCTCGATCCCCGGGTCCGGGCAGTGGACCTTATCCTGGCCTGCGACGTAGACAACCCCTTGACCGGGGACGACGGCGCTGCCGCCGTCTATGGACCGCAAAAGGGCGCCGACGCTCGAACGGTAGAACAGCTCGAACGCTCTCTCCGCCACTGGGCACGCCTCATCGCACACACACTGGGCCGCGATCTGAGCCTAGTAGCAGGCACTGGCGCCGCCGGAGGGGCAGCATTTGCAGCCCTTGCCATCGCCGAAGCACGGCTCTGCTCCGGCGTCGAAGTTCTCACGGAACTGACCACCCTCGGTCCTGCGCTGAGGGAAGCCGACCTGGTCATCGTCGGTGAGGGCTCACTGGACGAGCAGAGCCTGCGCGGTAAAGGGCCTGTCGGAATCGCGGCACTTGCAAAGCGCCATGGTACGACAGTTGTTGCAGTCGTCGGGCGCACGACTCTGGGAGAGGCGCAGATCCGGACGGCAGGGCTGGACCGCGTCTATGCCCTGACGGACTTCGAACCGCTGCCGGAAGTCTGCATGAGGGAGGCCCCGCGCCTACTGGGTGAAGCGGCCGAACAGATCGCCCACGACTGGCTGTCCCGAACCACAGGCGTGACCCTCTAATGGACTTTGCAACACTCACCTTCCAGAGGCTGGGGCTGGATTGCGACCCAGTGCCGGCCTCTGATGCAGGACTCGACCTTGAGTTGAAGAAAGCGCTCCGGGGCCTCAAGACCACACAGCGCCGTGGAGACGAGCGGGTCCAGGTACCTGTGACTGCCGGAATCCCTGACAGCCCCCACCGTCCTAACTGAGGAGGAACTCATATGACCACAGTGCCCATGCAGACCGCGAGTAAGCGGCTGGATCCGGAAGCGCTCGAGCTTGAATTGATCGTGGACAGCCGCTCCGAGATGGATGAACAGATTTCGGCCGCGGTCGACAGGCTGGTGCGAGTCGCCCTCCAACAGGGACGGCGCACTGGAATATCGATCTCCCGCCTGGGAGACCGGCAGTTCATCGTGGCGCTGGACGAAAACGTGCCATTTGGTGTGACGGAAGAACTTGACCTTCATGCCAGCGGAACTTTCCCCGGTGTTCCCGCTCCGAAATCGTGCATTGCACAACAGTACCGACCGAGAAGAGTCTGAAGACCTGGAGCTGGCCGCCTGGCGCAGTCGGGGGGGCACATCTCCGGAGGCTGTCCGGCATCCCTTCGAACTCAGTGAGGGGCCAGGCAAAGACCGGCCCATATCCGTGTCCCCGCCAGCAAGGTGCTGTTCAGATAGATCGTCATCGAGGGCAGGCAGTCTTCGACCTTGGGTCAGGAGCCATGTCAGATACGGCAGCAGCGCGCTGACGGTTCACAAGAAACAAGGGCTTGGTGCGCCGGGAATCGGGCACACCGTCCAGGGCTTGAAAATGGATGAGAGAGAGAAAACGTGACACGTATCGGGGTCGTCGCCGAATTAGGTAGCGAGACAAGGGTTGCAGCAACACCCCTCACGGTCGGCCAGCTGATCCAGCTGGGCTACGACGTCGTAGTGGAAAAGGGCGCGGGGGAGTCCTCGTCTTTCCCTGATGTGGCGTACACCGAGGCCGGTGCCATGATCGTGGGTGCTGATGAGGCGTGGGGCAGTGACGTCGTACTCAGGATCAACCCGCCCACCGAGGAAGAGATCGGCTGTTTGGCTGACGGTGCGACGCTGATCGGTTCGCTGAGCCCGGGACTGCGCCCGGATTTGGTAGGGGCGCTGGCGGCGCGTCCAATCACGGCGCTGGCGCTGGACGCTGTGCCGCGCATTTCGCGGGCGCAGTCGATGGATGTGCTCAGTTCGATGGCGAACATTGCCGGTTACCGCGCCGTGATCGAGGCGGCTCACGAGTTCGGCCGGTTTTTTACGGGACAGGTGACCGCGGCGGGCAAAGTGCCGCCCGCGAAAGTGCTGGTAGCTGGCGCAGGCGTTGCGGGCCTGGCGGCGGTCGGTGCGGCCAGCAGTCTGGGGGCAATTGTCCGGGCAACGGACCCGCGGCCGGAAGTCGCCGACCAGGTGAAGTCGATCGGCGGGACCTACCTCAAGGTCGAGGTCGCCGAAGAGATGAAGTCCGCCGACGGATATGCCAAGGCAACGTCCGAGGCGTACAACGCCAGGGCTGCGGAAATCTACTCCGAGCAGGCAGCAGATGTGGACATCATCATCACCACGGCCCTGATCCCGGGCCGGCCCGCGCCGAAACTCCTCACGGCCGATGATGTGGCCGCGATGAAACCGGGCAGCGTCATCGTGGACATGGCTGCCGGGCAGGGCGGCAACGTTGAAGGCTCGGTGGCAGGGGAACGCATCGTCACCGATAACGGCGTGGTGATCCTGGGTTACACGGATCTCCCGGCCCGGTTGCCGGCCCAGGCGTCCCAGTTGTACGGGACCAATTTGGTGAACCTGCTCAAGCTCCTGACCCCGGAAAAGGACGGGGTCCTGCGGATCGATTTCGATGACGTGGTGCAGCGGTCGGTGACGGTCGTGCGCGAGGGTGAGATGACCTGGCCTCCGCCCCCGGTCCAGGTCTCCGCCGCACCCGCGGCCCAGACCAAAGCTGAGGTTGCCAAGAACACGGCGCCGAAGAAAAAGCAGGGCCTCAGCGCGGCCGGTAAGGCCGGGCTGTTTGCCGCGGGCATCGCGGCGCTGTTCCTGGTCAACGCGGTGGCGCCGGCGCCGCTGCCGCAGCACTTCACGGTGCTGATGCTCTCGATCGTGGTCGGTTTCTATGTGATCGGGAAGGTCCACCATGCCCTGCACACCCCGCTGATGTCGGTGACGAACGCCATTTCCGGGATCATCGTCGTCGGTGCCCTGCTGCAGGTCACCTCCGAAAACATTGTCAGGCAGGTCCTGGCCGCCGTCGCCGTGCTGCTGGCCAGCATTAACATTTTCGGCGGCTTCGCCGTCACCCGGCGGATGCTCGCCATGTTCTCCCGCGGTGACGCGGCCAAGGGGAACGGGGCCCGGTCATGAGCGCCGCCACCGCAACAGCAGCAACACTGACGAGGAGCTCTACCGTGACTGACGCCGTCTCCGGTCCGTTGACCGCCGACTCCATTGCAGGGGCGGCCTACATCGTCGCGGCCTTGCTGTTCATCCTCAGCCTCGCGGGCCTGAGCAAGCATGAAAAAGCCCGCGCCGGGGTGGTCTACGGCATCACCGGCATGGTCATCGCCCTCGCCGCCACCATCTGGCTGACCCTGCAGGACGCCTGGGGCGCCGGGCACGCCCTGACCGGCCTGTGCCTGCTGGTCGCCGCGGTCGCCATCGGCGGCGCCATCGGACTCTGGCGCGCGCGGGTGGTCGAAATGACCGGCATGCCCGAGCTGATCGCGCTGCTGCACAGTTTTGTGGGCCTTGCGGCGGTCCTGGTGGGCTGGAACGGGCACCTCGAAGCCCCTGCGCTGTCCGCTGACCTGATGGCGATCCACCACGCAGAGGTGTTCATCGGCGTGTTCATCGGCGCGGTGACCTTCACCGGCTCCATCGTGGCGTTCCTGAAGCTTTCGGCCCGTATGAAGTCCTCGCCGCTGATGCTGCCGGGCAAAAACGGGATCAACCTCGGCGCCCTCGTTGTGTTCGTCGTCCTGACCGTCTGGTACGTCAACGACTCCCAGCTCTGGCTGCTCATCGTTGTCACGGCCCTGGCTCTGGGGCTGGGCTGGCACCTGGTCGCCTCCATCGGCGGTGGTGACATGCCTGTGGTGGTGTCCATGCTCAACAGTTACTCCGGCTGGGCCGCAGCCGCCGCCGGCTTCCTGCTGAACAACGACCTTCTCATCATCACCGGCGCCCTCGTAGGCTCCTCCGGCGCGTACCTGTCCTACATCATGTGCAAGGCCATGAACCGGTCCTTCATTTCCGTGATCGCCGGCGGCTTCGGCATCGCCGCCCCGGCCCGCACGGGGGACACGGACCAGGGCGAGCACCGCGAGATCACGGCCGAAGCGACAGCGGAAATGCTGGCCAGCGCCTCGTCCGTCGTCATCACCCCCGGCTACGGAATGGCCGTCGCCCAAGCGCAGTACCCCGTCGCTGAACTGGCGCACCAGCTCCGCGAGAAGGGCGTGAACGTCAGGTTCGGCATCCACCCCGTTGCCGGGCGCCTCCCAGGACACATGAATGTCCTGCTTGCCGAAGCCAAGGTCCCGTACGACATCGTTCTGGAAATGGACGAGATCAACGACGACCTCGGCGACACTTCCGTGGTCCTGGTCATCGGCGCGAACGACACGGTCAACCCCGCCGCGGCCGAAGACCCGGGCAGTCCCATCGCCGGGATGCCTGTCCTCAAAGTTTGGGAAGCGGAGAACGTCGTGGTGTTCAAGCGTTCCATGGCCGCCGGTTACGCAGGCGTCCAGAACCCTCTGTTCTTCCGGGACAACTCCCAGATGCTCTTCGGCGACGCCAAACAACGCGTTGAGGACATTCTCCGTGCCTTCTAGCACCGAACACTGCTTGTTTGCCATTGCAGGCCTGGGATGCCCACTTGCAGTGGCGAAAGTTAGCCAGCCCGCCCTCATTCAACGAATTCGAGAAGAAACCATGCCCAGACGCCGAGTTCCCCCGCATACCAACACCAACCCCCAATATGCGTTCCGGTCACGTATGGCGGATCGAGCCATCAGCGAAACAGAGAAATTGGCTCCGTCCAAGGCAATTAACATCGACGACTTCAACGCATCCCCCTGGCTTGGACTGCACTACAGGCACGAGCTTCTGCTGCACCACAATCACGAGTCGTTGGAGCATCATCTCAATGAGTGATGACGCAAAACCAATGGATTCAGCGGGTAGACGCTCAGTTTCCCGTTGGATTCACAAGGTACTGCTACCGGCCCGGCGAGCCCGGCATCGGGCCTTTGCCCATATGACAGAGAACCCGGAAAATCGACTGATCAGAACCAGGTTAAGCGGCGACGATCCCTACTGTTGGATTCTTGCTGGGGGAGTCCATGTGCCGGGTTTCGCGGCGACCAAGCCCGGTGAAGACAACAGTTCGACCTAAAGGGCCAGAAATGAGCGAATTCAGCACATCCAACGTCACCGCTGTTCTGCTTGCTGCTGGCCTGGGGACGCGCCTGGGCCTGGGCCCGAAGGCTTTGCTTCCGTTCCGGAGCCGCACGTTGGTGGAAGTGCTTGCGGAGGTACTCCTCGACGGTGGATGCCGAGAAGTGGTGGTCGTGCTTGGTGCGGAGGCTGGACAAGTCCTCGCCTCCACCGGCCTCGGCCGCGCGGAGCAACGCCTGGTTCGGGTAGTGGTGAACCCTGAATGGAATAGCGGTATGGCCGGTTCGTTCCTGCTCGGAGTCGAGAACGCGTTGCCTGGGGACCACGTACTTGTAGCCCTTGTCGACCAACCCGGCCTCACCGCTGACGTTGTGCGAACGCTCCTGGCAGCACACCTGCCTGGCAGGGTCACAGCTGCGGGCTACCGGGCTGCTTCCGGGAAGCTCCGGCGCGGACATCCCCTGCTACTTGACGCATCGCTGCGCACACTCGCAACCGACTCTGCCGCAGGCGACTCTGGCGCCCGCCTGTTCCTTCAGGCCAACCCGGAACTCGTCGATCTTGTTGACTGCGGATATGAAGGGGGAGAGGACATCGACACACGGGACCAACTGCACCTGCTGGACTGACCGATTCCGTAAGGTCCCCCGACTACGGCTACGGACTCGATCCCAGGCTGAAGCGCGTTCATGGATCCACGCTTCAAATTCCTACCGACCAATCAAAGTCAGACGCAGAGCGCTGTATCTAGGAGCCACACATGTTGAACCTCGACCTGCTACTCGCAATCACTGCACACCTGCTCACCGGGAACGAAAACGACCCCGCCACTGGCAGTACGGCGCAAAACATTGCTTCCACTATCGAATACACTGCTGCGTCTGCCGCAGCAATCCTCCTCTTGGGACTTCTGCTGCTCATCATTAAAAAATCCAAAAGACGGGACCAAACAATAGAAGACTCCGAGGCCGCGGTTCGCCATTTCCTGCCCATGTAGCCAAGGGATTCCCCCACTTGCAGGAACGGTCAGCACGGAGAGCGACGCACCGGTGAACCGCACATCGCCCACTAAACCCCACCAGTCTCTCGGGTGGAGTCAGCCCCGGCCCTGGCACGCCAGAAACGACGCGCCGCCCATGCGGGCGAGAGCACTTCGTTGACGGCGCGGCTCGAACCTGAAAACCTGAGCAGACGCAACTTGGTTGGACGATTCTTGAGGAGGGCGCTTCCATGATGACCGTCGTCAGCACCATGCAACTCCACTCCGGCTCAGTGGAAGAGTGGGACGAACTGATCCTCAAACGCTTTAGATCAGCCCACGACCGTCAGGGCTGGATCTCAGGCCAGTTACTGGTTCCCGTCGACGCACCGGAGACCCGGGTCATTATCGGGACATGGAGAAGCCGACAGGACTGGGAAGCATGGCATGAAGATCCAGACTTTCTCTCTGTCCGCGCAAGGCTGGACGAGCTGCAGCAGGTTAACCATCGGACGACGTGGTACGAGGTCCTCGAAAACGTACACGCCAACTCCGATACGTCCCACTAACGTCGGTCCATTGATGGCGAGCATCGGTAAGTCCTACAGAGTGATGCTCGAGGGCTACCCCGCCAACAAAAAAGCCGATAATGGAGCTTCCGTCAACCTAATCTGGCTACGTCTATGGCCCGACGGCTGAACCGGTGGGGGAGTGCTTCACTCCAGCTTGGCGGTCGATTCAGCGTTCGACTGAAAATCGAAAGGTCACCGGATCGACGCCGGTCGGAGCCACCACTGGGAAGCACCAGTTCTTTGAGAACTGGTGCTTTTCTTCTTTAACTCCATCGATTGCTCCGCCTTAACCCCGTCGATTGCTCCGTAACTGCCCTTCTGACGGGCCAAAAGGGCGGTTACGGAGCAATCGACGGGGCCGCCCCCTTGGAATACCCACGGCCTCTGCTCTCAAAGGGGTCGTCTGCGGCTTCTGGATGCGGATGGGGCGACCAGGTTGTTAGGATCGGGCCGACCCTCCTGACCCGGCGCGTTCTCCCGAGAGCGAGGATCCGTGAAAGCCGACCACTATGACAGTTTTGCCGAGAGCTATTCGGCGGAGAACGAGTCCAGCCTCCTCAACGCCTACTACGAGCGGCCGGCGATGATTGGCCTCGCCGGCGACGTCGACGGCCACCGGGTCCTGGATGCAGGGTGCGGCTCCGGGCCCCTGTCCGCGGCGCTGAGCGCGAGAGGCGCGATCATGACCGGCTTCGATTCCAGTCCTGCGATGCTCGAATTGGCAAGACAACGATTGGGCGCGACCGCGGACCTGTGCGTGGCCGACCTCAGCAAGCCGCTCCCTTTCGCCGATGGATCCTTCGACGACGTTGTCTCGTCCCTGGTCCTGCACTATCTGGAGGACTGGTCGGCACCACTTGCGGAACTGCGGCGCGTGCTGAAGCCCGGCGGTCGCCTGATCCTCTCGGTCAACCACCCCACGGTCAGCGTGATCACCCAACCAACCGAGGACTACTTCGCCATCCGGCAGTACTCGGAGGATTACGAGTTCGATGGCGAGCCTGCGGTCCTGACCTTCTGGCATCGGCCACTTCACGCGATGATCAACGCCTTCACGTCGGCGGGATACCGCGTAGCTACCGTGAGCGAGCCAGGGCCATCTCCAGACACACCGCATGAACTCCTTCCGCCGCGCATCCTCAGCGGCGAGAAGACAGCGTTCCTGTCCTTCATCTTCTTCGTCCTTGAAGCCGGCTGAGGGTTGCGGAGGGACGTGAAAGCAGAGCCGCCCACACCGTCCCAGCCCGCATCCATTTGGGATCGGCGCCCCAGCTGTTCGGGGCGGTCGAGCGCATGCAGTTGAGGGGTGGCTGTCAGTTGAATCCAAACAGGGACCGTTCCTGCCTATCGTGGCGATGCTGATACCCGCAGAAATCACGGGCAGAGCCGTAAACACGATCGATTGCTCCGTAACTGCCCTTCTGACGGGTCAAAAGGGCAGTTACGGGGCAATCGGCGGGGAGTAGGCGGCGCGGCGCAACCACGGGCGGCGATGGGCGGCCGACGGCGGCGACTGGTTGGGGGCCGTCCAGCCGGCCGGGCTAGACTCGCACGCTGGGGAAAGAACACCAAGGCCGCCGGCAGCCCGGACCGGGCGGGCGGCGCAATCTCAACCGAAAAGTGATTCTGCAACGTGACTTCGAAGAATATTGCCCGTCCTCTCGCCGCAACCGCCCTCCTCGCAGCCCTGGCACTTACCGGCTGTTCGGCCCCGCAGGCCGGCAGCGCGCCGTCGTCCGCCGCGGGCACGTCCGATGCGGGCGAGTCCACTGCTTCCGCGTCCGCCACGCCGAGCCCTACCGGGACCTCGGGACCGTTCGGCGGCTTCACCAGCGCCGCCGAGGCCTGCTCCAAGATCTCGGAGCAGGCAACCGGCGCCACGCTCCTTCCGCTCTCCGCCGCCCAGGGCAAGACGGCGGAACTGGAGAAGTTCAAAACGGAGCTCGCCGAGACGGCCGAACGCGTCCCGAACAGCCTCAAGGCCGACTTCGCCAACCTCAAGGAGGTGGCCGTTGCCGGCGTCACCGACCAGACGGTCTTCTCCAGCGGAAAGCTCCAGGCCGCCATGGCGCCGGTCACGACCTGGATCGCCACCAACTGCAAGTAGGGGGTTCGGCCAGGCCATCGCCCGCGTCTGCTCCCGGCTGACATCCCGCAGCTGACAAACGGCCGGCCTTGTCCCTAACGCGGGCAGCCCGTTCCCGCCCCCACCTGCATGGACTGTGGGAACGGGCGCCGCAAGATTCCCCCACGCGCCCCAAGGCAGGGACTAGGGTTGTGTCAAAGAGAAGGGGGAGTGCGTTATGGAATACCAGAATTCTCAGCCCGTCGCCGGTCCCGCGGCTGGTCAGCCCGTCGCCGGTCCCGCGGCTGGTCAACACGTTGCCGGCCTCGCGGCAGGTCAGCCCGGTCCTGGTGCCCTGGTCGGGCCCACGGACGGTCTGTCCGCGCCGGAGGGCACCGGCCGCACGGTCATAGCGGAAACCGCCGTCGCCAAGGTCGCGGGCATCGCCGCCCGATCGGTGCCCGGCGTCTATTCTTTGGGATCAGGACCCTCACGCGCCCTCGGGGCCATCCGCGACGCCGTCGGCAACGCTGATCACGCAGCGGGCGTCCGCGCGGAAGTCGGCGAAACGCAGGTCGCAGTCGACATCGATCTTGTTGCGGTGTACGGCACCCCCCTGCAGGCCCTCGCTGACCAGGTCCGCGCCGCCGTCTACGCCGCCGTCGAGGAATTGGTGGGTCTCGAAGTGATCGAGGTCAATATCGAGATCAACGACGTTTATGTGCCCGGCCCGGCCAAACCGGCCGCGTCCGCTGCGGCCCGGCCAGTCAGGGAGGCTATCCAATGAGTCTGACGGTAGTGGGAATCGCCATGGGCGCCTTCGTGGCCTTCATGTCCTTCCAGTTCGGTGTCTGGGGCTTCCTCGGCGCCCTGTTCTTCATGGCCATCGGCGCCCTCCTGGGCCGGGCCGCAGAGGGGAAGCTGGACCTGCGCAGCGTGTTTGACGCCCTCACAGGCCGGCGTTCCTCCTCATGAGCATCACGGCTGAAGCGCCGATCCCCGGCGCCGCGATGGCCGGGCACAACCGCATCAGCACCCAGGCCCTGACGAGCGTGGCCCGGGCGGCCGCGGGGGAGGCCCTCGGTGTCCCGGCGCACGACGTGCGCGCCAACTGGTCGGACGATGACGGACTGCTCGCGCTGTCGCTTGTCATGCCCGTTGCGGTCCCGAACCTCACCGCTGTGGTCCGGGACGCCGGCCGCGTCGCCGGATTCGGCGGTTCCATCTGGGAGCGTGCCGTCGCCGCCAAGGCCCAGATCCTGCGCCGCGTGACGGAACTGACCGGAGCGCAGCTGAGCCGGGTGGACATCCGCATCAGCGGCGCCGCAGTGCGCGGGGGAGGCCGGGTACATTGAGCCAGGACATCCAACACGCCGGGACGGTCTCCGGCGGGCACGACGCCGATGCGGTGCCGGGGAGCGCGCGGCTGGGTTCCGGCGCCGCGGGCATGGATCGGATAGTGAAACGGGAGATGCACACCTCGCGCGCCGTTGTGTCCGTGATCGCGGCCTGCCTGGTCATGGCCGTGTTCGGCTATGCGCTGCTTGAGACCGGGGTCCGTGCGATCGGGCAGCCGCCGTGGCTCGTGGATCCGCAGACCGCGGCCGAGCGGGTGGTCGCGCTCCCGGCGGGAATCCCGCCGCTCCTGCTGGGCGTCACGGGCGCCGTGGTCGCGATGGCCGGATTGTTCTTCTTCCTCAACGCCGTGCTGCCCGGCCGGCGGGCACGCCACCTGCTCCCGGACCGCCGGGCCGGCGTCGTGGTGGACGATGAGGTGATCGCCGCTGCCCTGGCGCGCCGGGCCCGGCTGGCCGCCAACGTGGCCAAGGAACAAGTGATGGTGGTGGTGTCGCGGAACCGGATCACGGTCAACGTCCGGCCGACCTCCGGTGTGCCGCTGCGTCCGGACGCCGTCCTGGAGGCTGTGCGCCGGGAAGTGGAGGAAATGCGCCCCTGGCCGATGCCGGAAGTGCGGATCCAGGTATCCACGGCAGGGGTGGTGGGGGCATGAACAACACTCCCCGGGTGCTGAACCGCGTACTGATTGGCATCCTTGGCATCATCCTCCTCGCCATCGGCGTCCTCCTGATTTTGCTTGCAACCGTCCCAATCGTCGGTGTCTGGTGGCATGAGTGGGCAGGCGGCGTCCTGAGCTTCTGGCTCGATTTGTTCGAACGGACGCAATTCCCCCGCCGCCAGGGGAGCTGGCTGTGGCTTGTCATCTGCCTGGCGCTGCTGGTGGTGCTTGGCCTGATGATCGCCTGGATTGCCCAACAGGGTAAGGGCCGGACCAGCCTGCTCGTGGCCGAGGAGGACCCGGGGGAAGTGCCCGGCAACGTCGGAATCAGCGGCGGCGTGGCGGAGCAGACGCTCCGCGCGGCGCTCGCGGACCGGCCCGACCTGGCCGGCGTCACGGTTGCCGCCTACGAAATCAGCGGGGAGCCGGCCCTCAAGATCCGGGTGGAACCGCGCCAGGGCGTCGCCCCGCACCGGCTCGCCGCCGAAGTTTCCGCCCTGGTAGAGGCGCTCGACGCGGTGATCGGCAAACGCACCCCGGTGCTGATCCACATCGGATCCGGCGCGCGGTCGCGGTTCGGCCGTTCAGAGCGGGTCCGCTGAGCCGGCGGGAAGGCTGAGGCGGCCTTCCCCGGCAGGCGCGGTGGCGGCATGGCCACCCGCCCTGGACGGCCGGCCGGCGGCCCACGGAATCTCCTTTGCATAAAGCTTTCATGTAAACGCTTGCATTCAGGGTACCTGTTGATTACTGTGATGGTCGGCACACCAACAGTACGGCCGTTTTTCACCGGTACTCAGCGAGGAGCACTCCAGTATGAAAACCCGCAATTTCCTACTTCCCGTCGCCACGGCAGGCATTTTGGCTATCACCCTTTCGGCGTGTGGCGGCGGAGGTGGCGGCACTACGAGCGGCAGCGACGCCGCCTCGCAGGGCCTGGACGGGCGCGGCCCCATCACCTACGTTCAGGGCAAGGACAACAGCAACGTGGTCCGCCCGCTGATCGAGAAGTGGAACGCCGCACACCCGAACGAGAAGGTCACCTTCAAGGAGCAGACCGACCAGGCCGACCAGCAGCACGACGACCTCGTCCAGCACTTCCAGGCCAAGGACGCCGGCTACGACGTCGCGAGCGTCGACGTCGTCTGGACCGCCGAGTTTGCCGCCAAGGGCTGGCTGCAGCCGCTCAAGGACAAGATGGCGCTGGACACCTCCGCCCTGCTGAAACCGACCGTCGAGGCCGCCTCCTACAAGGGCACCCTGTACGCGGCACCGGAATCATCCGACGGCGGCATCCTGTACTACCGCAAGGACCTGGTCCCCACGCCCCCGAAGACCTGGGACGAGATGATGAGCATGTGCTCCATCGCCAAGACCAACAACATCGGCTGCTACTCGGGCCAGTTCAAGAAGTACGAGGGACTGACCGTAAACGCCTCTGAGGCCATCAACTCCGCCGGCGGTGCCGTGCTGGACGCGAACGGCAAGCCCAACCTGCTCACCGCGGAAGCAAAGGCCGGCATGGCCAACCTGACCAAGGCCTACGCAAACGGCGACATCCCGAAGGAAGCCATCACCTTCCAGGAAGAGGAAAGCCGCCAGGCGTTCCAGGACGGCAAGCTGCTGTTCCTGCGCAACTGGCCTTACGTCTACAACCTGGCCACCACTGAAGGTTCCTCGAAGGTCAAGGACGTCCTGGGCATGACCGCCCTCCCGGGCAAGGACGGCCCGGGCGCCTCGTCCCTCGGCGGCCACAGCGCCGCGGTCAGCGTTTACTCAAAGAACAAGGCCACGGCACTGGACTTCCTGAAGTTCCTCACCACGGAAGAGACCCAGAAGTTCTTCGCCACGCAGGGTTCGCTCGCTCCGGTGATCGGGACGCTCTACGACGACAAGGAACTCGTCGCCAAGCTGCCGTACCTGCCGGTCCTGAAGACCTCGATCGAGAACGCCGTACCGCGCCCGGTCACGCCGTTCTACCCGGCCGTCACCAAGGCCATCCAGGAAAACGCGTACTCGGCCATCAAGGGCGAGAAGACTGTAGACGCGGCCCTGTCTGACATGCAGAAGTCCATCGAGTCCGCTAGCGCGGGACAGTAGGTCCATCATGGCAACTGAAGTAGGCCCGACGTCGGTCAAGGCACCGGCGTCGGGCGGGGCTCCGATCCACCACGCACCCAAGGGTGTTGGAGAGGACAACCGCATCGCGACGCAGGGGCGCTGGGCAGCCTGGCTGCTGGCGCCGACTATCCTCGCATTGTCGGTCGTGATCGTGTACCCGATCATCACCGCCATTGTGATGTCATTCCAGAAGGATGCCGGTCTGGACCCCGCCACGGGTCTCTTCGTTGAGGGTGGCCCGGCCGGCTTCTCCAACTACTACAACTGGATTTTCCAGCAATGCCCGGCACCGTCCGGCGGAACCGTTGACTGCCCGCCGGGAACCCTCGGCGCGCAGTTCTGGTCCGCCACCGGCACCACGTTCTTCTTCACCGTCGTGACGGTGGCACTGGAGACCGTCCTCGGCTTCTGGATGGCCGTCATCATGGCACGCGCCTTCAAGGGCCGCAGCCTGGTCCGCGCCGCTGTCCTGGTGCCGTGGGCCATCCCCACCGCCGTGACAGCCAAGCTGTGGCTGTTCATCTTCGCCTTCGAGGGCATCGGCAACAAGCTCTTCAACACCACCGTCCTGTGGACCGGCAGCGAGTGGCCGGCACGGTGGGCCGTGATCATCGCGGACGTCTGGAAGACGACGCCGTTCATGGCGCTGTTGATTCTTGCCGGCCTGCAGATGATTCCCGCCGAAGTGTACGAGGCGGCCAAGGTCGACGGCGCGAGCGCCTGGCAGCGGTTTCGGATGATCACCCTGCCGCTGGTGAAGCCCGCGCTCATGGTAGCCATCCTGTTCCGCACCCTCGACGCACTGCGCATGTTCGACCTCCCGTACATCCTGACGGGCGGAGCGAACAACACCACCACCTTGTCCATCCTGGTGATCAACCAGATCAGGCAGGGCTTCAACGCGGCGGCGGCTTTGTCCACCATCACGTTCATCATCATCTTTCTGGTGGCTTTCATCTTCGTGCGCTTCCTCGGAGCGAACGTTGTGGAGCAGCAGACCGGCGCAGGTAAGGGGAAGAAATGACCGCCGCGACGAGCGCCGCAACCGAGTTGCGCGCAGAGCAGGACCGGGGGCGGAAGGTCGCGCAGAACCGCGAGAAGTGGGCCCAGAGCCGGACCTACATCAGCGCGGTGGTGATCCTCTTCTGGTGCCTGGCTCCGGCCTACTGGATGGTGGTGACGGCGTTCCGCGACGTCGGCTACACCTACGACACCTCGATCCTGCCGACGCACGTCACGCTGGACAACTTCAAGACGGCGTTCGACACCTCCTTCGGCAACCACTTTGGCCAGGCACTGCTGAACAGCTTGTTCATCGGCACCGTCGTCACCCTGGTGTCGCTGGTGATCGGCGTGTTTGCCGCCTACGCCCTGGCCCGCTTGAACTTCAAGTTCAAGTACCTTGTGCTGGGCTTCATCCTGGGCGCTTCCATGTTCCCCGGCGTCGCCCTCATCACCCCGCTGTTCCAGCTCTTCACGAACATCGGCTGGATGGGCACCTACCAGGCCCTGATCATCCCGAACATCTCGTTCGTGCTGCCGCTGACGGTCTACACCATGACGTCCTTCTTCCGGGAGATGCCGTGGGAGCTCGAGGAATCGGCCCGGGTGGACGGCTGCACGCAGGGACAGGCCTTCCGGAAGGTCATCATGCCGCTGGCCGCCCCGGCCATCTTCACGACCGCCATCCTGGCCTTCATCTCCTCGTGGAATGAATTCCTGATCGCCAGCCAGCTCTCGTCCGACGCAACGCAGCCGGTCACTGTGGCCATTGCCAGCTTCGCCGGTGCGCAGCCGAACCAGATTCCGTACACCGCGATCATGGCTGCGGGCACTATTGTGACCATTCCGTTGGTCATTCTGGTGCTGGTGTTCCAGCGTAAGATTGTCGCGGGCCTCACGGCCGGCGCGGTTAAGTGACTGAGGCGTGATGACTGACGAGCAGAACCAGGGCCACGTGCCGGCGACGCGTCGAAAGGTGCGCTCCGGCGAGGACTTCGACATCATCATCGGCTTCCTCGGCTTCTGGGCCGTGGTGCTGCTGGTGGTCACTGTCTGGATGGAGGTGACCGCCCAGCCAGCCCTCTTCTGGGCCCTGGGTCTGCTCGCCATGCTGCTGGCCCTCTACGGGATGATCCGGCTGCGCCGGCGTTTGCCGCGCCGGACGGCCAGCCGGCACTCCTAGCAGGGGGGAGAGCAGCCGGGCAGGATTATTCAGCCGCCGGGGGGAGGCGGGCGCAACACGTCTGCGGGCAGCCGCCAGGCTTCCGCGGACCGTTAACTAGGGGGCACAGGTGGCACGGACGGAACGGGCGCAGCGCGGCGGCCACTCGGGCGTCAGCATTGAGGACGTCGCCGCCGCTGCGGGCGTGTCAACGGCCACCGTATCCCGGGCCGTCCGGGGACTGCCCCGTGTTTCCCCGGCAACCCGCGAGAAGATCCTCGGCATCGCGGAAACCTTGGGCTACGTCGCCTCGTCCTCGGCGTCCGGCCTGGCGACGGGCCGGACGAAAACCATCGGCGTGCTGGCCCCGTTCGTCAGCCGCTGGTTCTTCTCCAAGGCCATCGAGGGCGCCGACCGGGAACTGCACTCCCGGCAGTACAACCTTTCCCTCTTCAACCTCGGCGGCCACGGCAGCCACCGTGAGCGGCTCTTCAGCAAGACCATGGTCTACAAGCAGATCGACGCCCTGCTGGTCCTCTGCATGGCGCTCACCCACGAGGAAATCGAGCATCTCCAGAAAATCGACATCCCGCTGGTGGTGGTGGGAGGCCATGTCGAGGAGTGCCCCTACATCGGCATCGACGACTACGCCGCGGCCGCCACAGCAGTCCGCCACCTGATCGGGCTGGGCCACACGGACATCGCGCTCCTGCACGGCGACGACGAAACCGACCTCAACTTTGACGTCCCCAGGGTCCGGATCCAGGCCTTCCACGACATCATGGGCGAGGCGCGGCTGCCCGTCAGGCCCGAGTGGGACCTTTGGGGGGACTTCACCGTGCGCAGCGGCCAGGAGGCATTCCGCCGCCTCTGGGCCGCCGAGGGGCCCAAGCCCACAGCAATCTTCTGCGCCTCCGATGAGATGGCCATGGGCGTCATCTTTGAGGCCAACAAGGCCGGGGTGCGCGTCCCGGAGGACCTCTCGGTCATCGGCATCGACGACCACGACTTCGCCGAGGCCATGGGCCTGACCACAGTCGGGCAGCGCCCGGACCAGCAGGCCGAACTCGGCACCAAGATGCTGCTGGACGAGCTCGACGGTATTTCCGGCTCCGTGCAGTCGGCTGTGGCGCCGCACCGGCTGATTGTCCGGACGACGACGGCGCCGCCGCTGCGCCAGTCCGTGCGGCTCCGCTAGCGGAGTTCGGGCCGGGTTAGGACGCGCGGGCCAGCTGGCGGATCGGCACCCAACGCGATGCCAGCCGGCGGTAGGCCGCGGCGGCGCCGGTCATGTCCCCCTCCGCCAGGCACTCGATGCCGAGGCGTACGTCCAGCGGCGAATCATCCGGATAGACCTTGTCCGCCACCCCGCCGTAGTCGAGTTCCACTGCCGAGTCCGGGTGGAAGAGCTCAAGCCATTCCGTGAGCTGGGTCAGGTCCTCGAGCATGTCGAGATCCGGCGCGGCGAGGGCCAGGTGCGCCACCGCGTAGCTCACCCGCTCCAGCGCGTTGCCGATGCCGGCGCGGATGCGGACCGTGACAATGTGGCCGTCGGCTTCGACGACGTCGGTGGGGTCCGATTCCTGGAAGAGGCAGAACCAGCTGAACGGAATGCCCCACGTGGATGCCCTCGTGTGCACCCGGCTGAGGCCATCGTGGGCGCGCACCTCATCGATGCGTTCCTGGTGTTTGTCCCGCTGTTCTTCCGGGATCAGCAGCTGGGCCAGGGGCCCGTGGATGCCTTCCATCAGGGCATTAGCGGCCAGCCCGGCGCGGAGGACCAGCTGGCTGGGGCAGTACAGCAGCCGGTCGGGCTGCGGGGCGGCCGCAGTCCCGGACTCGGCGGCGTCGTGCGGTGCGCCGTGCACTGCGCCGGACGGGGGCCGCCTGGCCGGGGCCGCGACAACCCGCACCAGATCGGTCCGGCCGGTGGGAAACGGATCCCCGTCGGGCCGGGTGATGCGGCCCAGGGACGCCAGCAGTTCGGCGTTCTCCACAGCCGCGCGGGACGCCTGGCCGGCGCCGGCAGCCCGCAGGGTTTCCTGCTGCTGCTCGGGGAACGCCTCAAGGGGCTCGTAGATCCGGAGCGCGGAAGAGAACGGCAGCCCGGACTGTCCGTGGTAGATGCTCCCGGTCATTGGATCACGACGCTTCCCTGGGCGGCAGCCATTAGTCCGCCAGTTCCGCAATCACCGGGGCGTGGTCCGAGGCGCCCTTGCCCTTGCGCTCCTCGCGGTCGATCATCGCACCGGTGACCCGTGCCGCCAGGGCCGGGGAGGCGAGGATGAAGTCGATCCGCATGCCCTCTTTTTTCGGGAAGCGGAGCTGCGTGTAATCCCAGTAGGTGTAGACCCCGGGTCCCGGGGTGTGCGGGCGGACCACATCCTGGAAGCCGGCCTCCTCGAAGGCATGGAAGGCGGCCCGCTCGGGCTCGCTGACGTGGGTCATGGCGTTGGCACGGAAGAAGTCGATGTCCCAGACGTCGTCGTCCTGCGGCGCGATATTGAAATCGCCCATCAGTGCAATCTGCGCCTCGGGGTCCTCCTTGACCCAGGTGCCGGCGTGGGTTTTCAGGATGTCCAGCCAGTTGAGCTTGTAGGGCATGTGTTCGTCGTCGAGGGAGCGGCCGTTGGGGACGTAGAGGCTCCAGACCCGGACACCGCCGCAGGTGGCGCCGATGGCGCGGGCCTCCTGCACGGCGTCCTTGCCGTTCTTGCCGAACACGGGCTGGTCCAGGAAGGTGCGTTCGACGTCGGCGAGTCCCACCCGGGAGGCGATCGCGACGCCGTTCCACTGGCTCAGGCCGAAGTGCGCCACCTCGTAGCCCATGCTCTCGAAGAGCTCCCACGGAAAGTTCTCGTCCTTGCATTTGGTTTCCTGGATGGCCAGGACGTCGCAGTCCGTGCGCCGAAGCCAGGCCTCCACACGGTCGGCGCGGGCACGGAGCGAGTTCACATTCCAGGTAGCAATCTTCACAGTCCCTAACTTACCGAACTTGGCCCCCGGACGAAGCCGCCGGCCGGCTCTGTCCTCTGGAAATTAGTAGGAAGTCCGAGTATATTCGGCTGCAGAGATGATCTAGGTCACATGCAAAGGAGCATTCGGTCATGGTTCGAGAACTATCCCATTACATCGACGGACAGCGGGTTGACGGCACCTCCGGCCGGTTCAGCGACGTCTTTGATCCCTGCACCGGCGAGGTCCAGGCCCGGCTGCCGCTGGCCAGCACCGAGGAAGTGCGCAACGTGATCGCCAGCGCCGAAAAGGGGCAGGTGGAATGGGCCGCGATGAATCCGCAGCGCCGCGGCCGGATCCTGCTCAAGTTCGTGGACCTGGTCAACGAGCACATGGACGAGCTCGCCACCCTGCTGTCCTCCGAGCACGGCAAGACCTTCCCGGACGCCAAGGGCGACATCCAGCGCGGCATCGAAGTGGTCGAATTCGCCGCCGGCGCCCCGCACCTGCTCAAGGGCGAGTTCTCGGACAACGCCGGAACCGGCGTCGACGTGCACTCGATGCGCCAGCCCCTCGGCGTCGTTGCCGGCATCACGCCGTTCAACTTCCCGGCCATGATCCCGCTGTGGAAGTCCGGCCCGGCGCTCGCAGCCGGCAACGCCTTTATCCTCAAGCCCTCCGAACGGGACCCCTCCGTGCCGCTGCGGCTGGCCGAGCTCTTCACCGAAGCGGGCCTCCCCGACGGCGTCTTCAACGTCGTCAACGGGGACAAGGAAGCGGTGGACGCGCTGCTGGAGGATCCCCGGGTCCAGGCCATCGGGTTCGTCGGCTCCACGCCCATTGCCCAGTACATCTACGCCACCGCCGCGGCGAATGGCAAACGCGCGCAGTGCTTCGGCGGCGCCAAGAACCACATGGTGATCATGCCCGACGCGGACCTGGACATGGCCGCGGACGCCCTGATCGGGGCAGGCTTCGGCTCCGCGGGCGAGCGCTGCATGGCGATCTCGGTGGCCGTTCCGGTCGGCCGGAAGACCGCGGACATCCTCGTGGAGAAGCTGCAGGAGCGGATCGCCGGCCTCAAGGTCGGCCACAGCCTCGCCAAGGATTCCGACTTCGGCCCGGTAGTGGCGGCCTCCGCGAAGGACCGGATCGAAGGCTACATCGCCTCCGGCGTCGAGGAAGGCGCGAGCCTGGTGACCGATGGCCGCGGCCTGAAGGTGGAAGGCTACGACGGCGGCTTCTGGATCGGGCCCACGTTGTTCGACAACGTCACCAAGGACATGAAGATCTACAGGGAGGAAATCTTCGGCCCGGTCCTCAGCGTGCTCCGCGCCGAAGACTACGACGAGGCTCTCCGGCTCTGCAGCGAACACGAGTTCGGCAACGGCGTGGCCATCTTCACCCGCGACGGCGACGCCGCCCGGGACTTCGCCAGCCGGGTCCAGGTGGGCATGGTGGGCATCAACGTCCCCATCCCCGTGCCGATTGCGTACTACACCTTCGGCGGCTGGAAGGCGTCCGGATTCGGCGACCTCAACCAGCACGGGGCCGATGCGTTCCGCTTCTACACGAAGACCAAGACGGTCACCAGCCGCTGGCCCTCCGGCATCCGTTCCGGCAGCAGCTTCGTCATGCCGGAAGGCAGCTGATGGGGGCGGAAGCTTCGCGGGAAGCGGACGGCGCAGCAGCGCCCGGCGAACCCTTGGCCGGGGATGTGACGTTTGAACGGCGCGGCCGCCTCGGCGTCGTGACCCTCAACCGGCCCGCGGCCGTCAACGCCCTGACGGCCGGGATGGCCGCCGCGATGCTCGAACAGCTCACGCTCTGGGCCGACGACGACGCCGTGGCCACGGTGCTGGTCCGCGGCGCCGGCGACCGGGGCCTGTGCGCAGGCGGTGACATCGTGGCCATCTACCGGGACATGCTCGACGGCGGTGACGCCACCGCGGACTTCTGGGCGGTCGAGTACCGGCTGAACCTGCTCATCTCCGAATACCCCAAGCCGTACGTTGCGTTCATGGACGGGCTGGTGTTGGGCGGCGGCGTGGGGATCTCCGCCCACGGCTCCGTACGGATCGTCACCGAACGCACCCGCACGGGCATGCCCGAAACGACGATCGGGTTTGTTCCCGACGTCGGCGGCACCCTGTTGCTCTCCGGCTCGCCGGGGGAAACCGGCACCCATGCGGCCCTGACCGGGGCCCACCTGAGCGGCGCGGACGCGCTGTTCCTGGGCCTCGCCGACTGCTTCGTGCCCTCCGGCCACTTGCCGGACCTGGCGGCAGCGCTCGAAACCGAGGCGGCCGAGGCCGCCGTCGCCCGATTCGCCGAACCGGCACCGGCGTCAGTCCTGGCCGCACAGCAGGAATGGATTGACGCCTGCTACTCCAGCGACGACGCCGAGGAAATCCTGCGCCGGCTGCGGGCCTTTGGCGGAGAGGCGGGCGGGGAGGCCGCCGCAGCCGCGGACACCATCGAGGCCAAGTCGCCGACGGCGGTCAAGGTGGCGCTGGAATCCCTGCGCCGGGTCCGCGGCCTGAGGCTGGAGCAGGCGCTGGAACAGGAATACCGCGTCGGCCTGCGCTTCCTCGACGGCCCGGACTTCCGTGAAGGCATCCGCGCCCAGGTGGTGGACAAGGACCGCAATCCCCGCTGGAAGCCCGCCACTCTCGCCGAGGTCACCGGGCCGGACGTCGAGGCCTACTTCGCCCCGCTGGGCGGCCGCGAACTGAACCTGACTCCGAAGGAGAAGGACAAGGGGAAGAACAAGGAGAAGAACAATGTCTGACGCAGGAGTCCCGGTTACCGGCACCATCGCCTTCCTCGGCCTGGGCCACATGGGCGGCCCCATGGCCGTCACCCTGGTCAAGGCCGGCTACCGGGTGACCGGTTTCGACGTCGTGCCGGCGGCCCTGGACGCCGCCCGGGAGCACGGCATTCCCACTGCCGGGACGGCTGCCGAGGCGGCGACGGCCGCCGCCGTCGTGCTGACCATGCTGCCCAGCGGCAAACACCTGCTGGACGCCTACCGCGGCACGGGCGGCACGCCCGGCCTGCTCGAAGCCGCCGCACCGGGCACCATGTTCCTGGATTGTTCCACCATCAACGTGGACGAGGCCCGGGAGGCCGCAGAACTCGCGGTCGCGGCCGGCCACCGCGCCGTCGACGCCCCCGTGTCCGGCGGCGTGGTGGGCGCCGAGGCCGGCACGCTCACGTTCATGGTCGGTGCCCTCCCGGAGGACTTCGAGGCCGTCGAGCCGCTGCTGGAAGTCATGGGCAAGCGGGTGGTCCACTGCGGCGCCCACGGTGCCGGCCAGGCGGCCAAGATCTGCAACAACATGATCCTGGGCGTCTCGATGATCGCCGTCAGTGAGGCCTTCGTGCTGGGCGAGAAGCTCGGCCTGACCCACCAGGCACTGTTCGACGTCGCTTCCGCCGCCTCGGGACAGTGCTGGGCGCTGACCACCAATTGCCCCGTGCCCGGTCCGGTCCCGACGAGCCCCGCCAACCGGGACTACCGGCCGGGCTTCGCCGGAGCGCTCATGGCCAAGGACCTCAACCTGGCCCTCAACGCGTTGCAGAGCACCGGTGTTGCCGCCCGGCTTGGGCCGCTCGCGGCCGAAATTTACGATACGTTTGCCGCGGAAGGCGGTGCCGGCCGGGACTTCTCCGGCATCATCACCGACATCCGTGAAAAGTCGGAAGCAGGCAAATCCGAGGCAGGCACGGCCGGGCACTAGTCCCGGACCGAAGCCAACGCGCAACATCCGAACCAGAACCAGACCAGCACCACCGAAGGGGACCACCCATGACGGAACAGTACGCAAACATCCTGGTGGAGCGCCGCGGCCGCGTGGGCCTCGTGACGCTCAACCGGCCCGAAGCCCTCAATGCCCTGAACAAGGCCACGATGGACGAGCTGGTGAAGGCAGTCGCCGGGATGGACGCGGACCCGGGGGTCGGTGCCGTGGTGGTGACCGGTTCGGCGAAGGCCTTCGCGGCCGGCGCGGACATCAAGGAAATGCAGTCCAAGGGCTACATGGACATGTACGCGGCGGACTGGTTCCGCGGCTGGGAGGACTTCACCCGGCTCCGCATCCCCGTCGTGGCAGCCGTGTCCGGCTTCGCGCTCGGCGGCGGCTGCGAGCTGGCGATGATGTGCGACTTCATCATCGCCGGGGACAACGCCAAGTTCGGCCAGCCGGAAATCAACCTTGGCGTGCTCCCCGGCATGGGCGGCTCGCAGCGCCTGACCCGCGCAGTGGGCAAGTCCAAGGCGATGGACATGATCCTGACCGGCCGCTTCATGGACGCCGAGGAGGCCGAACGCGCCGGCCTGGTGTCCCGGGTGGTCCCAGCCGCGGACGTCGTCGAGGAGGCGCTGAAAGCCGCCGAAGTGATCGCGTCCAAATCCAAGCCGGTGGCGATGGTGGCCAAGGAAGCGGTGAACGCCGCGTTTGAGACCGGGCTTGCCCAGGGCGTGCTGTTTGAACGGCGCGTGTTCCACTCGCTGTTCGCCACCGAGGACCAGAAGGAAGGCATGGCCGCCTTCACCGAGAAGCGGCCGCCGGAGTTCAACCACCGCTAGGCGGCACCGGCCCGGCCGCGGGAGCAGCCGGCCGGCCTCAGGTGAAGATGTCGGCCACGTACCTGCCGTGGGTGCGCTCCACTTCATCCATCCAGGCCTCGGCCTCCGCCCTGGAGGCGCCGGTCGCTTCCTGGTAAATGAGGGCGCACGTGTCCCGGACCTGCGGCGCCATGTGCTTGCCGTCACCGCAGACGTAGACCGTGGCGCCCTGCCGGACCAGCTCGACGACGTCGGCCCGGTCCGCCCAAAGCCGGTCCTGGACGTACTTCAGGCCGTCCTCGGGGGCGGTGGAAAAGACCGGCCGCAGATCGAGGTTGGCCTGGTCCGCCCACGACGCGAGTTCCGCGCGGTAGAGGAAATCGGTGTCCGGGGCGCGGCAGCCGAAGAACAGCAGGGCAGGTGCCGGCGTCGTCTCCTCGGCCTCGGCCCGCAGCGCCCGGTCCTGGACGAACCCGCGGAAGGGGGCCAGCCCCGTCCCCGCACAGACCATGATGAGCGGGACCGCCAGGGACGGCGGCGGGTGAAAGGCCGCGTTCGAGGGCCGGACAGTAACCGCCACCCTTGACCCCGGCCTGGCCTGGGCGAGGTAGGTGGACGAGGCCCCTTCGAAGACCCCGCGGCCGGACCACGCCGGAGCCTGGACGACGGCGAAGGTCAGGGTCACGTGGTCGGGGCTCCAGAGCGGGGACGAGGAGATGGAGTACCGCCGGGGAGTCAGCTGGGTCAGCAGTTGCAGGAACGAGGTGAACGACAGCTGGCATGACGGATACGTCTCCAGCAGGTCAAGGATGGAAACGCGCTTGTCGAGGATCTCGGCCGCGTACCGCCCCCGGTCCTGGGCCAGGGCCTCAAGGTCGCCGCGGTGGGCAGGATCCGCCGCGACATCCGCCAGGTCCTCGAGCTGGGCGCGGGTGGCGGGGACTGCGAGCTCCACGTAGCTGCTCAGCAGTTCGCCCACGGCCACCGGCGCGCCCGTGGGCAGGAAGGTGTCCCCGCGCTCCATGGTCAGCTGGACGTGCGAGTCGTAGTCGAGGTTGAAACGGGCCAGGGCACGCTGCACGAGTTCGCTCGGATTCAGGGGCAGCACGGCGAGATAATCCCCGGTCCGGTAGCTCATTCCCTCGGGCAGGGCGATCTCGACATGCCGCTTGGACCGGGCACCGGGCTTGGCCAGATCGACCAGTTCCCGGTTCGCGACGACCGTGCCCAGCGCCAGCCCGTTCTGGCGCAGCATCGGGTCCCGGACGTTCCCGACGAACTGCAGTTCCAGCTCGGGCTGCGCTGTCGGCGGGCTGGTCCGCTGCCCCAGGGCGGCGTCCACCGCGGGCCAGAATCCCGCGTACCACTCTTCGAAATCGCCGAAGAAATCGCCGCGGGCATTGGCTTCGCCCCGGGCATAGATCCGCGTGGCACCGGCAGCCTCGAGCCGGGCGTCGATGGCCTTGGGCACCTCCTGGTACGTCCGTGCCCAGTCCTTGTTGCCGTTGCCGAAGACCGTGTACCGCACCCCGGCGAGGGCACCCGGCCGCAGGCCCTCGGTCCAGGCCACGAATTTTCGGGCGTTGTCCGGCGGCTGCCCCTCGTAGGAGGACGCCACGATCGCGACGAGCCCCTCCGTGGGCAGCCCGCCGGCCGCCTCGTCGAGCGGACCGATGGTGGGGCTGTAGCCGCGCCGTCCGGCGTCGTTGGCGAGGCGCTGGGCGAAGTCCTTGGACGTGCCTGCATTGGAACCGTAGAGCACCCGGATCGGGACGCCGTTGGGCGCGGCGGCCGCGGCTGCGGCTTCGGCATGCCGGGCCTGTTCGACGTCGGCCCGGGGGCCGGGCGCGATGGTGACGTCCCGCCTGCGCACGTGGATGAACAGCCCTTCAGGCTTCATGGTCAGCGTGTGTTTGATCTGCAGCTCATAACCCGGGTCCGCCGCCGTGACCTCGAAGCGCTGCAGGAGCTTGGCCAGGAAGAGCATGGCCTCCTGCAGGGCAAATCCCCGGCCGATGCAAGAGCGCTGCCCGTTGCCGAAGGGCTTCCAGGCATTGGCAGGGATTTCGGCGGCCCGAACGGGGGAGAACCGGTCAGGATCGAAGATTTCGGCGTCCTCGCCCCACGCCGCCTTGTCCCGGTGCAGCTGCGGGATCAGGACCAGGATGGGCTGGCCCGCCGGGACTTCGTAGCGGCCGCCAAGTGTCGTGTCCTCGAACGGGGCGACATTGAACGCCGGGGCGGTAGGCCACAGCCGGAGGGTCTCCTTGAGGATCTGGTCCAGGTACCCCAGTCGGGGCAGGTGTTCGAACCGGGCGCTTTCGGTGCCGAGGACCTCGTCCACCTGGGCGCGCGCCTTGGCCATGACCTCCGGGTGGCGCAATAGCTCATACAGCGCAAAGGAGAGCAGGCCGCTGGTGGTCTCATGCCCGGCCACCAGAAAGGTGACCATCTGGTAGCGGACATTTTCCTCGCTCAGCCGCTCCCCGGTCACCGGATCGGCGGCGTTGAGCATGGTGTCCAGGATGTCTTCGCTGCCCGCCGGGCTGGGGTTGCGCCGACGGTCGCGGATCATCTGGTCGGCGACCTCGAACATCAGGGCGTGGTCTTCCTCCAGTTGGTGGCGGCGGCGCAGCATGATCTTGTTCTGAACCGGCAGCCGGCGGGCCCGTTCCCCCGATTCAACGAGGGAGCGGACCATGGCTCCGACGAAGGGGTGCATCTCTTCGCGGTAGAGGCTGTTGAAACGGTAGCTGAACGAGCACAGGGCAATGGTGTCCAGGGTCAGCCGGGTGGTGTTGTCCGGAACGTCGATCCGGGCAGCGGGGCCGAGCCTCTCCCACTTCAGGAGCAGCTGCTCGGCGATGTCGTCCATGCCGGCGAACATTCGTTTCAGCGCGGCGGGCCCAAACGCCGGCATCAGAATCCGGTGCGCCTTTTGCCAGTTCGGTTCTTCGGTCCTTGCGGTGAAAAGGCCATCGCCGATGAAGTCCCGTACCTGCCGCAGGGAGACGCCGAGAACCTTGCCGAACCGGGACTCGTCGCACACTTCGTTGACGAGCTGTTGGGAGGAGATGGCGATGACGCTGCGGTTGAAGAACTGGATGCGGACAATGGGGCCATACCGCTCGGCCACCTCGACTATTCCCAGGATTCCCTTGCTGGAGTCGATGTCGGGCAAATTGCCGACGACCGGCTTCGTGGGAGGCTGCGGTATGGGGACGCTGGGCGAAGTCATGGCCACTCCTAGGCGATCGCCAATGGACGCGCTGTGAGCACTGCTTGCTGCCTGGCCGGACGGCACTGTCCGGCTCCGCACCACGATACTCCGGTCCAATCCTGCACTGAATAGCTCCTGCCCGGCCTCCTGCTGCCTGCCGGGACGCCCTCGTTGTCAGCGGGCGGGGCATTCCCTATCCGGCGGCCGACGCGGAGGTGCGCAGCCCGTGGACGAACTCAAGCTTGTCGATAACTGCGCCGGAAAGGACGAAGGGGTAAAGATCGTCTTTCCCCATGCTGCGGTTGACCTGGTTCAGGGCAAGGGAGAGCGGCAGCCATTCGGTTTCCACACGTTCCTGGAAAGAGGTCCCCCGGGGAGTGCTGGGGATGAGTCCGAATTCCCGGGCGGTCTCGAGGGTGTCGCAGATGTGAAGGTAATGGGCGAACGACTCCGCAAAGTCCTCGTACGGGTGCATGGTTGCGTACTTTGAGATGAACCGTTCGTTCCAGTCCGCCGGGGCGCCTTCGCTGTAGTGGCGGTCTATCTCTGCCTGGTAGTCCTTGGTGTCGTCGCCAAAGAGATGGCGCGCCTCGCGAGTCCGTCCGTCATCGCTGAATACCAGCACCGTTTCAAAATAGTGCCCCACTTCATGCCGGAAATGCCCGAGCATCGTCCGGTAGGGTTCATCGAGTTGGGTACGCATTCGTTCTCGATAGGCATCGTCGCTTTCGGCCAGATTGATGGTGATCACACCGTCAGCATGACCGATCACCACATTTTCCTTGACACTGGACAACAGGTCGAAAGCAAGTCCCCCGTCAGGGTCTTCTGCGCGCGTGATGATCGGCAGGCCCAGCCCATCGAGCTCCGCGATGAGATGACGCTTGGCCCGCTCAGCCGCAACGAACTGCGATAGGCCCTTGGCGTCGCTGTCGTTTGGTCGAGTCCGCGTGAGTTCACAGCTGAAGCATTGACCGCCGCCCTCCGGGGCAAGCCAAGTGCAACCGGAAAGCAAAGAATTGGCGCACCGGTGCCAGATGGCTCCCGACTCATCGGTGTACTGTCCCTGACTGCCTGCTGCGACTATGGCGCGGGCGTCCCGCAGGTATGCCAAGTTAGTTCCGCAGTGCAGGCAGACCGAATTTTCAAAGTACACGCTCGAACCGCAGACACCGCAGGATTGCTTTTTCACTCCATGATCTTAGCCGCGGCCACCGGGCTTCACCCGTGGCCCGGGCCTCAGCCGCTGAAATCACCGGCGTTCCGGCGGAATGTGCCCAGGATCCGGATCAGCTGGTCCACGTCCTGGTCCGCGAAGCCGGACTGGCCAAAGACCTCGGAGTTCAGCACCGCCGTCGCCCGTTTGGCCAGGGTGCGGCCTTCCGGGGTGAGCTCGATCAGGGTGGTGCGGCCGTCCGTGGGGTGCGGCGAGCGGATCACCAGCCCGGCCTCCTGGAGCCGGTCCACAGCGTTGGTCACTGAGGTGGGATGGACCTGCAGCAGCGCGCTCGCCTTGTTCATGGGCAGCGCCCCGCTGCGGGCGAAGCTGAGCAACGCGAGCAGCTCGTACCGGGCAAAGGTGAGCCCGAACGGCTTGAGCACCGCCTCGATCCGGCCGAGCAGGATCTGCTGGGTCCGCATGATCGCGGTGATGGCGGCCATCGGGGCGGCGACGTCGGACCAGCCGTGGCGCTCCCAGTTCAGCCGGGCGTCGGCAATCGGATCTCGCGGCAGCGGTGTTCCCATGTTCAGCCCTGCCCCTTGAGCCCGGGGAAATCGGAGTCGGAGTACTCGACGCCGAGGCCTTCCGGGACGGGCCCGCCGCCGTGGCGCATTTCCTCGCTGTGCCGCAGCTCCACGCGCCGGATCTTGCCGGAGATCGTCTTGGGGAGCTCGGCAAACTCCAGCCGGCGGATCCTTTTGAACGGCGCCAGGTGCTCCCGGCAGTACCGCAGGATGTCTTCGGCCAGCTCGGGGCCCGGCTGGTGGCCGGCCGCCAGGACCACGAACGCCTTGGGCACTGACAGCTTGAGCGGGTCAGGGGAGGGGACGACGGCGGCCTCCGCCACCGCCGGGTGCTCAATCAGCACGCTCTCCAGTTCGAACGGGGACAGCCGGTAGTCGGAGGACTTGAAGACGTCGTCGCCGCGGCCCACATACGTGATGATGCCGCGCTCGTCCCGGCTCGCCATGTCGCCCGTGTGGTAGTAGCCGTCACGGAAAGCCTCCGCCGTCTTGTCCGGGTCGCCGTAGTACGCCTTCATGAGCCCCACGGGGCGGGGGTCGAGGCGCAGGCAGAGCTCGCCGTCGTCGGCCTCCTCACCCGTGGCGGGGTCCACCAGCACGACGTCGTAGCCGGGCAGCGGCTTGCCCATGGCGCCGATCTTGATTGGCTGGCCCCGCGTGTTCGCGATCTGCACGGTGGATTCGGTCTGGCCGAAGCCGTCCCGGATGGTTTGCCCCCATGCGCGGTGGACCTGGTCGATCACCTCGGCGTTGAGCGGTTCGCCGGCGGACACCACCTTGGTGGGGGGATTCTTGAGCAGCGTGAGATCGGCCTGGATCAGCATCCGCCAGACCGTGGGCGGGGCGCAGAAGCTGGTCACGGATTCGCGGTCCATCTGCTCCATGAGCGCCCTGGCGTCGAAGCGTTCGTAGTTGTAGATGAACACGCACGCCTCGGCGATCCAGGGGGTGAACACATTGGACCAGGCATGCTTGGCCCAGCCCGGCGAGGCCACGTTGAGGTGCACGTCGCCCGGTTCCATCCCGATCCAGAACATCGTGGACAGGTGTCCCACCGGGTAGGAGGTGTGCGTGTGTTCGACGAGTTTGGCCTTGGACGTGGTGCCCGAGGTGAAGTACAGCAGGAGCGTCTCGTCGGCCAGGGTGGGGGCGTCCGGGGTGAAATCCGCACCGGCCGCGGCAGCATCCGCGCCGTAGTACTGCAGTGCATTGACCTGGGCATTGTCCTGGGCAGCGGCGGAGTCCCCGGCGCTGGCGCCGACTTCAATCAGCGTGTAGTCACCGGCGACGTCGGCGAACTTCGCGATGTTGGCACTGCCGACGGCGGCCCAGGCCGCACCGCCGCGCTCCACCCGGTCCTGGAGGTCGGCCGGTCCCATCAGCGTGGTGGTGGGAATCATGACGATCCCCAGCTTGATGCCGGCCAGCATGAGTTCCCAGAGTTCCACCTGGTTGCCCAGCATGATGACCATCCGGTCCCCGCGCCGCACACCTGCCCCGCGCAGCCAGTTGGCCACCTGGGACGAACGCCGGGAGAGGTCAGCGAAACTGCGCCGGGTCGCGGACCCGTCCTGTTCGACGATCACCAGCGCAGGCCTGTCCGCCTTCGCCGGATCCGCAGCGAGCTGGTCGAACCAGTCCAGTGCGAAGTTGAACTCCTCAAAGCGGGGCCACTGGAATTCGTTGCGGGCGCCGTCGTAGTCCCCGCGCAGGGCCAGCAGCCGGTCCCGCGCGGCCCGGAATTCCTCAGTCACGGTCATGGTGCACCTTTCGAAGTCCTCTGGCGCTGCCGTTCCGGGCGGTCGGTGGCACGGCGTCGTTGCCTGGGATCCACCGGCCCGGCACACTGCCCGCCTAGTGATCCCCGTCACTGTGCAATATACTAGGACATCCAAGGGTTTGGAAGGGCGGCGCTGCTCTGCAGGCGTTGCATGACGAAGGGATACGTGCCCGTGCAGCCACAAGGACGTGCCAGCGGACCGGTCGCGAGAGCGGACAACACAGCCGAATCAAGTACTGCGGAATCAAACACAGCGGGATCCAACACAGCGGTCGCCGCACCCGTTGCCGTGGCGGAGCCGCCGTTTCCCGACGCCGACCTCATGTACATCGTGGACCTGCTGCCGCCGGACGAACAGCTCCGGTACCAGGAGGTCCGCGAATTCCTGCAGTCCCGGATCCGGGCCGCATCAATCGACTACTGGAACCGCGAGGAGTTTCCCTTCGGGCTGCTCGCTGAACTCGGCAAATACGGTTTGGGCGGGCTGCAGACGGACGGTACGTCCAAGCTCTTCAAGGGGCTCATGTACGTCGAGGTGGCGCGCGCCGACGTGTCCCTCTCGGCGCTCGTCGGGATCCACAATGAGCTGATCGTCGGCATGATCGACGAGCTGGGCTCGGCGGAACAAAAGGCGCGCTGGCTTCCCGGCCTCACCGCGTTCACCCAGCTCGGGGCGTTCGCCCTGACGGAGCCGGAGCACGGCTCGGACATCGCCGGCGGCCTGGAAACCACCGCGCGGCTGGACGGCGACGAGTGGGTCCTCAACGGTGCCAAGCGTTGGATCGGCGCCGGCACCATCGCGGACTTCGCCCTCGTTTGGGCCCGGGACGTCGCTGACCAGCACATCAAGGGCTTCATCGTGGAGACGGACCGGCCCGGCTACACCGCTACGAAGATCGCCAACAAGATCGGCCTGCGCATCATGCAGAACGCGGACATCGTCCTCGACGAGGTCCGGATCCCGGCGGCCAACCTGCTGCCCGGCGCCACCAGCTTCTCCAAGGCCAACGAGCTCCTGCGCGATTCGCGGGCCTGGGTGGGCTGGCAGGGTGCCGGCATCCAGCTGGCCGCGTTCGACGTCGCGCGCGCCTATTCGCTGCGGCGCCGCCAGTTCGGCAAGGAACTGGCCCGCTTTCAGCTCATCCAGCAGCAGCTCGCCGAGATCCTGGGCAACGCGACCGCCTCTCTGGCGCTGATGGCCCAGTTGGCGCGCATCCAGGAAGAGGGCAAGCTCGAGATGGTCCAGGCCGCCATGGCCAAAGCGACCACCACGCGGCTGGCGCGTGCCTCGGTGGCGATGGGCCGGTCCCTCATGGGCGGCAACGGCATCAGCAGCGACTATGAAATGGGCAAGCTCTTCGGCGACGCCGAGATTCTCTACACCTATGAGGGCAGCTACGAAATCAATTCACTGATCGTGGCGCGGGCCGTGACGGGAAAGTCCGCTTTCGTCTAGGCTCCCCGCGGAGATCTAGGCTCCGAGTGTGTCAGTGCCGTTCGGTGCCTGCCTGTTCCGTGCCTGCCCGTTTTGTGCCTGACCGGCGGGGGCAGACTGAACCGCCGGGCTGGCGTGGCCGTAGCGGGACGTGCGGTTGCGGCCGCCGTTCTTGGCCTCGTACAGGGCCCGGTCCGCGCAGTCCAGGAGCGAGCCGGCCGCGGCGTCGCTTTGCTCGCAGACTCCGGCGGAGATTGTCAGGAAACCTACTTCCCCGAACGGTTCGGACGCGATGGCCTTGCGGGCGCGTTCGGCGGCGCGCAGGGCCTCGGCGCCGTCCGTCTCCGGGAGCAGCCACACGAACTCCTCGCCGCCGAATCGGGCCACGATCTCCTGGGCGCGGGCGAGCGTCCGGAGCCTGGCCGCGACCTCCGCCAGGACCACGTCGCCCGTCAGGTGGCCGTGGGTGTCGTTGACCCTCTTGAAGTGGTCGATATCCAGGACGACGGCACTCAGGCGTGTCCCGCGGCTGCGGGCCTGCGCAACGTGCTCGGCGAGGTGCCGTTCCAGGGCCCGCCGGTTGGGCAAGCCACTGAGCGCATCGGTTGTGGCCTGCTGTTCGAGGTCGGTCCGGGCCTCCGTGTTGCCGATGGCGATCTCGACAAGCTCCGCGAACTGGGCCAGCCGCTCCATCATCGCCTCCGTGACCCCGGTGCGCGACTTCGACGTCAGGCTCACGGCGCCCCACAGGCTGCCTCCGACCCGGATCGGTGCCGCCGCCGCGGACTGGAAGCCGCCGGCGCGCATCTGCTCCGCTGCCTGTCCACCTTCCGCCCGGTAGCGAACCAGGGCCGGCTTGCCGGTCACGGCCACCCGTACAGTGGCCGACTCGTCCGTCGGGGCGAAGATCTGCCGCCGGCTCAGCGTCGGCGGGAGCATCGGCGCCATGGCGACGATTTCCGCCGAGGACGCGCCCGTGAAACGGACGACGGCGGCGGAATCGACGTTGAACAGGTCGCGGACAATCGCGGCGACCCGCTCGGAGATGGCTGCGGGGGCCGCGTTGCGGGCAACTTCGGTGGCTATCTCGTGCAAAGCCTCCCAAACTTTTTGTTGCTGCAGGCGCTCGGTGATATCAACCGCCACCACCATGCCGGCAGCGGCCTCGTCGTCGGAGTAGACGGGCCCGGCGTTCAGCCGGTAGGTGCGGTGGCCGATCTGCCGGTTCCAGGACACCTCGCGGCCGGCGAGGGCCGCGAGGTAGCGCGGCTCGAGCTCGCTGGCCAGGTTGCCCTTAAGCACGTCCTGGATGCGCTGGCCCTCGAGCTCTTCCCTGCGGTAGCCGAAGGTCTCCAGTTCCTGGCCTTCGGCGATCAGGTAGCGCAGCTCGGCGTCGAAGAGGAGGACGAAGACGCCGGGGACGCTCCGCGCCAGGGCACGGTACCGGTCCATGTCCCGTTGCCGGCGCCGGTCGGCCAGCACACGCTCGGTGATGTCCGTGACCAGGACGAAGAAGCCCTGCACCGCGCCGCCCTGGGTGTCGGGGGTGTAGGTCACCTCGGTGAAGCGGGACTGGCCCGCGGCATCCACCAGGGTCCGGTCGAACTGCTGCCGCTCCCCGGCGAGTGCCGCCTCGATGTGCGGCAGGTTGGCCTCCAGGACGGTCTCGCCGAGCACGTCCCGGACATGCATGCCGTGGAGCTGCCGGGGCGCGAATCCGAACCACTCGCAGTAGGCGTCGTTGGCCAGGCGGTTGCGCAGTCCCGTGTCCCAATAGCCCACGAGTGCCGGGATTCCGTTCAGGACGGCCCGCAGCTGCGCCGGGATCTCGGGCAGTGGCGACGGATCGGCATCGTCCCTGTTGAGCGGGCTGCGATTAGTCATTGCCCCAGTATCCATTGCCGGCGGCGGCATCGAAAAACCATCACGGCATGAACCTGTAGCCGATGCCGGCCTCGGTGAGCAGGTGGCGCGGGCTGGCGGTATCCGGCTCCAGCTTGCGCCGCAGCTGCGCCATGTAAACCCGGAGGTAGTTGGTCTCCTTGGCGTAGGCCGGACCCCAGACCCTGGAGAGCAGCTGCTGCTGGGTGATGAGCTTTTCCGGATTGCGGACCAGAACCTCCAGAATCTTCCATTCCGTGGGGGTCAGCCGGACGTCCGCGCCGTCCCTGGTCACCCGGTGCTTGGCCAGGTCCACGGTGAAGGCATCTGTCCTGACCACCGCTTCGTGCTCCGGTTCGACGCTGCGGCGCAGCAGCGCCCGGAGCCGGGCCAGGAGCTCATCGAGGCCGAACGGTTTGGTGATGTAGTCATCCGCGCCGGCGTCGAGAGCCTCGACTTTGTCTTCGGAGCCGTGCCTTGCGGAGAGCACCAGGACCGGCGCGCTGCTGAACCCGCGCAGCTCCTTGAGGACGCGGGTCCCGTCAATGTCAGGCAGGCCGAGGTCCAGGATGATGAGTGAGAGCGGGTTCTGGGTGGCTGCCAGCAGCGCCGAGGTCCCGTCCACGGCGGTGGTGACCGTGTAGCCGTGGGCCTGCAGGGTGATCCTCAGGGCCCGCAACAGGTGCGGGTCGTCGTCGACGACGAGGACGGCCGTCATACGGTGTCCTGCGGGGAAACCGACGACGCTGACGGCGCCGCTGACGGCGCCGGCGCGGGCAGGGTGCGGCGGCCGGCCAGCGCCGATTGGGGCGCGAACGGGGCGCCGCCGGGTGAGGCGTCGAATGGCTCCCCGGTGGAGAGCGGGAGGGTGATCACCATGGTCAGGCCGCCGCCCGGCGTCGGCTCTGCCGAGAGCCGGCCGGCCATCGCCTCAGTGAATCCCTTTGCCACGGCCAATCCCAGCCCGACGCCGGCGGCCTGGGCGGAGTCGTCGAGGCGCTGGAACGGGCGGAACATGTCCAGGACCCGTTCCGCGGGGATGCCGCGGCCGTGGTCGATGATGCGCAGCTCGCCCGCGGGCCGGCCAGCGAGGGCGGCAGGACTGAGCCCGCCGGCGGCCCCCGCCACCACAATGTCTGAATCCGGAGCGTACTTGACCGCGTTCTCGACAATGTTCGCGACGACGCGCTCCAGCATGCCCTGATCGGCATCGACCTCGGGCATGTTGGCCGGGAGCTCCACGCGCACCCGGTCCGGCGGGATGCCGTGCAGTGCGCCGGGGATGACCTCATACCAGCGGAGGGGATGCAGGTGTGGGCGAACCGAATCGGACGTGAGACGGGACATGTCCAGCAGGTTGCCGACCAGCACATCGAGCCGGTCAGAGCATTCCTCGATCGTGGCCAGCAGTTCCTGTTCTTCCTGCGGGGTATACGGGACGCCGGTCTGCCGGAGGCCGCCGACGGCGAGCTTGATCCCGGCCAGCGGCGTCCGCAGATCGTGCGATACCGCGCGGAGGATGGAGGTGCGCATGGTGTTGCTCTCGGCCAGGCGCATCATTTCCCGCCGGCTGGCCACGAGCTGCTGTCGTTCCAGCTGGGCGGCCAAGTGCATACCGAACGCCGCGAGGAGGCGCCGGTCACTGGCCGGCAGGATCCGTCCGTAGAGGACCAGCCTGGTCGAGGAGTCGATCTCCTCGATGTTTTCGCGGTCAGCACTTTCGCCGGTGGCCCGGTCGTGCCCCTCCGGGTCGTGCCCGTCCGGGGCCGGCCGCGGTGCCGGATCCGGGACCTCGCCGGCGGACGCGAGGAGCCGCCAGGCTCCGTCGCCCTTGTTCCCCCGGCTGAGGAGGGCCGTCCCGCGGACTTGGAAGACGGTCCTGGCCTGCTCGAGCAGCGATTGAACAGTGTCCTCGGAGCCGGCTGCCCCGCGGGTGAGATCACTGAGGGTGGTGGCCTCGGCCCTGGCCCCGGCGGCCTCCTTCGAACGACGGGCAGACAGATCCACCACCATTGCCACCGCCGACGACACCCCCAGGAAGACGAAGAGCGCCAGAAAGTTCTGCGGATCGCTGATGATCAGGTTGCCGGTCGGGGGCGTGGAGAAGTAGTTCACCAGCAGGCTGCTCCACAGGGCCGCCAGGACCGCGGGCCACAGGCCGCCCACCAGGGCGACCGCAACGGAGCCGCTCAGCTGGACGAGCATAGCGGTGGCGACGCTGTGGTCAGGATTCACGAAGACCAGCAGCAGTTGCAGCAGCGCGGGCAGGAGCACCGCCAAGAGCAGGCCTACAGCGATTCGGGCCCGGCCAAGATCGCCGGGGCGCGGCCAACCCGTGCCCTGGGCGCCGAGCGGGTGCGAGACCATGTGGACATCGATGTCCCCGGAACCCCGGACTACGCGGGTGCCGACCCCGCCGCCCAGGACACGGCCCGGCAGGCCAGCGAGGTTTTTGTGCCGCGAGATGCCGACAACGATTTGGGTGGCGTTGACGCTGCGGGCAAAGTCCAGCAGGGCGGCCGCCGGGTCTTCTCCGGCCACGATGTGGTAGCTGCCGCCGAGGTCCTGGGCCAGCCGCCGCTGCTGTTCGAGCGCCTGCGGCGATTCCGAGGCGACCCGCTTGGCTGCGCGGACGTGGACTGCCAGGAGATCTCCGCCGCTGACACGGGTCAGGATGCGTGCCCCACGCCGGATGAGCGCTTCGCCCTCCGGACCCCCGGTCAGACCCACGACGATGCGCTCGCGGGCAGGCCAGCTGTCCAGGATTCCGTTTTCGGCCCGGTATTTCGCCAGCCCTTCGTCAACCCGGTCAGCCAGCCATAGCAGAGTGAGCTCGCGCAGCGCGCTCAGGTTGCCGAGCCGGAAATAGCTGGACAGGGCCGCATCGATCCTGTCCGCGGCATAAATCTTGCCCTCGCTCAACCGCTGGCGCAACAGATCAGGCGGGATGTCGACCAGATCGATCTGGTCGGCGCGGCGCACGACGTCGTCCGGCACTGTCTCCGCGGGCCGGACCCCGGTGACGGCGCTGACGACGTCGCCGAGGGACGCCAGGTCCTGGATGTTGACCGTGGACAGGACATTGATCCCGGCGCTGAGGAGTTCGTCGACATCCTGCCAGCGCTTCGGGTTCCGGCCACCCGGGACGTTGGAGTGGGCGTATTCGTCCACCACCGCAGTCCCGGGGGCCCGGGTCAGGACCGCGTCCAGATCCATTTCCTCGTGCGTGGAACCCCCGTACCTCGCGCGGCGGGGCGGGATGACCTCGAGGCCCTGCAGCAGTGCCCGTGTTCCGGCGCGGCCGTGGTCCGTCGCCAGCGCCACGGCAACGTCGTCGCCGCGCCCGCCGAGGCGGTGGGCTTCCTCCAACATTTCGTAGGTCTTGCCCACTCCGGGCGCGGCCCCCAGGAAGATCCGCAGCGTTCCACGTGCCATGCCGTCATTCTGTCACCTGGAGGCGATGCCGGCGACGCGGCAGGAACCCGGACCGGCACCAGAAACACCGGGATAGAGGGCCGCGTTAAGGAACTGTCAGGATTGTTCGCCGGACGGTCGCAGCGGCTGCGGGGGCTGGTACTGTCGCGGACGGAAGCGGCGCGGTGTGCCGCGTGGAAAGGACATCATGACCACCCTCAGCCGGCCCCCGGCAGACCCTTCGGCGCCGCGGCCCGGCGCCGGGGAACACTTCAGGAACTGGCTGCTGTTCGGCCTGCAGGACGCCAAGGGAATCCATCAGGGGCCAGGGGCCGTGAGCGACAGCCACCTGAAAAAGCACTCGTGGTGGCAGGTCATGTGCCTGACGGGCGTGGACTACTTCTCCACCCTGGGGTACCAGCCCGCCATCGCCGCGCTCGCGGCCGGCGTGATTTCGCCGCTGGCCACCCTGGTCCTGGTTGCAGTGACCTTGCTGGGTGCGCTGCCGGTGTACCGCCGTGTGGCCGGCGAAAGCCCGCGCGGCGAAGGTTCCATCGCCATGCTGGAACGGCTGCTGCCGCGCTGGGGCGGAAAACTGCTCGTCCTGGTGCTGCTGGGGTTCGCGGCTACCGATTTCATGATCACCATGACGCTTTCCGCCGCGGACGCAACAGCGCACGCGATCGAGAACCCGTTCGCCCCCGCCTGGATGCAGGGCCAGAACGTCGCGGTCACGCTGTTCCTGCTGGCCCTGCTCGCCGCCGTGTTCCTGCGCGGCTTCAAGGAGGCGATCGGCGTCGCCGTCGTCCTGGTGGGCATTTACCTCGGGTTGAACGTCGTCGTGGTCATCACCACGATCTTCGAGGTCCTGCAGCACCCGGTGGCGGTCGACAACTGGTGGCTGGCCCTGACCACCCAGCACGGGAGCCCACTGATGGTGGTGGGCATCGCGCTGCTCGTGTTCCCCAAGCTGGCCCTGGGCCTGTCCGGCTTCGAGACCGGCGTCGCCGTGATGCCGCAGATCCGCGGCCACGCCAATGACACCGAGGAGAACCCCCAGGGCCGGATCAAGGGTGCCCGCCGGCTGCTGACGACGGCGGCCCTGATCATGAGCGCGTTCCTCGTCACCACGAGCTTCACCACGGTGGTCCTGATCCCGGCGCAGGAGTTCCAGCCCGGCGGGCAGGCGAACGGGCGCGCCTTGGCTTACCTCGCGCACGAATACCTGGGAAACGGATTCGGCACCGTCTATGACCTGAGCACCATCGGCATCCTGTGGTTTGCGGGCGCCTCCGCCATGGCCGGGCTGCTGAACCTCGTGCCGCGCTATCTGCCCCGGTACGGCATGGCTCCGGAATGGGCCCGTGCGGTCAGGCCGCTGGTCCTGGTGTTCACCCTGGTGGGGTTCCTGATCACCTGGCTGTTCGACGCCGACGTCGATGCCCAGGGCGGCGCTTACGCCACCGGCGTCCTGGTTTTGATGACGTCGGCGGCGATTGCCGTGACGCTGTCCGCGCGTAGCCACCGGCAGCGCAAGCGCAGCATCGGCTTCGGCATCATCGCCGTCGTGTTCATCTACACCACGGTGGCCAACATCTTCGAGCGGCCCGAAGGCATCCGGATCGCCGCGTTCTTTATCATCGGGAACATCGTGATCTCCCTGCTCTCGCGCATCCGGCGCTCCTTCGAGCTCCATGCCACGCATGTGCGGATGGACACCCCGGCGCTGGAATTCCTGGCCGCCAACGAATCCGGCCCGATCGCGATCATTGCCCACGAGCCGCTGAGGCTAAGTGCCCAGGCGTACCTGGACAAGCTCACGTCCGCGATCGAGGTCAGCCACCTCCCGCTGGATTCCCAGGCGCTGTTCCTCGAAGTCGTGGTGGACGACTCCTCCGACTTCGAGACCGCGCTCGAGGTCCGCGGGGTCACCCGGCACGGGTACCAGATCCTGGAGGTCCACGGGCCGGTTGTTCCGAACACGATCGCCTCCGTGCTGCTGCACATCCGCGACGTCACCGGGCTGATGCCGCACATCTACTTCCGCTGGACGGAGGGAAATCCGTTCACCAACCTCCTGCGGTTCCTGGCTTTCGGCGAAGGCGAGATCGCCCCGGTGACGCGCGAAGTGCTGCGGGAGGCCGAGCCGGACGTCACCCGGCGTCCGTGGGTCCACGTCGGCTGACACCCCGCACGGCAGCAGGGGCACGGCGCACAAACGCCCCTCCGGAGGAATCCTCCGGAGGGGCGTTGTGGTCTTCGGGGAAAGTGTCCCGGCCAGGCGGCCGGGGCTTTTTCCGGAGTACTTAGAGCGGGCGGATGTTCTCAGCCTGCGGGCCCTTCGGGCCCTGCGTGACGTCGAATTCAACCTTCTGGTTCTCGTCCAGCGAGCGGTAGCCGCTGGTAGCGATTGCCGAGTAGTGGGCGAAAACGTCGGCCGACCCGTCATCCGGGGCAATGAAGCCAAAACCCTTTTCGGCGTTGAACCATTTAACTGTGCCTGTAGCCATGCCTTTATCCTTCTGAAATGCTGCTGATCTCCGGCGGCCATAAGGCCAACGGCTGCGGAGACATTCGTCCGCTGTCCCCAACGTACGGTGCGACGGGCCGCGGTGCAAGGGTCTGACGGGGGTCTTCGTCCCGGACGGCCGCTTTCGTCAGGCCGAGACGGTGGCGTCGAAGAGCGCAATCAGGTCCCGGCTGATCTGGTACGGCGAGGTCTCGGACGGGCTGTGGCCCGCGCGGTAGACCGAAATCCGCGCACCGATCGACTGCGCGAAGCTCCGGTGCAACGCCAGCGGCCAGAGGTCGTGTTCACCGACTGCGACAAGCTTTGGCAGCGTCGCGGCCGCCAGCACCCGGCGCAGATCCGGGGTGCGCTTCATAAGGCCGATGATGTCGACCACCGAGGTGCGGCGAGTAAACGCGAACCGGCTCCTGACGAACCGCAGCCGCTGCGGCGCCACCCGGGCAATATTGCTGCGGATACCCCAAATCATTAATGCGGTACCGACCCTGGAGGTGACCCAACAGCTGATCCAGCCAGCCAGGCGCACATAGCGGAGGCTCTGCCCCGGCTCCGGCGGGCAGCTGATGAGGGTCAGGCTGCGGAACTTTTCTGGCCGCTGGACGAACGCCAGTTGGGCAACGACCGCCGCGAAGGAATATCCCACGACGTGCACCGCGCCTTCATCGGTGTCCAGCATGGCCAGGAGATCGTCGCGGAACAGCTCGTAGTCGTAGCAGTGCCGGGGCGGAACGAGGTTTTCGGGCCCGGCCTGGGCGGATTCATACTGCCCGGCAATGTCACAGCTGAGGACGAAGTAGCCGGCCGCGGCGAGTTCGGGCAGCATGAGGATGAAGTCTTCCTTGGAGCCGGTCGCGCCCGGGACGAGCACGACGCGCGGCTTCCCGGGAACTCCGGCAGCGATCGTCGCCAGGGTCCCGCTCGGTGCCTCGAACTCACCGCGCATCACGCCTGCCGGAAGGGCGGCCCAGTCGAAGTCGGGCAACGCGGCGTCCCGGCGGGCGGCATCGTCCACCAGCCCCGAACCAAAGCCCTCGGGAACCTGGCCGCCCTGTGCGTTACTCCCGGCAGACACCATCTATCTAACATAGCCCCCTGCCGGCGGCGTGGCGGAGGTCGCTGCAATTCAACGGTCCGGCGCCGGCCGGTCCGGAGGTTCAGCTCAGCCAGCCAGGCTGCCGGCGGCCGTCGCGGGCGAGAGCGGAGCGTCGACCTGCCGTACCGTTCCGGCCGACCCGTCCACGGTCACGGTCTCCCCGGTCCGCAAACGGGTGGTCGCATCCGGCACGCCCACCACCGCCGGGATGCCGTATTCGCGGGCCACCACGGCGCCGTGCGAGATCACCCCGCCCATTTCCATCACCAGGGCGCCGGCCGTCATGAACAGCGGCGTCCAGCCGGGGTCGGTGGAGGGTGCAACGAGGATTTCCCCGGGCTCGAGGTGCGCGCCCACCGGATCCAGGATGACCCGGACCGTTCCGGTGGCAGTACCTGCCGACGCCGGTGTCCCGGCGAGGGCGCCGGAAACGGGGGACTTGGCCATCACGGCCGCCTCGACGTCCGTGCCGTCGGAGAGCAGGAGCCGGGGAATCCGGCGCCGGCGCAGTTCGACGTCGTAGATCCGGTGGCGGCCCGCGACGATGCCCTTGAGGTCGGCGCCCCGCAAACCGACACGGACCTCGTCGAATTCCAGGAAATACACGTCGTCCGCGGCGGCGATCGCATCGGACCGGGCCAGCTCGATGCCGATCGCGTTGAGCTGGCGGCGCATCTCCGCGAGGGCGAGGATGATGCAGAACTTGGGCAGTTCGCGCAGCCCGGACAGCTGGCGGGTCCGGCGCAGGCAGAATTCCACCAGCCGGGCACGGATCCGGCTCCGGACCCTGGTCCGTTCCACCAGGCTGCGGATCCTGGCCTCGGCATGTTCCTCGGCGCGGGCGAACTGCCGGTCGGGGGCCTGCTCGGGGTCCACCACATGAAGGTAGTTCGAGATCATGCCGAGGATATGGTCCGGCTTCTCCGACCACCGCGGCATGCCAAGGTCGATTTCCGCCACGGCGCGGTGGCCGTAGCGGTCCAGGAACCCGTGCAGGCCGGTCTGTGCCACTGCGGGCAGCGAGCCGGCCTTGTACAGGGCGGCCAGTTCCCTTGGCCCGTGGGCCAGGAACACCTCCCGGGATGCGGCATTCGCGCCGATGGTGACGGCCAGTTGCCAGAGCTCGAGGTCCATCTCGGTAGTGACATTGTTGGGCAGCCCCCGCAACACGGCCTCGAGTTCCCGCGGTGCCGCGATGCCGCGCAGCAGCCTGCGCGCCCCGGCCAGCATGAGGTACCCAACGGACGGTCCGGGCAGCGTCGCCAGGATCAGCCCGTCCACGGTGTTCTCCAGGATGCGCTGGGCGTGATCGAGCCGGCCAAAAGTGGTGGCCGGTTCCGGCAGGACAAGCTCGGATTGAAGTCGAGTTCCGTAATCGAAGGCGCGGCGCAGTTCGGCGGACGGCCGCACCACGGCCCGCACCAGGGACGGAAGCAGCCGGACCGTCAGGCCCAGGCCGGCCAGGGTTCCGGGATCGCGCCCTGCGCTATTGCCCGCCGCGCCGCTGCCCGTCCCCGGCTGCCGGGGGGCCCGCCTGCCCGCCGCGCCGCGTCCTGCCCGCCGGGACGGCCGTTTGCGCACGCCGAACCGCGGGTCATCCAGGAGTGCCGGAAAAACCGCGCCGGACCTGCCGTCCGCCAGCGGCAGCATCCGCAGCAGGTAGCGGCGGCCGTACCTGTTGCGCACCATGGCCGTCACGTCCACATACATCCGCAATCCCGGGTTGACGTACCGCCACGGCCCGTTGCGGTTCCGCATTGAGCCCAGCACGGAGAGCCCCATGGGTGTCAGCGGCCTGGTCAGCCCCTGGAGCAGGGTGCCGCACAGGTACACGCGGGGGTCGGCGTCGGCCCCTGCCTCCGCACCCTGGGGTTCGGCGGCCTCAGGCTCCGGCAGCGGATACAACGTGGTGATGGGCCGCGACTGGGTCACCCAGATCTTGCCGGCGGCGTCGATCACCCATTCCACATCCTGGGGTGCACCGAACAGCCCCTGGACGGTATCGCCGAGGGCCGTGAGCTCGCGGATCCGGGCGTCGTCCAGGCTCGGCCGCTGCCGGCCTGCCGTCCCCTTCGGTGAACGGAGGAGGATTTGTCCCGTGGCCGTATCCACGACGAAATGGTCCGGGTTGACGCTGCCGGAGACCACCGCCTGGCCGGGCCCGGCGCTCGCATCGATGACCGTTTCGGTCCGGGTGCCCGTCACGGGATTGGCGGTGAAGAGCACGCCGGCGCTGGTGGCGGCGATGAGATCCTGGACGACGACGGCGAGCCCCACCTCACGGTGGCTGATCCCGTTGGCGGCGCGGTAGGCCACGGCCCGTTCGGTCCAGAGTGAGGCCCAGCAGCGCCGGACCGACTCGACCACGGCGTCGGCTCCGGAGATGTTCAGGAAGGAATCCTGCTGGCCGGCGAAGCTGGCGAACGGCAGGTCCTCGGCGGTGGCGGAGGATCTGACCGCTACTGTGGCCCGGCTGCCGAGCGCGGCATACGCGCCGCGGAGGGCGGCATCGACGTCGGCGGGAATCGGCGCGGTCACGATCATTTCCCGCGCCTGCCGGGCCAGTTCGCCCAGGTCCGGTCCGGGCCGGGCCAACCCGGGGCGGCCTGGCCGGCCGAGGCGGGAGTCGCCGTCGCCTGTTTTGCCGTCGTCTGCTTCGCCGTCGTCTGGTTCGTCGTCGTCTGGTTCGCCGTCGTTCGGCGAGGGTTGCGCGGCGTCCAGCCGGGCCGCCAGCGCGTCCAGTTCGGCCGGGGCCGCCTTGCGGTAGGCAACCGTGGTGAGGCAGAATCCGCGGGGGACGCGGAACCCGGCGGCCGTGAGCTTGCCGAGGTTCAGGGCCTTTCCGCCCACGAGCGGCAGGGGAGCGGAACCCAGTCCGCTGAGATCCATGACGAGACCTTCCGGCGCCCTGCCATCTGCAGAACCCATTTCCCTGCTCCCACGTCCTGTCCGCGTCTTCAAGCCACGTGTTCACGCCACGTATTCAAGCCGCGGGCGGCCGCCGGCCCTGAGCCCGGCGGCGCTGCGGCACCTCTGCCAAGCGAGCCTCCCGGCCTACTGGCCGGCGTCGGCCTCGCCGGTGTCTTCCCACATAAGATCCAGGTTGCGGAAGACCGGAGGGCCGTCGCACAGGGCGGCCATCTGCGCGGCGAATTCGGAGGTCTCAGGCCGGTTGGAGTTCTCCATGGCCGACTCGTAGGAGTCGAACTCCACGATCGTGAGGTAGGTTCCGGGGCGGTCGCGGTCTGCGGTGGCCATGATGCGGCGGAAGGTCGGGGCAGTGGTTCCCTCCGTCCTGGAGGGCCGGCCGAGTTGCTCGATCTCCTCAATGCGGGAGGTCTGAAATTCGATGATCTGCACGAACCTGGCCATGACGTCTCCCTTGACGGCGGCGGATGCTGATGCGCTTCACGCTAGACCCTCGTCCTTGCCCTTGCAAGGGCGGGAGTTAGCAGTACAGCCGGGGCCGCCGCGGGCGGCCGCGCGGGTGCAAGCGCGGCCGCCGTCGAAATCCCGGCTACGGGGTCAGGAGGACCTTGATGGCGCGCCGTTCGTCCATGGCGCGGTAGGCCTCGGGGGCCTCCTCCAGCGGCATGACCGAGTCGAACACGCGGCCCGGATTGATGGTGCCGTTCAGCACGTCCGCCAGCAGTTCCGGGATGTACGTCCGGGCCGGGGCCATGCCGCCGCCGATCGAGATGTTGGTGTCGAACAGGAAGCGCAGCGGAGCTTCGGCGCCGCCGGTGGGGACGCCGACAAAGCCGAGGGCGCCGCCCGGGCGGACGCTGTGCAGGGCCTGCTCCATGGATTCCTTGGTCCCCACGCACTCCAGCACGGAGTCGGCCAGCACGCCGCCGAGCAGTTCGCGGACCTTGGCGACGCCCTCGTCCCCGCGTTCGGCGACGATGTCCGTGGCCCCGAATTCGCGGGCGATCGCCTGGCGGTCGGCGTGCCGCGACATCGCGATGATCCGCTCCGCGCCGAGGCGCTTGGCGGCCAGGACGCCGCAAAGCCCGACGGCGCCGTCGCCGACCACCACGACCGTCCGGCCGGGACCGGCCTTGGCCGCGAGGGCTGCGTGGTGGCCGGTGGCCATGACGTCGGAGAGGGTGAGCAAGCTGGCGCGGAGGGCGTCGTCCGGGTCGGTGACGCCCGGGACCTTGACCAGTGTGGACTCGGCGAGCGGTACGCGGACGGCCTGGCCCTGGCCGCCGTCGATCCCGTGGCCGGTGTCATCCTTGCCGCCCCAGCCGGCGAGGTGGTCGCAGGCGACCGTGACGCCGTCGAGGCACTGCGGGCACGCGCCGCAGCTGACCACGAACGGCGCGATCACCAAGTCGCCCACGGCGAGGTCTTTGATGTCGTCGCCGATGCTTTCGACCGTCCCGATGAACTCGTGTCCGATCGCGGACGGCTTGTGGGTGGGCTTGACCCCGCGGTACGGCCAGAGGTCCGAGCCGCAGACGCAGGAGGCGGTGACCTTCACGATAACGTCGGTGGGCAGCTGGAGGGTGGGGTAGTCGCGGTCTTCGACTCGGATGTCGCCGGGGCCGTGGATGATGGTGGCGCGCATGGGTGCTCCTCGCATTGTGGTGGATGGGCTGGGAACGAGTTTAGTCCCGTGGCATGCCGGCCACGTAGGCGAGGACAAAGCAACGCGGGGTCAGATCCGGGCCCTTAAGCCCGGCGGGCTGAGCCGTATCTGACCCCGCGTTGATTTAGAGGGCTTCGAGCACGCTGACGTAGTTGGCGATGCCCACGCCGCCCATGTTCTGCACCGCGGCCCGGCGCGGGTTGGCCAGCTGCATGTCGCCGGCCGTGCCGGTGAGCTGCATGGCGGCGATGACGTGCTGGGAGACGCCGGTGGCGCCGACGGGGTGGCCCTTGGCCTTGAGCCCGCCCGAGACGTTGACCGGCAGCTTGCCGTCCTTGAAGACCCAGCCTTCCTCGAGCGCCCGGGCGCCCTGGCCGCGTTCGGTCAGCCCCATGGCCTCATACATGAGCAGTTCGGCGATGGTGAAGCAGTCGTGGACTTCCGCGAAGTCGAGCTCCTCCAGCCCGACGCCGGCCATCCCCAGGGCCCGCTGCCAGGAGGCGCGTGTGGCGGCGAATTCGGTGGGGTCCCGGCGCTCGGCGGGGAAGAAGTCGTTCGCCTGGCCGAAGCCGGCGAGCCGCACCGGCGCGGTGGCGCCGCCGGTCGGGGCGACGGAGAGGACGACGGCGGCGGCGCCGTCGGACACGGGGGAGCAGTCGGTGCGGCGCAGCGGATCCGCAACCATCGGGTTCCTGTCCGAGACGGTGCGGCAGAACTCCTCGCCGAGGTCCTTGCGGAGCTGGGCGTAGGGGTTGTCGACGCCGTTGCGGTGGTTCTTCGCCGCGATGGTGCCCAGGACGTCGCCGAGCTTTCCGTTGCCGTCGCCGTAGCGCTTCCCGTAGTGCTTCGCGACCTCCGCGAAGAGCCCGGTGAACCCGGTGGTGGAGGCCTTGCCGGCCATGTCGTAGTCCGCGCCGAGCAGGGCCGCGCCCACGACGTCCGCCCCGGCCTGCGTCATCTTTTCGGCGCCGATCACCAGGACTGTCTTCGCGGTGCCGGCAAGCAGCGACTTGGTGCCCTGCTGGAACGCGGCCGAGCCGGAGGCACAGGCGTTCTCCACCCTGGTGGAGGGTACGTTGGCCAGCTGATCCGAGACCTGCAGTGCGAGGGAGGACGGGAAGGCCAGCGGCATCATGCCGGAGTTGAACTGGCCGAGGTAGATCTCATCGATCTGGCCGGGCTCGATCCCGGCGTTGCCGATCGCCTCGATGGCGACCTGCACGATCAGGGACTCGAGGGTCTGATCGGTGAGCTTGCCGAACCGGCTGTGGCCCCAGCCGGTGAGCAGGACGTCCTTGCCGAACTGGTCTTTGAGGCTCATGCCGTCGCTCCTTCAAATTCGAGCGCGACATCGAAGTCGGCTTCGGTTTTTTCGCGGATTTCCTCCACGGTGATGCCGGGCGCGAGGCGCGTGAGCGTGAGCTTCCGCCCGCCGCCTGCTTCTTGTTCATTCTTCACAAGGTCGAAGACCGCGAGGTCGCTGATGATGCGGTCGACGCAGCTGAGCCCGGTGAGCGGCAACGTGCATTCCTTGACGATCTTGGCGGTGCCGTCCTTGGCGTTGTGCTCGGTGAGGACCACGACGCGCGGGGTGCCGGCCACGAGGTCCATCGCGCCGCCCATGCCCTTGACCATCTTGCCGGGGATGGTCCAGTTGGCGAGGTCGCCGTTGCCGGAGACCTGCATGGCGCCCAGGATCGCGACCTTCACGTGCCCGCCGCGGATCATGCCGAAGGACGTCGCGGAGTCGAAGATGCTGCCGCCGGGCAGGACCGTGACGGTCTGCTTGCCGGCGTTGATCAGGTCCGCGTCTTCCTCGCCCTCGAAGGGGAACGGGCCCATGCCGAGCAGGCCGTTCTCGCTCTGCAGGACAACTCGGACGCCGCCGGGCAGGTTGTTGGCCACCAGCGTGGGGATGCCGATGCCAAGGTTGACGTAGTCGCCGTCGTTCAGTTCTTCGGCCGCGATTGCGGCCATTTCATCTCGGGTCCAGGCCATGGGGGTTCTCCTTGGAAAGTCAGAGTGCAAAGGGTGGGCGCCAATGCCGGCGCGCCCGGGGCGGGTGGCGCTCGGGCCGGATTAGACGGTGACGGCGGGGGCGGCGTGCGCCGCCTCGGCTTCCGCTGCGAGCCGCGGGCGGACGGTGCGCTGTTCGACGTCCTTGACGCGGCCGCTGGCCTGGACCAGGCGCTGGACGAACACGCCGGGGGTGATGATGCGGTTCGGGTCCAGCTGGCCGGGCTCGACGATCACTTCGGCCTCGGCGACCGTCACGGCTCCGGCGGTAGCCACTACCGGATTGAAGTTCTGCGCGGTGTACCGGTAGATCAGGTTGCCGTCGGTGTCGGCCGTGTGGGCGTGGACCAGGGCGACGTCGGCCTTGATGGCGCGTTCCTGGACATAGGTCTCGCCGTCGAACTCCGCCAGCGGCTTGCCTTCGGCGACGAGGGTACCCACGCCGGTCTTCGTGTAGAACGCCGGGATGCCGGCGCCGCCGGCGCGCAGCCGCTCGGCAAGGGTGCCCTGCGGGGTGAACTCCACCTCCAGCTGGCCGGCGAGGTACTGCTCGGCGAAGAGCTTGTTTTCCCCGACGTAGGACGCGATGACCTTGCGGACCTGGCCTCCTTCGATCAGGACCCCGAGGCCCTTGCCGTCCACGCCCATGTTGTTGGAGACGACCGTCAGGTCCTTCACCCCGGAGTCCCGCACCGCCTCGATCAGGTCAGCGGGGATCCCGCTGAGCCCGAAACCGCCGACGGCGAGCGTCATGCCGTCGCGCAGGACGTCCTGCAAAGCGGCCGCTGCCCCGGATTTCACCTTTGACATTGCATCTCCTCATTGAGCTGGTCTTGCTATCCACTCCGGCAATCCACTTTGTGGACTCCATGCCTGAAGAAGAAGCCTATGGTGTCTCGCGGACCACTGTCAACGTGAAGTTTCCCCGCAAATTGGCGGAGTTTACAGTGTGGGCGCTACCCTTGAGACTATCCATTATGTGGATACCTGATGGGAAAATTGGGTAAAAGCAGCGTGGGTGAAAGCATCATCCAGTTCCGGGCCGACGTGAGGCAAGCAATGAATACAATCCCCGTCCAGGGCGCCCAGGTGGTCAGCCGGGCAGCCAGCCTGCTCCGCCTGGTTGGCCGGAAGCCGGAGGGCTGTCCACTGGTGGAGCTCGTGCGCGAATCGGGCCTGACCCGCCCCACCGCTCACCGGCTGCTGAGCTCGCTCGCGGCCGAGGGGCTGCTGGACCAGGATCCGGGCAGCGGCAACTGGGTCCTGGGCCCCGAGATCCTGCTGCTGGGGTCTGTGGCCTCGGCGCGCTTCCCCCTGGAGGACCTCGCGCGGCCGAGCCTGCGCCGCCTCGCCGAAGAGACCGGCGAAAGCGCGTTCTTCTCCATCCGCCGCGGCAACGAGACCGTGTGCCTGCTCCGGGAGGAAGGCAGCTTCCCGGTCCGATCCTTCGTGCTGCACGAGGGGGTGCGGTTCCCGCTGGGCGTCGCCTCCGCCGGCACCGCCATCATGGCCTTCCTGCCGGCACAAGAACAGGAAGAGCTGCTTGCCAACTGGCCAGCCCACGCCGGCAGCTTTGCGGCCGCGCACACCGCAGCACTGGTCAGAGCGAACCTCGAAGCGACGCGGCAGGCCGGCTATTCGGTCAATCCGGGGCTGGTCCTGGAAGGCAGCTGGGGGATGGGCGCGGCGGTCTTCGACCAGCGGGGGCGCCCCGCCTGGGCGCTGTCCCTGACCGGCATCGAACCGCGCTTCCGGGAGGACCGGCGTGCGCAGCTGGGGCGGCTGCTCATGGAGGAAGCGCACCGGATCTCCACGCTGCTGACCCACCCGCCAGGCGCCTGACCCTCGTCAAAGGCCCCGGTTCGGCTCAGGCCACCTCGGACAGTTCATCGTGCCGGGCGACTCTTGCGCAGCCGCCGCTTGTACCAGAAGCTGGCAGCACAGGCCGCATCGCGTCGAGCCGAAAGAGCAAAGCCGTATGACAGACATCAAGATCTCTTTCGATCACTATGGCAGCCCGGACGTCGTCACCGTTGGCGAGGAGGAACCGCCCGCTCCGGCGGAGAGCGAGGTCCAGGTGGGAATCCGCGCCGTCGGCGTCAATCCGGTGGACTGGAAAGTCGTGGCCGGCTACCTGGAGCCGTACCTTGCGCTGGACTTCCCGGCAGTTCCCGGGTGTGAGGCGGCAGGGATCGTGACCGCCGTTGGCCCCGGCGTGACCGGCTATAAGGTGGGCGACGAGGTCATCTGGAATGGCATTTCCGGAGGCTACCGTGCCGTGGCCAATTTTCCGGCCAACCAGCTGACGCCGAAGCCCGCGGGCATCGATTTTGAGCAGGCGGCGTGCGTCGCGATAGCTGGCGGCACAGCGTATTCGGCGCTGGTTCAGCTTGGCATCGGCGTCGGGGACACGATCCTCATCCACGGCGCAGCGGGCGGGGTCGGCTCGGCGGCAGTCCAGATCGCGCGGCACCTCGGCGCCCAGGTCATCGGCACTGCATCAGGGCAGAACCACGACTATTTGCGTGGCCTCGGGGCCGAGCCTGTGGCCTACGGCGGAGGGCTCGTGGAACGCGTCCGCGCACTGGGCACCATCACCGCCGTCGTGGACACCTTAGGCGGGGCGGAGACGACGACGGCGACGGTCCATTTGCTCGGCGGCCACGGCGCCGCGGTGACCACGGTGCCTGGAAAGGAAGCCAACGCTGCCGGAATTGCACCGGTCAGGCTGCTGGACGGACGGGTAGCGGACGCGGCCCGGCTGTCGGCCGAGGGAAAGCTCCGCTTCAGCATCCAGGAGCGGATTCCCCTCACCGACGCGGCCCGGGCACTGGGCATCAGCCGCGCAGGCCATGTCCGGGGCAAACTCGTGCTGATCCCCTAATTGGAACCGCCCCGTTTCGGCCGGCAGCCCCGTCCTGGGGCTCTCGGCTCAGGCTATTTCCACCAGGTGTCGAAAATCGTCACCGGGACCGTGCGCTTGTGGCGGGTCCGCAGGTACATCGCCTCGAGCCGTTCGGCGGCGGCCTCGGGGATGTCACGGCCCTCGAGGTAATCATCGATCAGGTCGTAGCCAAGGCCGAGTTCGTCCTCGTCGGTGCGGCCCGGCTTGCCGTCCAGCAGATCCGCCGTCGGAACCTTCTCCCAGATCCGGGCCGGTGCGCCGAGCTCCGCCAGCAGGGCGCGGTTCTGGCGCTTGTTGAGGCCGAACAGCGGCAGGATGTCCGCGCCGCCGTCGCCGAACTTGGTGAAGAATCCCGTGACGGACTCGGCGCCGTGATCCGTGCCGATCACCAGGTAGTTGTGCTCGCCGGCCAGGGCGTACTGGGCAATCATCCGGGTCCGGGCCTTGGTGTTGCCCTTGTGGAAATCGGAGATCTCCGTACCCACGGTCTTCTCGAACTCGTCCTCGAAGCCATCTACTGCGGCCGAGATGTTGAACGTCCATTCGGTCTTGGCGCGCACGAAGTCCAAGGCCGCCTGGGCGTCGTCCTCGTCATGCTGGACACCGTAGGGCAGCCGCACGGCCACGAAGTTCGCCTCAGTGCCCTCGGCCCCGAGTTCCTCGACCGCCAGCTGGGCCAGCCGCCCGGCCAGGGAGGAGTCCAGGCCGCCCGAGATGCCCAGGACAAAGCCCTTGGTGTGGGTGGCCGCCAAGTATTCCTTCAGGAACGTCACGCGTTTGCGCACCTCCCCGGCAGGGTCGATCCGGGGCTGCACGCCCATTTCCTCGATGATCTTCGCCTGGAGTTCACGCATGCCTCACAGCCTAGTCAGCGGTGTCAACAACGCTCAACTGTTGCGGCTACGGCTTCGGACCACCGCTACGATTTCGGGGTGCCGCTACGCGGATCCTGGGTGCGCAGGTCCGATTTCGGCGCCTGTGTCCGGACCCGCGGCGAAAACCGCCACGCTGCGCCGACGAACCTGCCACGGCGCACGGCCAACGAATCGCATGGCCCGCCGCGATCCGGCCTAGCCCGGCTGCCGCACCGGACCGGTGGAGCCGCGGACCGTGAGGTGGGTGGGCATCACGGACCGGCTACGGGTGCCGCCGCCGGCGAACGGGTTCAGCTGGGCCAGCAGCATGGACACCGCCACGCGGCCGGCCTGCTCGATCGGGGAGGCCATGGTGGACAGCGGCGGATTGCAGAAGTCGGCGCCAAAAATGTCGTCACAGCCCACAATGCTCATGTCCTGCGGGACGCGGATGCCGCGTTCGCGCAGGCGCTGGAGCATGCCGATGGCGATGAGGTCGTTGAACGCGAGGCAGGCCGTGACCCCGCTGTGGACGACGGCGTCCGCCGCTGCCGCGCCGGACTGGGTCTTGGGGGCGAACGGACCGAGCCGGCGCACCTCCACGCCGCGTTCCTCGGCTGCGAGGGACAACGCGGTCCACCTCCGTTCGCTGGACTGCGACGTCGTCGGGCCGGCCACATAGGCCACCCGGGTGTGTCCCAGCGAGATCAGGTGGTCCAGCGCCTGGCTGGTGCCGGACGGGGTGTCGATCAGGACCGCGGGAACGCCGGCCACGTCGCGGTTGATCGCGACCAGGGGCATCTTCGCCGCCGCGTTCAGCAGAGCCTCGTCGCTGAGCCGGGATGCGGCAACGATGATGCCGTCGGCGCTCTTGCGCAGCTGCTCCACGGTGCTGGCCTCCACCTCGTCGGATTCTTCCGTGTCCACCAGCAGCTGGGTGTACCCGGCCGCCTTGAGCTGGAGCTGGGTTCCCCGGATGAGGTCGAAGTAGAACGGGTTGGTGATATCCGGAACCAGGACTCCCACCGCGCCCGTGCGTCCGGAACTCAGCGCCTTCGCCTGGCTGTTGGGCGTGTAGTGCAGCCGGGCCGCGGCCGCCTCGATCCGCTGCCGCGTCCTGATGTTGACCCGATCCGGCGTGGAGAGGGCACGGGAAACCGTGGAGGCCGCCACGCCGCAAAGCGCGGCGATGTCATGGATGGTGGCCGGGCGGTCCACGGCTGCTGGTTGCGTCGTCGCCACGGCGCTCCTCTCTGAACGTGGTGTCCGGGCCGTGGCGGCCGGGGCTGGTGGCCGGGCTGTGATTGCCGCCACGGGGCCGGTCAGCAAAGAATGCCACAGATTGCTAGAAGTCGGCAACCGGTTGTCATTCAGGCATGGCGATGGCTAGACTGGGGCCCACACCGTTTGTGAACTGCGTCACCGCGCCGGAGCCGGAAGCTGCCCGCGGCGGCCGCGAAACCCAGGAGATCCGCGTGAGCAAAACACCACCCGCAGTCTGGTCGCTGTCTGGCTTCGGCGACGAAATAGATCCGGACCCCGCAGTTCAGGCCGCCGTGCTCCTGGCGCTGGGCGCGAGCCACATCGAGGTTCGCAGTGCCTGGGGCACCAACGTCTCCGAGCTGGAGCCCGAGCAGATTGCCAGGCTCAAGGAGATCCTGGATGAAAAGGGCCTCAAGGTCTCGGCCGTGGCCAGCCCCATCGGGAAGGTGGACGTGAGCCTGCCGGTGGAGCACGAGGTGGAGAGGCTCCGGCAGATCATCTCAGTGGCCCGGGGGCTGGATACACAATACGTCCGCATTTTCTCCTTCTTCCGGGCCGAAGGTCGCAGCGCGGAAGACATCCGCGAGGACGTCCTAGTCCGCATGGGCGCCCTTGCGGCGCTCGCCGCGGAATCCGGCGTCGTGCTCCTGCACGAGAACGAAAAAGGCATCTATGGCGATACCCCGCAGCGCGTGCTGGACATCATGGAAACCGTGAACTCGCCCGCGCTCCGCATCGCGTGGGACAACGCCAACTTCGTCCAGGTGGGCGTCAAGCCCTACACCGAGGGCTACGCGATGCTGCGCCCCTACCTCGAGTACTTCCAGGTCAAGGACGCGCTGGCCACCACCGGGGAAGTGGTCCCCTCCGGCGAGGGCGACGGCGAGCTCGACGCCACCATTGCCGCCCTCAAGGCGGACGGCTACGCCGGCTTCGCCTCGCTCGAACCCCACCTGGCCAGCGCCCACGAACTCGGCGGCTTCTCGGGCCCGGCGGCCTTCGGCACTGCGGCCCGTGCCTTCGCCGCGCTGGCCGCGAAGAACCAGATCGAACTCGTCTAGCCGGCCTCATTTGGCAGGAACGTAACACCACCTAGGAAGTAGGGAGCTCCGGATGCCAAAGGCGGCAATCATCGGCTGCGGCGACGTGTCGGTCGTTCATTTTGAAGCACTTGCAGGGATGGACGACGCCGAATTGGTGGCTGTCTGTGACGCGGATCCGGCGCGCCGCGTGGCGGCGCAGGAGGCCCATGGCGTCCCCGGCTTCGAGGACTACCGCGAGATGCTCGACGTGGCAGCCCCCGACGTCGTGCACATCACCACCCCGCATCACGAACACGCGGCGATCGCGATCGAATGCCTGCGCCGCGGGGTCCACGTGGTACTGGAAAAGCCCTTGGCGCACACCCTGGCCGAAGGCGAAAGGCTGCTGGCCGCGGCTGCCGACAGCACGGCGAAAATTGCCCTGTGTTTCCAGAACCGCTACAATGCCCCGGTGCAGGAAATGCGCCGGCTGCTGGATTCCGGCGAGCTGGGCCAGGTGCTGGGGGCCTCGGCCACGGTCATGTGGCACCGGGACGCCGACTACTACCTTAGCCGGCCCTGGCGCGGAAGCTGGGCCGAGGGCGGAGGCGGGCTGATGATGAACCAGGCCATCCACACCGTTGACCTGCTGCAATGGCTGGTGGGCGACGTCGTCGCGCTCGCCGGGAGCGCCTCGACCCATGCACTGGCAGAAACCATCGAGGTGGAGGACACGGCGGAGTTCGCCGCGCTGCACAGCAGCGGGGCGCGCTCGGTCTTCTACGCCACCCTGGCCAACACCGTCAACGCGCCCGTCACGCTGGACATCAGCACCGAGAGGGCAACATTGAACCTGCGCGGGGACCTGACAGTCACTTACGACGACGGGCGCAGCGAGGCGGTGCGGGAACGCGTCACCGGCTCGGGCGGCCGTTCCTACTGGGGCGTTTCGCATGCCCTGCTGATCGCAGATTTCTATGCCGGACTGGCGCAGCCGGGCCCGTTCTGGATTGACGCCGCCGAAGGGGCGAAATCGCTGCGGATCGTGAAGGAACTCTACCGGCAGTCCTACCCCGGCTCTGAGGAAAAAGTGTCCTGACCGCAGCCGCCTCCGCGCCCGGGCGAGGCCTTGCGCCGGCTCAGGCGCGCGGACTTCCGTTGCGCTTTCTTTTCCGCTGCGAACGTCGTGCCTGGCACTGCGTGAGCTCTCCAGGCGCACCGTCGTGCTCCGTCCAATTGCCCGGCGACACTCCGTGCCGCAATAATCCAAGAAGTGATGACAACCGGTTGCCAGATCTGGCAACCCAACGTACGCTGATCTCACAAGCGGCAATGTGGCTCAGGCCACATTGCCGCCGCCATGGTCCGTGCAACGGATCTCGTCAAATGATCCAAAGGAGCCAACAATGAAGTTCGGTCCCAAGGCAGCATCTGCTGCCCTCATCCTCAGCGCATCCCTCGCGCTCACTGCCTGCGGCGGCGGAGCCGGCACCGGTGGTGCGGCCGCCGGCGCCCCGGCCACGACCCTGACGCTGGGTGCCGTCCAGGAAATCCGCTCATGGGACCCGGCGCAGGCGCACGTAGGTCACTTCCTTCAGCCGTACCAGGCGGCATACGATTCGTTGCTGCTGCGGGAACCGGACGGCAAGCTCAGCCCCATGCTGGCCACCGCGTGGAAGAACAACGCGGCCAACACCAAGCTCACCGTTGATCTCCGCACTGACGTGACCTTCAGTGATGGTGCCAAGTTCGACGCCGCCGCGGCCAAGGCGAACCTGGATCACTTCAAGAAGGCCAACGGCCCGCAGATGGCCCAGCTCACAGCGGTTTCGGAGGTCAAGGTGGTGGACGCTGACACCATCGAGCTCGACCTGACGACGCCCGATCCCTCGCTGGAGTTCTACCTCAGCCAGGCCGCCGGCCTCATGGGCAGCCCCAAGGCGCTTGGTACTGAGGGCATCAAGACCGAGCCCGTGGGCAGCGGCCCCTACGTCATGGACAAGGCTGCCACGGTCAAGGACTCGCAGTCGGTGTTCACAGCCCGCAAGGATTATTGGAACAAGGACATTCAGAAGTTCCAGAAGATTACCTTCAAGACCCTTGTAGACCTGACCGCCAGAACCAATGCCCTCGTTTCGGGACAGGTCGATGCCACGCTGCTGGATCCCAAGACCGGCAAGCAGGCAGAAGGCGCAAAGATGATCCTGGCTGGGAACGAAGTGGACTGGCAGGGCCTGACCCTGTTCGACCGGGACGGCACCAAGAACCCGGGCCTGAAGGACATCCGTGTCCGCCAGGCCATCAACTACGCCTTTGACCGCAAGACCATCCTGGACCAGGTCCTGCTGGGTCAGGGCACCCCCACCTCCCAGCCATTCGGCAAGGCAAGTGGCGCCTGGGTTGAAGGGCTCGAAAACAAGTACCCGTACGATCCGGCGAAGGCCAAAGCCCTGTTGAAAGAAGCAGGCTACGAGACCGGACTGGTTCTCCAGGTCCCGAGCGTCCCCGGCTTTGAAACGCAGCTGGCAGTAATCAAGCAGCAGCTGGCCGACGTGGGAGTCACCCTCGAAGTGGGCGCAGCGATCACCAACACGTACACCACCGATATCGCCGCGCAGAAGTTCACCACCATGTACTTCTCGCTTTTCCAAGGAGAACCGTGGGTGGCCATCAACCAGATCGTCTCGACGAAGGCGCTGTACAACCCCTTCAAGAACACCGCCCCTGAACTGCAGGCCAAGATCGATGCCGTCCAGAACGGCGGCAAGGATGCTGCCAAACTGGCCCAGGAAGTCAACAAGTACGTGGTGGACCAGGCGTGGTTCGCGCCGCTGTTCCGTGTGAACCAGATGTATTACCACAACGCCAAGATCAAGGTCACCCCGCAGATCCAGCAGGCCGTCCCGTCGATCTACAACTACTCGCCGGCCTCATAGCGGCGGGTAGCAGCCACAAAACCGGCGCAGTTCCGGCAGCCCGCCACCATAAGCGGCGGGCTGCCGGAACCGGCAGTCAGACCATGCCAGTCAATGGAGCCCAGCAATGATCACATTCATCCTCAAACGCCTCGGCAGCGGACTCGTAACCCTGTTCGCCGTATCGATCCTTACCTTTTCCCTGCTTTACGTATCGAGCGGCAGCATCGCACGGAACATCCTGGGCGACCAGGCAACACCGGAGCAGCTCGCCGTCAAGGAAGCCGAGCTGGGGCTCGACCAGCCCATCATCACGCGCTACTTCAGCTGGCTCACGGGCGCCCTGGGCGGGGACCTGGGCACATCGTGGTTCACCTCCGAGCCCGTGGCCAATGCGCTCGCGACCCGGATCCCCGTCACCATGACCATGGTCTTCTCGGCCATGATCCTCATCGCCATTGTCGCGACGCTCATCGGGGTTGCCGCGGCGGTCAAGCGCGGCTGGGTGGACCGCGTGGTCCAAATCGGGGCGATTATCGGCGATTCCATCCCCGGGTTCGTCATCGGCATCATCCTGGTGACCATCCTGGCCATCCAGATGGGCCTGTTCCCCGCCACCAGCACCATTTCGCCCGGAGTCGGAGCGGATGCCTGGCTGCTTTCCTTGACCCTTCCGGTAATAGCACTGCTGATCAACGGAGTCACCGGAGGTGCGCAGCAGATCCGCAGTGCCGTTATTAAGCAACTCGAACGAGACTACGTCCGGACCCTGCGCAGCCGCGGCATCGGCGAACGCGAGGTCCTGTTCAAGCACGTCCTGCGCAGCGCCGCTCCGGCCGGCCTGACTGTGCTCAGCCTCCAGCTGATTGGCATGCTCGGCGGAGTGGTCATCATCGAGCAGATCTTTGCCCTTCCCGGCATGGGGCCGCTCGCCGTAGCCGCCACCGGCCAGAGCGACCAGCCAGTTGTCATGGGCGTTGTAATGTACACCGTCGCCGTTGTCATTGTGGTCAACCTCATCGTTGACCTGCTCAACGGCTGGCTTAACCCGAAGGTGCGTGCCTCGTGACCGAGTCCGTCGAAACCTCAGCCCTGACGCCCGCCGCCGGCAGCGCTGTTCCAGAAAAATCCGGTCAGACCGGCACCGTCGTCCGGTCAACCGTCCTCAAGCGCCTGTTCAAGAATCCCCTCGGCCTCATCGCCATCGTTATCCTTCTGGGCATGGGCATCTTGGCCGTCTTCGCCGACGTCCTGGCGCCGTTCGATGAGAACTTCGCCAATATTTCCAAGACGCTGGCAGCTCCGGACGCGGTCAACATTCTGGGCACGGACAGTTCCGGCCGCGACGTCTGGAGCAGACTGCTCTTCGGCGCGCAGCTGACCCTCACCTCAGCGCTGCTGTGCGCCGCCGTCGCCATTGCGATAGGCCTGCCCGCCGGCCTGGTCGCAGGGTACTACGCCGGCAAGTTCGAGGCCGTTTCCAACTGGGTGGTCAGCATCCTGATGAGCCTGCCCGGCCTGATTGTGCTGCTGACCATACGGGCCGCCTTCGGCCCGTCGGTCTGGATCGCCATGATCGCGTTCGGCGTCCTGATCAGCCCCTCCTACTTCCGCCTGACGCGTTCAGCCGTTCAGTCCGTCCGCAACGAGCTGTACGTTGATGCCGCCCGGGTCTCGGGCCTCTCGGACCTCCGCATCGTAACCCGCCACATTTTCTCCGTGGTGCGGGCCCCGATCATCATCCAGACCGCGGCGATCGCCGGTGTTGCCATCGCTATCCAGTCCGGGCTCGAGTTCCTGGGACTGGGGGATCCGGCCAAGGCCACGTGGGGCGTGATGCTCTCGGAGGGCTTCAAGAACGTCTACCTGAACCCGACGCTGCTGTTCTGGCCCGCATTTGCCATGGCGCTGACCATCGGAGCCCTGGTCCTGCTGGGCAACGCCATCCGCGACGCCCTTGAAGACGGCGAAAAGATCAAGCCCCCCAAGAAGAAGGCCATGCGGGACAATTCGACGCCGGCGCGCCTCCCCGCCCGCCCGTCGCGGAAATCAGTGGCCGCCGTCGACCCCGGAACCGAACACCACCTGGTCAAGGTGACCAATCTCGGCGTCGGCTATCCGCAGGCGGATGGTTCCATCAAGAAGGTCGTCGACGACGTCTCCTTCCACGTGGACCGCGGCGAAATCCTGGGCATCGTGGGCGAATCCGGTTCGGGCAAGTCCCAGACCGCCTTCTCCATCCTGGGGCTGCTGCCGGACAATGCCCGCATCGTGGCCGGCTCCATCCAGTTCGACGGCAAGTACACCGTGGCCCCGGGCGAGGAGCGCGTCAGTCAGGAGCGCCTGTCCAAGCTGCGCGGCAGGCGGATTTCCTACATCCCGCAGGAGCCCATGAGCAATCTGGACCCGGCCTTCACCATCGGCTACCAGCTGGTCACCCCCATGGTCCGCGTCCTCGGCATCTCCAAGCCCGAGGCCAGGAAGCGGGCACTGAAGCTGCTCACCGACGTCGGAATCGCCAACCCGGAACGGACCTTCAACGCCTACCCGCACGAAGTCTCCGGCGGCATGGCCCAGCGGGTCCTGATCGCCGGCGCCATCAGCTGCGAACCGGACCTGGTGATCGCCGATGAGCCCACCACGGCCCTGGATGTCACGGTGCAGGCGGACGTGCTGGACCTGCTGCGCGAGCTCCAGCAGCGCCTGAACATCGGCGTCATTCTGGTGACCCATAACTTCGGGGTGGTGGCGGATCTCTGCGACCGCGTGGCCGTCATGCAGAACGGCCGGCTCGTGGAGGAAGGATCCGTTCGCGACATTCTGCGCAATCCGCAGGACCCTTACACACAGACGCTTCTGGCGTCGATGCTTGAAGGCAAGGAACCCATGTCCCTGCTCGTTTCCGCCGGCCAGAAGGAGCCAGTCGCATGAGCCCCACCGACAGCGCACCGCTGGTCGCGGTCGACCAGCTGGTGGTCGAGTACCCCAGCAAGAAGTTCCGGGCCAAGCCCTTCCGCGCCCTGACGGACATCAACATCACCATCGGCCGCGGCGAAACCCTCGGCCTGGTGGGGGAGTCCGGTTCCGGCAAGACCACCCTGGGCCGTGCCATCCTGGGGCTGGCCCCGGTGACCGGCGGGACAATCAGCTTCGACGGCAAGGACATCAGCCGCGCCACCCGCAAGGACCGGCGGGTCCTGAGCCGTGACCTTCAAGTGGTGTTCCAGGATCCCTACACCTCGCTGAACCCCGCCCTGGAGATCGGCGACATCCTCGCCGAACCACTGGGCGTGCAGGGCATGGAAGCCGCAGCGGCCAAAAAGCGTGTGAGGGAACTGCTGGACCAGGTGGGTCTGCCCGCCGACGCCATCAACCGGCTGCCGCGCGAATTCAGCGGCGGACAGCGCCAGCGCGTGGCGATCGCCCGCGCCCTGGCCCTCTCGCCCAAGCTGATCGTCTGCGATGAGCCGGTCAGTGCCCTGGACCTCTCCACCCAGGCCCGGGTGCTGGACCTGTTCCTGCAGATCCAGAAGGACACCGGGGTGTCCTACCTCTTCGTCTCCCACGACCTCGACGTCGTCCGGCACATCAGCCACCGCGTCGCCGTGATGTACCACGGGGAGATCGTCGAACAAGGCCCGGCCGGCGTCGTCACCACCGACCCCGACCACCCCTACACCCAGCGGCTGCTGCTCGCCTCCCCGGTCCCGGACCCGGACCGGCAGGAACAGCGCCGCGCGGACCGGCACCGCCTGCTCGAAACGCAGCGCATGCAGCACGAACAAGCGGGCGCCCTCGCCTGAGGCCACCCGCGCCGTCAGATCGAACGGCCGGCGCCCTGGCGGCAGCACCTAACCGGCAACGAGGGCCCGTGCGGGTCCGTAACACCACGGAGGAATACAGTGGCCAAGATTGGCGTACAAGCGATGATGCTGAAAGACAGCTTCGCCGAAGTGGGGGCGTTCGAGACGCTCCGCAAGGTGAGCGCGATCGGATACAACGCCGTCGAGATCTCCCAGATCCCGATGACCCCGGAGAACGTCGCCGAGCTGGACCGCGCCCGGAGTGAACTGGGCATGGACATCGCGGCCCTGTCCGTCGCGATGGAGACCCCCAAGGGCCGTCCGGGAGATTCCCTGGCGGAGCACTTCGACAAGATCGTGGCCGACGCCAAGCGCCTGGACTCCAGCCTCCTGCGGATCGGCATGCTGCCGTTCCCGGCCATGAAGTCGATCGCGGCAGTCGTAGATTTCGCCAAGGAGGCCAACGAGTACGCGGAGCGCCTGCAGGAGCATGGCCTGAGCCTGTACTACCACAACCACCACATCGAGTTCGCGAAGTTTGACGGCAAATTCATGCTGGACATCATTGCCGAGAACTCCCCGGCCATGGGCATGGAAATCGATGTGCACTGGGTGCAGCGCGGCGGCCTGGACCCGGTCCGGACGCTGCAGAAGTATGCCGGCCGCACGGCGATGGTCCACCTGAAGGACTACCGGATCGGAGAATTGCCGGAGTCCTCGTTCGGGCTCCTGGATTCCGGGGACATCATGGGGTTCATGACCGAGTTCAAGAATGTGGTCCAGTTCGCTGAAGTGGGCGAAGGCAACCTGGACTTCGCATCCATTGTTCCGGGCGCCCAGGCCGCCGGCGCCCGGTACCTCCTCGTGGAGCAGGACGAACTCTACGGGCGCACCGTCTGGGACGCGCTGCAGACCTCCTACGACAACCTGGTGGCGCTCGGCCACGCCGACCTTTTCTAACCCACCCCCACTGACTACGGAGAATCCCCACATGAGCAAGCAAGTACGCCTGGGCATCATCGGCCTGGGCCAGCAGGGCGGCGCCTACGCCCAGTTCATCACCGACGGGCTGGTCCCGAACATGGTGATCGGCGCCATCTGCGACACCGACCCCGCGAAGAAGGAACTGGCGGCCGCCAGGTACCCCGACGCGCCCTTCTACGACGACTACATCACCATGCTGGAAAGCGGCGACGTCGATGCGGTCGTGACGTGCGTGCCGCACTTCCTGCACCCGGAAATGGGGATCGAGACCCTCAAGCGCAACATCCACGCCCTGGTGGAGAAACCGGCCGGCGTGTACACCAAGCAGGTCAGGGAGCTCAACGAATTTGCCGCCGGCAAGCCCGGGCTGTCCTTCGCCATCATGTTCAACCAGCGCAACAACCCGCTGTACCAGAAGCTGAAAGAGATCGTCGACGGCGGCGAGATCGGCGGCATCCGCCGCACCAACTGGATCATCACCAACTGGTGGCGCCCGCAGGGCTATTACAACTCCAGCGAATGGCGCGCCACGTGGGGCGGCGAGGGCGGCGGCGTGCTGGTCAACCAGGCCCCGCACCAGCTGGACCTGTGGCAGTGGATCTGCGGCGCGCCGAAGTCCGTCTACGCCAAGGTTGCCTACGGTTTCCGCCGCGACATCGCCGTCGAGGACGAGGTCACCGCCATGGTGGACTACGGCAACGGCGCCACCGGCGTCTTCGTCACCGCCACCCACGATCTCGTGGGAACCGACCGCTTCGAGATCCTGGGCGACCAGGGCAAGATCGTGGTGGAAAACAGCAAGACCGCGACCGTGACCCGCCTGAAGAAGCCCGAGCGTGAACTCAGCGACGGCATGGGCATGGACGATGTCCGCAAACTCTTCATGGGCGAGCTGAATCCCGGCGAGTACTACACCACGGAAGTCATCGAGTTCGAGTCCGCCTGGGGCGCGCAGCACTCCGGCGTCCTGGCGAACTTCGCCGCCAACATCCTGGACGGCACGCCGCTGCTGGCCCCAGGGTCGGACGGCATCAAGGGTGTCCGGCTGGCCAACGCCATCCACCTATCGAGCTGGACCGGCACGGAGGTGGCGCTGGACTTCGACGAGGACGAGTTCCTCGCCGAGCTGAACAAGCGCATCGCGGACGAGGGCAAGTTCCCCGAGCGCTCCTAGCCCACCCGGCCCCGCCGCAGCGGGGGCCGTTTTGAGCGTTCAAAACGGCCCCTGCTGCGGGCTGGTTGGCTTGATTCCTCGTTAGGATGGGGCGGTGACTGAACCCAAGACGCCGGACGCTGCCGCAACAACAGACCCGGCCAAGAAGCATTCCCGGTCCGGAAAGTCCCACGCCACCATCTACGACATTGCCAAGGTTGCCGGCGTCAATCCTTCCACCGTCTCACGGGCCCTGAGCAAGCCCGGCCGGGTCAGCGCCAAGACGCAGAAACTCATCGAGGACGCGGCCGCCGAGCTGCACTACCAGGTCAATCCGTTCGCCCGCGCGCTGCCCACCGGCCGCACCAACACCTTTGGCCTGATCGTCGCGGACATCACCAACCCCACGTTTTTCGACATCATCCGCGGGGCGGAAACGACGGCCACGCTACGGGACTACACCCTGGTGCTGGCCGAGTCGGCCGAGTCCGGCGTCACCGAACTGACGGCAGCACGCCGGATGATGGCCACCGTGGACGGCCTGATCCTGGCCAGCCCCCGCATGGACGACGACGACATCCGCGCCATCGCCCGGGACAAGCCGGTGGTGGTCATCAACCGCGAGGTCGACGGGGTGCCGTGCGTGGTTCCCGACGTCAACAAGGGCATCAGCGAGGCAGTCCGCAGCCTGGCCGCCAACGGGCACCACAAGGTTGCCTTCGTTGCCGGGCCGCCGCAGTCCTGGATGTCCGCACGCCGCTGGGAAGGCGTGCAGGCGGCCTGCGAGTGGTCCCGGCTCGAAGCCGTGCGGCTGGAATCCACCAAACCCACGGTCGACGGCGGCCGCCAGGTGGCGCGCGACGTCCGGGCAAGCGGCGCCACGGCGGTGCTGACCTACAACGACCTCCTGGCCATCGGGCTCATGCAGGAACTCCAGGCCGCCGGCATGGTGGTCCCGGACCAGATCAGCATCGTGGGCTTCGACGACATCTTCGGCGCGGATTTCACCACGCCTCCGCTCACCACCGTGCGCTCGCCGCTGGGGGAGTGCGGCTCCGGCGCCGCGACGCTGCTCTTGGATCTGCTGCACAGAGATCTCCTGCACGGCGCGGGGGAAACTGCCGCCACGCTGCGCGTCGAGACGGAGCTGGTGCTGCGCGGCTCGAGCGGGCGGCTGCTGCCCGCGGGCTAGCCACACCTGTGAGGCCATCCGCATCTTGATGGCAATTTTTGGCAACCGGTTGACAAACGCCGGAAGCAAGCCGGACCATTGATCTATGTCACAGTCGATTGCCGCCAACCCAGACCGGCTTCTGCCCGCGGATCCCGGAACGCGCAGCATTGCGCGCGACCTCCTCCAGCGCGTCCAGGACCTCCCCATCATTTCCCCGCACGGGCACGTTGACGCCGCAGTCATCGAGCACAACAGCCCCTTCCCGGACCCCGCAGCGCTGCTGGTCAGCCCGGACCACTACGTCACCCGGCTGATCCACGCCAGCGGCGTCCCGCTGGACCGGCTCCGGGGCTCGGCCGCGGCGGAACCGGACTCCCGCACGGTCTGGCGCGAGTTCTGCAAGGCCTGGCCGCTCTTCGAAGGCACGGCCTCCGGCTACTGGCTCCGCACCCAGTTCAGCAGCGTCTTCGGCCTCCGCCAGGAGATCAGCGCCGAGACCGCCGACACCAGCTACCACGCGATCTCCGCCAAGCTGCTGGAGCCCGGCTTCCGTCCCCGCCAGCTCTTCAAGGACTTCAACATCGAGGTGCTGGCCACCACGGACGATCCCCTGGACAGCCTCGCCAGCCACGCGGCGATCGCCGGGGACCCCACGTTCCACGGGCGCGTCCTGCCCACCTTCCGCCCCGATGCCTACCTCAACATCGCGCACCCCACCTGGTCGGCGAACGTCGACCGGCTCATCGCGGCAGCGGGCGACGGCGCCACCGGCTACGCCGGCTACATCACCGCCCTGGAAAACCGGCGCCGCTACTTCGTGGACCACGGCGCCGTCTCGGCCGACCACGGCGTCCGGACCCCGGCAACGCTCAAGCTCGACGCCGGCGACGCGGCCAGGCTGTTCGACCGCGCCCGCTCAGGCCAGGCCACGGCGGCCGACCGCGACGACTTCGAAGCCCACATGATGTACCAGATGGCACGGATGTCCGTGGATGACGGCCTGGTCATGACCATCCACCCGGGGTCCTACCGAAACCACCACGAACCCACGTTCAACGCCTTCGGCGCCGACACCGGCCACGACATCCCGTTCGCCGTCAACTACACCGAGGCTATCCGTCCGCTGCTGCAGGACTTCGGCACCGCCAAGGACTTCCACCTGGTGCTCTTCACCCTCGATGAGACCGTGTTCTCCCGCGAACTCGCGCCGCTGGCGGGGTTTTACCCGTCGGTCTACCTCGGCGCCCCGTGGTGGTTCCTGGACGCACCCGACGCCATGCTGCGCTTCCGGTCGGCCGTGACCGAAACAGCAGGATTCTCCCGCTCGTCCGGCTTCATCGACGACACCCGCGCCTTCTGCTCCATCCCCGCGCGCCACGATGCCTCCCGCCGGATCGAGGCCTCCTTCCTGGCCCGGCTGGTCGCGGAGCACCGCGTCAGCGAGGACCGCGCCCATGAACTGATCATCGACATCGTGGACGGCGCACCCCGACGGGTGTTCAAGCTGTGAGCGTCGAACAGCACCCCGGAGCCGAGGCCGCCGTGGACCTTCCCCAGCTGGGCCGCCGCCTGCGCCCCGGTGCCACGGCGCCCGTGCGGATCGTCCATCTGGGGCTGGGCGCCTTCCACCGCTCGCACCAGGGGTGGTACACCGACCAGGCGTCCGACGCCGCGGACTGGGGCATCGCGGCCTTTACCGGACGCCGCCCCGACGCCGCCCTGGCGCTGGCCGAGCAGGACGGGCTCTACACGATCGTGAACAGGGCCGACGGCGGCGACTCCTTCACCGTTGTCAGCAGCATCGTCGAAGCCGTGGACGGGGCGGATGTCCAGCGCCTGGCGGAGCTGGTTGCCGCGCCGGCCACCGCGGTGGTCACCCTGACCATCACCGAGGCGGCCTACCGGCTCCGCGCCGACGGGCAGCTTGACCGCACCGCGCCCGACGTCGCCGCCGACCTTGCGCTGCTGGCGTCCGGCAGCGCCAACCCGGCGACGCCGCTGGGCCGGCTGGTGCTGGCCCTCGCCGCCCGCCGGGCTGCCGGGTCGGGACCGCTCGCCGTCGTCTGCTGCGACAACCTTTCCAACAACGGCACCGTCGCGCACAACGCCGTCGCAGGCATGGCCGGGGCGTGGGACGCGGACCTGGCCGGATGGATCGACGCCAACGTCAGCTTCGTCAGCACCTCGGTTGACCGCATCACTCCCCGCACCACGGAGGCGGACATCGCCGCCGTCCAGGCCGCGTGCGGCTACCGCGACAATTCGCCCGTGGTGGCCGAGCCCTTCTCCAACTGGGTGCTCAGCGGGGAGTTCCCCGCCGGGCGGCCGCGCTGGGAAGACGCCGGAGCCGTGTTCGTCGCCGAGATCGAGCCCTACGAGAACCGCAAACTCTGGCTCCTGAACGGCGCACACTCCCTGCTGGCCTACGCCGGCCAACTGCGCGGCCACACCACCGTGGCCCAGGCCCTGGCGGACCCGCTGTGCCTACAGGCCATTGAAAGCTTTTGGGACGAGGCGGAGGCAAATCTGTCCGGGCCTGCGGGACATGCCGCCGAGCTGCAGATTCCGGCCTACCGCGCCGCCCTGCTGGAGCGATTCGGCAACGCCCGGATTGCCCACCACCTCGCACAGATCGCCATGGACGGCAGCACGAAGCTGCGGATGCGCGCCGTTCCGGTGCTGCAGGCCGAGCGTGCCGCGGGCAGGCCCGGCGCGGCGGCAGCGCTCATGATTGCCGCCTGGATGGACTACAGCGCCGCCTCCGCCGCGCTCCAGGATCCGCTGGCCGAGGAGGTAGCCACAGCCAACCGGCTCGCGGGCGCCGAGCGGACCCGTGCCCTGCTGGCCCTGGTGGATCCGGCACTGGCCGGTGACGGTTCCGTCCTGGACCTCATTGAAAGCTTGCACGGAACATTCGGGGAGCAGGCTGTCTCCCCGTAACGCCCCGCATGCAAGCGCTGTTGCCCGGCTCCCGGATCATCGGGAGCCGGGCAGCAGTGCTTCGATGAACTTTCAACAAAGGTATGGCAACCGCTTGCCATTTGATTGCCAAGTGATTAGGATTACAGCAAGAGCACAAACCGGCCCCGCCGCCGGACCCCAAAAAATACACCCCGGCACTGCCCGCAAAGACGCGATAGGACCTCCCAATGCTCAAGCCCCAGGCCAGCGAAACCCGCGAGATCGTCAATCTCGACGGCCTGTACCGCTTCAAGGTCGACTTTGACCGCTCCGGCCACCGGGACGAATGGTTCAAGGCGCCCCTGGACACAGGCCTGGAAATGGGTGTCCCGGCCAGCTACAACGACGTCTTCCCCGACAAGGCCGTCCGGGACCACGTGGGCTACGTCTGGTACCAGCGCGACGTCCGCGTCCCGCGCGGCTGGGCAGGGGAGCGCATCCACATCCGCCTCGACTCGGCCACCCACGAAGGCATGGTGTGGGTGGATGACACCCTGGTGGCCCAGCACACCGGCGGCTACATGCCGTTCAGCGCGGACATCACGGACCACGTGACACCCGGACAGGCCTTCCGGCTGACGGTCTCGGTCAACAACGAGCTCACGCAGGCCACCATCCCGCCCGGGACCATCACCGTCACCGGGGACGGCCGCCGCCAGCAGAGCTACCTCCACGATTTCTACAACTACGCCGGACTGCACCGCAGCCTCTGGCTGTTCAGCACCCCCACCGTCACGGTCGATGACATCACCGTCGTCACCGGCTTCGACGGAACCACCGGCAGCGTCGACTACACGATTGCCACCGCCGGCGGGACCGGCAGCGAAACGGTCACCGTTTCCCTCCGCGACGCCGACGGCGTCGAGGTCGGCCGCGCCGACGGCGCCCGCGGCACCCTGACGGTCGCCGACGTCGTGCTCTGGAAGCCCGGCGCGGCCTACCTGTACAACCTCACCGCGGTGATCCGCGACGGCGGCAGGCTGCTGGACAGCTACACCCTGCCGGTCGGCATCCGCACGGTGGAAGTCAGCGGCAAGGAATTCCTCATCAACGGCGAACCCTTCTACTTCACCGGCTTCGGCATGCACGAGGACCACGTGGCCATCGGCAAGGGCCACAGCAACGCCCAGATGGTCAACGACTTCCAGCTCCTGGACTGGGTGGGCGCCAACTCGTTCCGGACCTCTCACTACCCCTACGCCGAGGAAGTCATGGAGTTCGCGGACCGGCACGGGATCGTCGTGATCGACGAAACCGCCGCCGTCGGGCTGCACTTGGGCTTCGGCGCCGTCTTCGGCGGCATCGCCAAAAAGACCTACGTCGAGGGCGGAGTGGACGCCAACACCGCCGCCAACCACCGGCAGGCGATTACCGAACTCGTCGCCCGCGACAAGAACCACCCCTCCGTCGTGATCTGGTCGATCGCCAACGAACCCAACGGTTCCGAGGAGGGCGCCCGCGAGTACTTCGCACCCCTCGCGGAGCTGACCCGCAGCCTGGACCCCACCCGGCCCGTCGGCTACGTCAACGTCCTGTTCGACACCCCGGACAAGGAACTGCTCGGGGACCTGTTCGACGTGATCATGCTCAACCGCTACTACGGCTGGTACGTCGATAACGGCGACCTCGAAACCGCCGAGCAGCACCTCGAGAAGGAGCTGCGCGAGTGGGAAGCCAAGTACGGCAAGCCGATGATCATGACCGAGTACGGACCGGACACCATGCCCGGCTTCCACTCCATCTATGAACAGCCCTGGAGCGAGGAATACCAGGCAGCGTTCCTGGCCATGTACCACCGGGTCTTCGACCGGGTCGACGCCATGGTCGGTGAACAGGTCTGGAACTTCGCGGACTTCCAGACTTCCAACGGCATCATGCGCGTGGACGGCAACAAGAAGGGCGTCTTCACCCGGGACAGGCGGCCCAAACCCGCCGCCTATGCCCTGCGCCAACGGTGGACGGCACTGGCCGGCACCAAGAACAGCACCTCCAGGGCGTAGGCCTCACCGCACATTTTTCGCCGGACCCAGGTCCGGCAACGGGTAAAGGAGCCCCATCATGAAAAAGCTGAACAAGCTCAGCATCGTCGGCTATGGCGCCGGCGACGCCGCAAACAATCTGGCATTCACCACCGCTACGATGTTCCTGCTCGTGTACTACACGGATGTGGCCGGGATCTCCGCCGCGGCCGCCGGCACCCTGCTGCTGGTGGTGCGGATCTTCGACGCCTTCGCCGACGTCTTTGCCGGCCGCGTGGTGGACCGGACCTACAGCAAGCGGTTCGGCAAGTTCCGTCCGTTCATCATGTTCGGATCCATCCCGTTACTGCTGCTGAGCGTGGCCACCTTCTCCATCCCTGAGCTCGGCGAATCCGGCACCCTGCTCTACGCCTACGTCACGTACGCCGCCCTGGGCCTGGCCTACAGCCTGGTCAACATCCCCTACGGCTCCCTCGCCGGCGCCATGACCCAGGACCCGGCGGAACGCGCCAAGCTCGGCTCCGCCCGGATGATCGGCGCGCTGCTGGTCGGCTCCGCCCTGGGCATCTTCGTGGCCCCGCTGATCAAGCCCGGCGCCGACCTGCAGGCAACGTTCACCACGATCACCCTGACCTTCGTCGTTATCGGTGCGGCCCTGTACTTCTTCACCGTCCTGACCGCCAAGGAGCGGGTTTACCGCGCCGTCCCCAATGTCACGTTCAAGCAGAGCATGGACACCCTCAGGGGCAACCGGCCGCTGCTGATGCTGTGCCTGAGCTCCTTCTTCTTCCTGACCGGCTACCTGGCCCTCACCTCGGTCCAGCTCTACTACCTCCGCGACGTCCTCGGACGGCTGGACCTGTACCCGGTGCTGTCCATCACCCAGCTCGTCCTCACTTTCGTGCTGGCGGCCTTCATGCCCAGGCTGGTCCGAAGCCTTGGCAAGAAGCGCGTCTACATCTTCTCGTCGCTGTTCACGGTGATTGGCGGCGCCATCGTCTTCTTCACCCCGGCCAGCCAGGTCTGGATCGGTTTCACCGGCCTGGTCATCAGCCTCGTAGGCGTCCTCGCGGTCAACATCGTGGTGTGGGCCCTCGAAGCCGACACAGTCGAGTACGGCGAATGGAAGACCGGCGTCCGCACCGAGGGCATCACGTACGCGCTGTTCTCCTTCACCCGCAAGACCGGCCAGGCAGTCGGCGGCGCGCTCGCGGCCTACGCCCTGGCCCTGGGCGGCTACAAGTCCGGCGCCGTCCAGACGCCCGACGCCGTCTTCGGCATCCAGCTCGCCGCCGGCGCCCTGCCCGCGGTCATGACCATCCTGGCCGTGATCGTGATGGCCAAGTACACGCTCACCGATGCCATGCACGCCCGCATCCTCACCGAGATCCAGGCCCGCCGCACCGGCGCCGGAGCTTCGTCCGGCGGAAGCACCGGCAGCGCTGCCGGAACCTCCGACGCCGCGCCGGTCGTTTCGGCCGAGGCCGGGCCGCTGGCGCCGGGCCACTAAGACACCCCCCCGTTAGAGCAGATAAGGACCTGTTGTGAAAATCATTGCCGCTGAAGTGTTCGTCACCAGCCCCTCCCGGAACTTCGTGACCCTGCGGATCACCACCGAGGACGGCGTGACCGGGATCGGGGACGCGACCCTGAACGGGCGCGAGCTCGCGGTGGCCGCGTATTTGAAGGAGCACGTCGCGCAGCTGCTGATCGGCAAGGACCCGCACCGGATCGAGGACACCTGGCAGTTCCTGTACCGGTCCTCGTACTGGCGCCGCGGCCCGGTCACGATGGCCGCGATCGCCGCGGTGGACATGGCGCTGTGGGACATCAAGGGCAAGCTCGCCGGGATGCCGGTCTACCAGCTCCTGGGCGGGGCGTCCCGGAACGGGCTGCGCGCCTACGGCCACGCCTCCGGCGCGGACCTGCCCTCGCTCTTCGACTCGGTCCGCGAACACCTCGAGCTCGGCTACAAGTCGATCCGGATCCAGACCGCCGTGCCCGGGATCAAGGCCGTCTACGGCGTCGCGGCCCAGGCCCAGGCCTCCGGGGAACGCTATGACTACGAACCGGCCGGGCGCGGGGCGTTCCCGCAGGAAGAGGACTGGGACACCCGCGCCTACCTCCGCCACCTGCCGACCGTGTTCGAGGCCGTGCGCAACGAGTTCGGCCCGGACATCCCGCTGCTGCATGACGG
>NZ_FUZD01000009.1:0-162313 GCF_900168135.1 Arthrobacter sp. 49Tsu3.1M3
CTTGGTCACCAGCAGCCGGGACTTGCCGTCCGGGGAGACCGAGTAGCGGCCGAACGCGCGGACGGCCTCTTCCGAGAACCAGCGCAGGAACTCGGCGCCGTAGGTGACCTCGCCACGGGCCTCGGCCAGCGGCTTGCCCATCTCCAGGGTCATCAGGAGCGCGAAGTCCTCGGCCCGTTCGCTCACCAGCTCGAAGGCGCGGCGCAGGATCTCGCCGCGTTCCCGGGCCGGGACCTTGGCCCAGGATTCCTGCGCGGCCGCGGCCGCGTCCAGGGCCGCCTTGCCGTCCTCGGGACCGGCGTCGGCGATGCTGAGCAGGACCTTCCCGGTCGCGGGATCCTCGACGTCGAAGGTCTTCCCGGACACGGCCGGACGCCATTCGCCGTTGATCAGCAGACCCGTCGGAACGGACGCCAGCAGGGCGCTCTCCCGGTCCGCGGAAACAATAGGCTGGGCAGTTACAGTCACAATGACTCCCTCGTCAGCAATTCGGTTTGAACTAGTGTGGGCACAAGTTTTCAAATGAGTTTTCGTTGCAGGCGCTCGTTCCCACAGGCAGGCACGGGCGTCTGGATTACTGCCACGGTACTGCCGTGCTCACTGGCAAGTCTATGCATGCCCGCACTACCGGATCCAGAATATGCTGTGCAGCTGCACAACCATTCTGCGTGGGCGTGGAGTCCGGTTCCGCCGGGCCCCCGAGGCCGGGCGGCGCGCCGAATCCCGCCGGGCAACCACCACCTGCCCAACGCACGGCTCAGCGCGCGGCGAGGACCGCGGCATAGAGTTCGCGCTTGCTCACCTTCGCGTCATCGGCCACCGCGGAGACGGCCTCCTTCAGCCGGATGCCCTGGGCTATCAGCCCGTTGACGGCGGCCACATGGTCCTCGGGACGGCCGGGTTCGCGTTCCGGGGCGCCGCCCACTACTACGGCGATTTCGCCGCGCACCTCGTTGGACTCGGCCCATTCAAGCAGTTCGCGCAGGGTGCCGCGGATGACCTCTTCATAGGTCTTGGTGAGTTCACGGCAGACGGCGGCCCGGCGGTCCGCGCCGAAGCTTTCGCGCAGGGCCCTCAGCATGGGTTCCAGCCGGTGGGGCGCCTCGAAAAACACCATGGTGCGCCGCTCGGCGTCGAGATCGGCCAGCCGCGAGGAGCGTTCACCGGCCTTGCGCGGCAGGAAGCCCTCGAAGCAAAAGCGGTCCGTCGGCAGGCCCGACAGGGCCAGGGCGGTCAGCACGGCGGAGGGTCCCGGCGCCGCGGTGACGGTGAGGCCGGCCGCCACGGCGCCTTCAACCAGCCGGAACCCCGGATCAGAGACGGAGGGCATGCCGGCGTCGGTCACCATTACCAGGGTCTTGCCGGACCGGACCTGGTCCAGCAGGTCAGCCGTCTTGGCCGCCTCATTGTGCTCGTGGTAGCTGATGATCCGGCCCGCCACGGTGACGCCGAGGTTCTGCACGAGGCGGTGCAGCCTCCGGGTGTCCTCCGCGGCGACGATGTCCGCCGTCGAGAGCAACTCCACGAGCCGTGCCGAGGCATCGCCCGTGTTGCCGATCGGCGTCGCGGCGAGGACGATCCTGCCGGGGCCGTCAGGGGCGAGAACACTGGCGGAAACAGACGCGGAATCAGGGGCGGGAACGGCGCCGACGGCATCGCCGTCGAGGAGAGGTTCGAGGGGAGAAAGGGGGGAAGGGCTGGGTTCGTGGTCCACAGGACCAGCCTACTGCCGCCGGGGCGGGGCCCTGCGAGCACAGCTGCGAAAGGTAGCATGGGCAACGTGACCCAGACCCCCACGCGGCAGCCCGAGACAGGCCCTGATGCATCGCCGGCTCCAGGCCAGAGCCGTCCGAACGGCCGGGCGGCCGGCAAGGACCGGAGCCGCTTCAGCACCGGCCGCAACCTTGAAGGGCACCGCTGGATCGGCCGGCCCGCCGAGGCCAACACCCCGGAGGCCCTCAGGGAACGCCTCATAGGCGGCCTCCAGAGCTGGCGGGACTACCCGGCGTCGCTCCGGCTCTGGTACTGGCTCATTCCCGTCCTGACGGCCGCGCTGGGCGGCGTCCTGCGGTTCGTCCGGCTGGACACGCCGCGCAACCTGGTCTTTGACGAAACGTACTATGTCAAAGACGCATACTCATTCCTGGTCAGCGGGTACGAGCGCAGCTGGCCGGACCGGGCGAACGACTCCTTCATCGCCGGCAACCCCGGCGTGCTGCTGAACACGCCGGAGTACGTCGTCCACCCGCCGGTCGGCAAGTGGATGATCGCCGCGGGCATGTGGCTGTTCGGGTCGGACAACCCCTTCGGCTGGCGGTTCGGTGCGGCCCTGACGGGGACACTGTCCATCCTCCTGCTGGCCCTGATCGCGCAAAAGCTCTTCCGCTCGCTCACCTTGGGTGCCGTGGCCGGCATTCTGCTCGCCGTGGACGGCCACCACCTGGTCATGTCCCGGACTTCGCTGCTGGACATCTTCCTGATGTTCTGGATCCTCGCCGCGTTCGGGGCCCTCCTGATGGACCGCGACGACGGCCGGAGGCGGCTCGCTGCCCGGCTCGGCCGGCAGGCCGCGGCCTCCGCCACGGGCCGGCCCTCGGCGCTGCAGCTCACCTCCGGGCCCTGGCTCGGTATTCGGTGGTGGCGCCTCACGGCGGGCGTCTGCCTGGGCCTGGCGGTCGGCACGAAATGGTCCGCCCTGTTCTTTCTGGCCGGATTCGGCCTGCTGACCGTCTTCTGGGACCTCAGTGCACGGCGCATAGCCGGCGTGCATGCCTGGATCAGCGGCGGCATCCTCAAGGACGGCGTCCCGGCCTTCCTCAGCATCGTTCCGGTGGCCGCCCTGGTCTACGGCGCCACATGGACCGGATGGTTCCGTTCCACGGACGCCTACTTCAGGCACTGGGCCGAGGCCAACCCCTCGGCCGAGTGGGGCTGGCTGCCGAACGCCGTCCGGTCCCTGGCGCACTACCACCTGGAGGCCTACAAGTTCCACCAGGGCCTCAGCGCCGACCACCCCTACGAGGCCAGCGCCTGGAGCTGGCTGGTCATGGGCCGGCCCACGTCCTTCTTCTACGAATCCCCCGGGCAGGGCACCCCGGGCTGCGAGCTGACCAACTGCACCACCGCCATCCTCTCCGTCGGCAACCCGCTGATCTGGTGGAGCGCCGCCGTGAGCCTGGGTGTCCTGCTGTTCTGGTGGGCGGGACGCCGCGACTGGCGCGCAGGCGCAGTCCTGGCCGGTGTGGCCGCCGGGTATCTCCCCTGGTTCATGTATCCGGAGCGCACCACCTTCTTCTTCTACGCTGTGTCCTTTGAACCGTTCCTGGTGCTGGCGCTCGTCTATTGCCTGGGGCTGGTGCTCGGCCAGCGCACCGACCCCCTCTGGCGCCGGCGGTCCGGGTTCTACCTGGTGGCGCTGTTCGTGGTGGCGGCCGTGCTGGTGTCCGCGTTCTTCTACCCGGTCTGGACGGCCGAGGTGATCCCATACCAGGACTGGCGCATCCGGATGTGGATGCCGTCCTGGATCTAGGGCAGGATTGCAGGGGAATGTCCGCCGAACTCCGGGCGGACCGGGAAATGGAGACTCGGCTGTGAGAGAAGCAAGCACCGGACTGCTCGTGGAGCTGGACCCGGAGAGCAACGTGACCGACCTGCTCCTGGAGCAGCACGCCAAGGATCCCGTGCACGCCCTCTACTCCCGCAAAGGCCCCGGCGGCTGGACCGACGTCTCCGTCCAACACTTCCTGGAACAGGTCACTGCCCTGGCCAAGGGCCTGATCGCCGGCGGACTCACGCCGGGCGAGACCGTCGCGGTCATGTCCGCCACCCGGTACGAGTGGACGGTGGTGGACTTCGCCATCTGGTTCGCCGGTGGCGTCACCGTCCCGATCTACGAGACGTCCTCCGCGGCCCAGGTCGAGTGGATTCTCCATGATTCGGGGGCCCGGCGGGTGTTCGTCGAGGACCACGCCAGGGCCGCCCTCGTCCAGGGCGTCCTGGACGCCTCCACCGTCCTCGGTGACCGGCTTGTGGCCGTCGTGCGGATGGAGCACGACGGCGCCGCACCAAACCTCGCGAGCATGGCCGCGGCCGGCACCGGGGTGACCGACGCCGAGCTGGAACGCCACCGGACCGCTGCGTCCCTGGCGGACGTCGCGTCCCTGGTCTACACCTCGGGCACCACCGGCAAGCCCAAGGGCTGCGAGATCACCCACGCCAACTTTGCCCTGGTGGCCAAAAACATCGTCCTGTTCCTGCCCGAGCTCCTCATGCAGCCGCGTTCCCGGACGCTGATGTTCCTGCCCCTGGCGCACGTCCTGGCCCGGGCGGTGCAGGTGGTCTGCCTGAGCTCCGGATCCACCCTCGGCCACACCGCCAGCGCCAAAGAGCTCCTGGAAGACCTGGACAGCTTCAAACCCACCTTTCTGCTGGTGGTCCCCCGGATCTTCGAAAAGGTCTACGCCGGAGCCGCGCAGAAAGCGGAGGCCGCCGGCAAGGAACGGATCTTCACCGCCGCAGCGGCGGCCGCGATCGACTACTCCAAGGCCCTCGACGCCGCCTCCCGGGGCAACGGCACGGGCCCGGGACTCCTGCTGCGCGCCCGGCACGCAGTCTTCGACCGGCTCCTGTACCCCAGGCTCCGGCAGGCCTTCGGCGGCCAGCTGCAGTACACAGTCTCCGGCGCGAGCCCGCTGAGCTCCAACGCCGCCCATTTTTTCCGCGGCGCGGGCATCCCCGTCCTGGAGGGCTACGGCCTGACCGAAACCACGGCGCCCTGCACAGCCAACACCCCGGCACGGACCAAGGTGGGCACCGTCGGCATCCCGGTGCCGGGCACCACGGTCCGGGTGGCCGACGACGGCGAGATCCTGGTCAAGGGCATCGGCGTCTTCAAGGGCTACCACGCCAACGAGGCCGCCAACGCTGAAGCCTTCGTGGACGGGTTCTTCCGGACCGGCGACCTCGGCTCCCTCGACGAGGACGGATTCCTGACCATCACGGGCCGGAAGAAGGACCTGCTGGTCACGGCCGGCGGCAAGAATGTCGCCCCGGGCCCGCTCGAGGAGAAGATCCGGGAGCACCAGCTGGTCGGCCAGGCCGTGGTCGTTGGCGACGGCCGGCCCTTCGTCTCGGCCCTGGTGAACCTGGACCCGGAGGGACTGCGCAACTGGTGCGCCGCCCGGAAAGTGCCCGTCATGGCGCCGGCCGAAGCCGCCGCGGACCAGAGGGTCCGGGCCGCGATCCAGGAAGCCGTCGATGCCGCGAACCTCACGGTCTCCAAGGCCGAGTCCATCCGCAGCTTCGTCATCCTGGACGCCGACTTCACCGTGGAATCAGGGCACCTGACTCCGTCGCTCAAACTCAAGCGGGCCGCCGTCGTGCGGGACTACGAACAGCACATCAACCGCATCTACGGCTGACTCCGGGCGACTGGCCCGTCGTCAGACGGTGTGCCGGGTGCGCGCCGCGCCCTCTGCGTCGCTGCCGGCCGTGCCGTCCGCCGCGGGCGCATCCCCGGCGGTGGCGCCAGTGCCGGCGCCCGCATCAGTATCGGCGCCCTTGGACGTGGCGGCGGCCTTCTTGCCCAGGCCCCGACGCCGGCGCGTCGGCCAGGTCAGGACGAGGGTGACCAAGGAAGCGAGCAGCACGAGACTTCCGATGACGATCCCGGCGTCCATCCAGAACTGGCCCGGGAAGAGCCGGATCAGGGTGTCCTGAAGCGTAAATGTCCAGGTCCCATTGGCGAAGAAAATACGGTGGAAATCGGTGAAGAACTGCTCCCAGCCGAGCACCGCGAGGGTCCCGAGGCCGATGATGAGCGCAAGGGTGACGATCGAGCCGGCGAACAGCCCGCGGCGGACTCCCCCGTTATGGCGCCGCTTGAGGTAGATCACGGCCACCAGGCCCAGCAGGATCAGCAGGGTACCGGCGCCGAAAGTGGACAGGATCACGGCCTTGACGTCGGCCATGTGGCTGACTTCGCCGTCCTTGAACAACCGCTCCCCGCTTTGGTCCACAAGGTCGCCGAGGTAGCGGGGGCCGGACCAGTTGCTGAGGTAGTCCACCGCGTAGGAACCGTACGTCATCCGGTCATCGGTGCTGAAGCCGTAGCCGTCACCGGGGAAGCCCGGACGGTTGTATTCCACCCAAAGGAACAGGGGGCTGGTCACGGCGCGGACGGCGAGCACCAGCAGGATGACCGGGTAGAACACGGCGAGCAGCACCTGAAGCACCCGCGGGAGGACGGGCTTGGCCTTGGCCGCCTGCTCGCGTTCTGCAGTCCGGCGTTCGGCGTTGCGGCGTTCGACTTCGTCCTCGGGGGCCGGGTCCGGACGTGCACCGGCTACTGCCCCGCGCTCCTCATCATCCGACGGGGAAGTATTCGACGGCCCGGTGGCGGCGGCCTCGGCCGCCTTGCGGTCGGCGCGGCTCTCCGGCTGGCTGGCGGTAGGCGCTGCCGACGGCGCTGCCGTGCCCGCGGTGGGCTTGCCGGCGGCTGTGGCCGGTCCTGCCGGTCCTGACGGGCCGGCCGCCGTGCCGGCGGCTGCGGCTGGCCCTGGCTTGCCGGCGGCGGCCGGCTTCATCCAGTCGAACGCCGGTTCGTCGGTGTCGTCCGACGGATCCAGGTGCGGATCCGGCCGGTCGGGAGGGGTGGGACTCTTGTCAGTCACGTGGAGCTTCGCTTCCGTAGGCTTCTGCGCTGCCCGGCCTGCGCCCGGCTGCGCAACTTATCTGGCTCTGAGCCTACCGTCAGAGGATTGGGCTCAGCGAGGTGCCACCCCGTCAGTTGGCGTATTGGGCCCAAGGGATGTTCCAGTCCCCGAAGCCGTCATCGAAGTTGGCGTACTCCCCCTCGGTGTTCACCACCTGGACGACGTCGCCGGTGGTCATATTGTCGAACACCCACTTCGCGCCGTCCGGGCCCAGGCCGATACAGCCGTGGGAGAGGTTTGTCTTGCCGATATAGGGCATCGCGGACTCTGTGGCCTGGTGGATGAATTCCCCGCTGGGCGTCAGGCGCGTGGCGTAGTTGACGTCCAGCTGGCCGTAGTAGGCCGGATCCCCCGGTTTGAGCCCAATCGTGGAGGCATCCATGTGCTCCACACGGTGCTTCTCCATGAACACGAGGAAGCCCCGTGCCGACGGGAACCGGGTGTCACCCATGGTCGCCGGCCAGTGTCCGGCCGGCTTGTCGTTGATGCTGACCGAGAACGTATGGGCCTTGGCGTCGGCAACGGCCACCTTCTTGTCCCCGATGTGGACCGTCACCGTCTTGTTGAAGTTGCCGACCTGCCCGTTGCCGAGCTCGACGCCGAACAGCTTCATGTCCATGGTGATGGTGCTGTTCGCGGCCCAGAAGGCCTCCGGCCGGTACCTGACAGTGTTGTTGTTGAACCAGTGGAAATCACCCACCTGGCCGGACGTCGAGGTGATCTTGATGGCCTTTTCGACGGCGGCCCGGTTCAGGACCGGCTCGCTGAAGGTGATCTGCAGGGGCTGGGCCACACCCACCTTCATCCCGTCCAAGGGGTAAATGGCGGCGTCGGCCTCGTTGGCGGTGGAAACGGTGGTGAACGCCCGGGTGCTGTGGGTTTCGCGTCCCGCGTCGTCCACCACGGAGTACGTGAAGTTATACCGCGTGTTGAACGTCAGGTTGCCGGAGGACGTCCAGGCGGACCCGTCCGTGCCCAGGGTGCCGTCAACGGTGTCGCCGCCATCACTCGTCAGGGCCACGCGGTCAATCCGGCCGTTCGTGACCTTGAGGGAAACCGGCGCCGCAGGGTTGACCTGCTTGGCGCCGTCGGCGGGCGTGACGGCCAGTTCTGCGGGGGCGACCACCGGGACGGCGAGTCCCGGCGTCGTCCGGGCCGGGGATCCGGCCTCGGAGGAAATCCCGGACTGGGCCAGCCCCGGAGCCGCCGCGGCGAAGGCTCCGCCGCCGGCTGCCAGGGCACAGAGCACCCCCAGCAGGGCGATCTTTCGGCCGGTACTCCAGGTTTTCAGGGCCATCACAGGACCCGGGCGTTTCCACACGTCATCCTGCCAGCATAAGCGAATTACCTTGGAACCCCGGCCCGATTCGACCACGATCCGGTTACAAAAGTGCCCCCAAAACGGTCACAACAAAGGGCCCCGGACCTTCGTCAGGGGCCAGTTGGGAGGGTTCCTAGTAGCGGTAGTGGCCGGGCTTGTACGGTCCGGCCACATCGACGTCCAGGTACTCGGCCTGTTCCTTGGACAGCTCGGTCAGCTCCACGTCGAGGGCACCCAGGTGCAGGCGGGCGACCTTTTCGTCCAGGATCTTGGGCAGGACATACACCTGGTTCTCGTATTCACGCTCACCCTCGGGCTGGCCGGCCTTCGTGAACAGTTCAATCTGGGCGATCGTCTGGTTGGCGAAGGAGTTGCTCATGACGAACGAGGGGTGCCCGGTGGCGTTGCCGAGGTTCAGCAGGCGGCCTTCGGACAGGACGATGATGGAGCGGTTGCCCTTACCCGTGGCCGGGTCAGCTTCGAAGACCCACTCGTGGACCTGGGGCTTGATCTCGACCTTCTTGATGCCGGGGACCCGCGCCAGCCCGGCCATATCGATCTCGTTGTCGAAGTGCCCGATGTTGCCCACGATGGCCTTGTCGCGCATCTCGGCCATGTGCTTGGCCACGATGACGTCCTTGTTGCCTGTGGTGGTGATGAAGATGTGGCCTTCGCTGAGGACGGACTCCAGCTTGGCGACCTGGTAGCCGTCCATGGCCGCCTGGAGCGCGCAGATCGGGTCGATCTCCGTGACGATCACGCGCGACCCTTGGCCGCGGAAGGCTTCCGCAGCGCCCTTGCCGACGTCGCCGTAGCCGCAGACGACGGCGACCTTGCCGCCCATCAGGACATCGGTGGCGCGGTTGATGCCGTCCGGCAAGGAGTGGCGGATGCCGTACTTGTTGTCGAACTTGCTCTTGGTGACGGAGTCGTTGACGTTGATCGCCGGGAAGAGCAGCTTGCCCTGCTCCGCCAGCTGGTACAGGCGGTGCACGCCCGTGGTGGTCTCCTCGGTGACGCCGAGCAGGAGGGCGCCGATGCGGGTCCACTTCTGCGGGTCGGCCTCGAGGGATGCGCGCAGCACGTCAAGGAACACCCGGCCTTCTTCGGACTCGTCCTCGGCGGCGGCGGGGACGGCGCCGGCGGCCTCGAACTCGACACCCTTGTGCACCAGCATGGTGGCGTCGCCGCCGTCGTCGAGGATCATGTTCGGGCCCAGCTCAGGGTTGGCGTCGGCGCCCGGCCAGGTGAGGATCTGCTGGGCGGTCCACCAGTACTCCTCCAGCGTCTCGCCCTTCCAGGCGAACACGGGGACGCCCTGGGGGTCCTCGACGGTGCCGTTGCCGACCACCACCGCGGCGGCGGCTTCGTCCTGGGTGGAGAAGATGTTGCAGGAGGCCCAGCGGACTTCGGCGCCGAGGGCGGTAAGGGTCTCGATTAGCACCGCGGTCTGGACGGTCATGTGCAGGGATCCGGCGATCCGGGCGCCCTTGAGCGGCTGGCTGGCGCCGAACTCCTCGCGCAGGGACATGAGTCCGGGCATCTCGTGCTCGGCGAGGCGGATCTGGTGGCGGCCCGCCTCGGCCAGGGAAATGTCCGCAATCTTGTAATCGAAAGTCATCTGAGTCCTTTGTTGTGGCCGGTGGCATCGCGTGTCTGGAGCTGGGCGATTCTGGATTGGAGCAGGATCTAAGCAGTCATTCGGTGCCGCGGGCCACCCCGATGGGTGCCCGGCAGCGTTCTTGGGGGCCGCTATTCCGCGGCGTGGCGCGGGGCGCGCTATTCCGCGGCGTGGCGCGGGCCCGCGTCGTGCTGATCAGCGGGGGCCGCCGCGGCGGCGGGCAGGAGTTCCGGCGGCAGCAGCAGCGGGATGCCGTCCTCGATTTTGTACCGCAGCTTGTTCCCGGCGCCATCTGCCGTGACGGTGACGAGCTCGTCGCCCTCCTGCACCAGGCCGGAGCCGGTGACGGGGCATCGCAGGACGGACAACAGTTCGGAACTGAGCTTGGGCATGGTGAACGCTCCCTGATGGGCGCCGCAACAGGGCGCCGGTGGCTAAGTGGCTGACGGCTTTTTGCAGTTTCCACCCTACCGCCAGTTGGCGCCTTAGGAAGGTTCGCGCAGGACGCGCAGATGTCCGCGCCGGGCTCCCTCGGCCGGGGCCGGTGCCTCCAGCGCCGGGTGCAGCGTGCGCTGCCCCTTCGCCGTCTCTGCCGCTGCCGGGCGGGAGGCTGCCTCGCGGACCGCGTTGGCGAGGGCCAGGAGGTCGTCGGGGCCGGGTCCGGCCGGGGTTGCGGGCATCGCCAGCCGCATGACTTCCCAGCCGCGCGGCACGGTCAGCGAGTCGGCGTGCTGTTCGCACAGGTCGTAGCAGTGCGGTTCGGCGTACGTCGCCAGCGGGCCCAGGACGGCAGTGGAGTCGGCGTAGACGTACGTCAAAGTGGCCACCGCAGAATTGCGGCAGGCAGACCTAGAACAAATACGAATTGCACCCACGACATCACAGACTACTCCCCCTCGGAGCGGGGGCTGCGCATTGAAACGTCTGTGGTTGTGCCGCGGCGGCGCCGCGGCGGGACCGCCGCGGATCGCCGTCGGGGCTGTATCGCGTATTTCAGTGCGCGGGTTTAGAGTCAAGATATGCAGTCATCGCACCACGATTCGGGTTTCACGGTCCGGTTGGCTGACCCCGACGCCGGACGCACAGGCGCCGGTTCCGGCCCCGCCGGCGCGTCTCTGGCCGGGTCGCCTGCCGCCGTCCAGGGAAAGACCTTCCGGCAGCGCCGCAGGAACCGGCACGGCCGGGGCCTTCGCGGCGAGCTCATGCTCCCCACCCTGCCCGGCTACCGGACCCGCTCCGACCTCTTCGATGACTTCGTCCTGGACTCGGCCCAGCGGCTGCACGACATCTGGGGCAAGCCGCTCGACGGCGTCCGCTTCGCCGTTGACGAGATCCCCCCGGGCCTGGAGCAGCTCGTGGCGGACCGCACGCCCGCGCCGATGGGCGCTTTCACGGCCGCGACGGCCGAGGACGGACCGGTCATCACGCTGTACCGCCGGGTCGTGGAGCAGGTGTGCGGAACCCGGGACGAGCTCCAGGACCTCGTGCACGACGTCGTCGTGGAATACACGGCAGAGATGCTCGGCGTACCCCCGGAGTCCCTCGACCCTGTCTATCGCCGCCGGTACTAGCCCGGGCCTGCGCCGACCTCCCCGGGCCCAGTAGCCCAGCGCCGCCCTGTCCCTCGGGCCTAGTAGCCCAGCGTGACGGGGACCTGCCGTTGTCCTGCCGCTTCCGGCGCCAGCGCCACCGCGGAAATGTCCTGCCGGCCGTCCTGCGCCAGAAGAAGTGCCCCGTACGCCGGATCCCCGGCGGCGGAGACCACATAGCCCACGAGCGGCGAGCCGCCCACGTCAGCGGGGATCTTGATGGACACGGTGGTTCCGCCGGCAATATCGGCGGTGCCCGCGGTCCGGATCTTGCCGTCCGCCGTGATCGGCGTGTAGGTCACTGTCGCCCGGCCGGCGGGGGCACCGAGAACGAGTTGCCGGTCGCCCGTGCGCGGAACCGCGACGATATGCTGGCTGCCCAGCCGGGCCGAGGCGGCGGAAAACGCGATGTCCGCCGCGTCCCCGGACTGCAGTCCCCGCGTGAGCCGGGCAGTGGCCGCGAACGAGACATCCGAGCTCGCCGCCACGGTGTAGGTCCCGGCCGGGACCCCGGCCAGGGAAACTTCAGTGACCGCGCCGGCCTTCGCGGTCACCACGCCGCCGCCGGGCAGCGCCTTTTGGCCGTCGGGACCATACAGCTTGATCTCGACCACGGCGTCGGTGGCCCCCGGCACGGCGACCTCCAGGGCCGGTCCCGCGTCGGCGAAGCCGGGCTTTGCCTTGAGCGCGGCCAGCGCCGCGGGATCCTGGATGTCGAGACCGGCGGCCACCTGGCTGACGGACGGGGCGGTGCCGGGGGTGATGAAGTCGACGCCGCCGGGCGTGAGGCCGCGGAGCACGCTTTGCTGGATCACGGCAGCCACCGGGCCGCCGGTGCTGCGGACCCGCACGCCGAGCCGTTCCTGTCCCGGCGCGAGCCCGGCCAGGATGATGGAGCGGGTGCTGCCGGGGGCCACCAGCAGCCCGCGGCTTCCGGGAGCCTGGATCGGGCCCTCAGAGCCAAAGAGGTCCAGGCTCACCGTCGCCGGCGTGCTGGAGGCGTTGGTCAGGTTCAGGACTGCCGACCGGCCGAGCGCCGTGTTGGCGCCGACCAGCCAGAGATCGTTGCCGGGCTGCTGGCACGCGGCGGCCGCGGAACCCTGGAGGTCCCCGTCCTCGGCCGTGTAGCTCAGGACGGCGCCGGCAGCTGCCTGGTGGTTGTTTTGGGCATCGGCGCTGAGGACGCTGATGTTGTCCACTTCGCGCTGGGGCACGACGCCGGCGACCAGCACGGGCGTGCGGGCCGCCGCCGCGGAAGCTGCGGGCGCGGAAGCTGTGGGCGCGGCGGCCGGCGCGATTTCGGCGAGCGGGGCACCTTTAAGCGGGGCGAGCCGGCTGCCGGGGATAATGCCGGCGCTTGAGCCGAGCACGGCGGCGCTGACGGCTGTCTTGGCGGTGGCGGATTCCGGACTGAACTGGGGGTCGGTGCCCACGGGGGTGCCCTCAAGCAGCCGGGCCGGGCCCGGGCAGACCCCGACGCTGCTGCCGGCCGGAACCGCGGCGACGGGAGCCTCGAGCTGCCTGCTGGCGGGGTTCTGGGGCGTCAGCGACGCCGCCGATACCAGGCCGCCGCCCGCGGCAACGAGGGCGGCCGCGGAGAGGATGCCGCCGATCACTCCGGCCCGCGGCAGGCGCCGCTTCCGCGGCGACGGACCCGTCTCGGCATTTGTTTCGGTTTCTTTTTCGTTGTCGCCCTTAGACATGCTGATGTTCCTTACGCAGGGAGGCTTCGTCCCTGGACAGGCCGGTGTTGGACCGGCGGGCAGGCATGGGCACGGCGAGGAGGACGGTCAGCCCGATCATCACGGCCTGCGCAATTCCGATCAGGACAGCCCACGGCGCTTCGTAACGGATGCTCAACTGGCCGCCCTGGGCCGGCAGCGTGAAGGCCTGAGACCATCCCGACGTCGTTGAGGTCAGGCGGCGCCCGTCAAGCCAGGCACTCCAGCCGGGATCGGCCCGCTCGGCGAGCACCACCAGGCGGCCCTCGGGGCCGGCCGGAACCGTGCCGGCCGCCGAAACTTCTTCGGAAGGGAGCAGTCCGATGGCGGCGCCGCTGCCGTCCACCACGCGGACCCGGTGCGCGACGTCGGAGTCCGTGATGCCGGGACGGTCCAGCGGGCTGACCCGCCAGAGCCAGCCCGTGCCCGTCTGGCCGACGGCGACAAGTCCGGGGACTGCGTCCATGCGGCTGGCCGTCAATTCGGAGGCTGAATCGGCAACCCGGAGCACGACAAAGCCGACGCCGAGCCGCTCGAGGTCCTGCCGCGGATCCACGCCTTCGCCGGCGACGATGGTGGCCACGACGTTCCGGAGCGATCCGGCGACGGCGTCGTCGTCGCGCACCGTCTCTTGGCCGGGCGCTCCCATGATGCCGCGGGCGGCGGCGATCGTTGAGAGTGCGTCCAGGGTGGTCCCGGCTCCGCGCATGAGTGTTGCGTCGAAGCTTCCGTCCTCGTTGCTGGCAATCAGGAGCGTCCTGGACTGTTCCGGGCCCTCGCCGCGGTCAACCGCCGTGGCGGGCAGAGTGCGGGCCTGGGCAGGCTGGACGAGCCTCGGGGTCCCGAGACCGGAAGGTCCTGCGTTCGCGGCCTGTGCCGGCGCCTGTGGTGGTGTCTGCGACGTGGGCTGCAGCAGGTTTTGTGCGGTCCACACGGTGAACCCGGCCAGGGGCGCGGCCAGCAGCAGGACCAGGGATGCCGCGGCTGTGCCGCGGATCAGGACCTTCCGTCCCAGCCCGGTGCCGGCGGTCCGGTCGGCGGCGTCCAGGAGACCTTCGGCTCCGATCAGGGCAGCGCCCAGGAACGCGAACGCGGCCGCCGAAACGGCGGGGCCGGGGAACGGCGTGACCAGGACCTCGGCGCTGGCGCCGGACGCAACATGCCCGGCGAGCCAGCCGCCGGCCAGCATCAGGACGGCCACGGCCCATAGGCCCCGTGCCGTCCGGGTGCGTCCGGCCGGCACAAGCCGGCGCGGCATGAAGAGTGCGGCCAGGGCCAGCAGCAGCACCGGCAGCCCGAACAGCAACGCCAGCAGCAGTGCCCACGGCGGCCCGGCCGGCCCGGCGGAACCGGCGGCGGACCCGGCGAAGGCGCTGAGCCCGGTGAGTCCGGCGCCGGCGTCGAAGTTCAGCGGCTGGCCCAGGGCCTGTTGCCACAGCGGGGCGGCGTCGAAACCGAGCGGCAGGCCCGGATCGGCCAGGAGCGCCCGCGGCCGGTCCAGGACCGAGAAAACGAAGGGCAGGAACAACGCCAGGCTGGGCAGGAGCGCCCACCACACCGTGCGGCCGCGACGGCCCAACAACACACCGCAGAGGGCCACGACGGCCATGGACGGCAGCAGCAGCGAGGGCGCCGCGGCAGTGACCACGGCCAGGGCGAGGCCCGCGGCGGCCGCAGCCGTCCACGACGGCGTCCCGTTGACTCCCGGACGGGCGGCCGGCGTGGGGATGAGCCGTCCCTGCCCCGGGGCCGAGACGGCGTGGATGCCGCGGCCCGCGGCCGTGCCAGTCGCCCGGAGCAGCGCCAGGACGACCACCGGGATCATGACGTGCGCGATCAAGGCGCCGAGCCGGCCCTGGTTCAGGGACACCTGGAGTGCCGGCGCCGCGGCCCACAGCAGGGCGGCCGCCAGGCGCAGCCTCCGGCGGGCCGTCAGGGCGCCGGCAGCGAACCACGCGCCCAGCGCGGACAGCGGCATGGCGAGGATCAGCAACCAGCCGACCCCGCCGTTGGCGTCGCCGGCACCGAGCACGCCGAGCACCCACAGCAGGTAGCCGAAGGGGTCGCCGTGGCCCGGAAGGCCCGCGCCCAGGCTGATCCACCAGGTGGAGGCATGGTTCCAGATTTCGGAGAGGCGCAGTGAGACGGGGATCAACGCGCCGCCCGAGACAGCCGGGGCCCGGAACAGGTTGAGCAACCCTGTCAGGGAGACCGCCAGGGTCAGGAGTATGGCCAGCACCGCACCGCTGCCCACCCACCCGCGGTCCGGGGTGGCGATGGCGGCGAAATCGTCGGTGTTGCCGGTGGGCTGCTCGGCCAGCGGACCGGCCCCTGTGAATTCGCTGCCGAAGTCGTCGGCGCCGAGCGCCTCAATCAGGGAGCGCCGGTGCGCCCAGACCTCACGGCGCGGCGTCTGCAGTCCCTTCATGACGGAACGCCGGATCCGGCGGGTGCGCGCGGCATTGCGGCGTCCGCGGACCACCGCCGCCGGGCGGCCCAGCGCGGCAAAGGTCGCCAGCAGTTGGGAGAACCCGTGCCCCGGGTCCTTAACCGCAATGCTCAGGACGAGTTTGAAGAGGCTGCCCAGGAGCGCGCCGGCCGCGTGCAGCGGGACTTTCCAGCCGGCCGCGTGCTTGAGCCGCAGGTGCACCTGCGCCTTGCGTGCGGCCGTCGCGTTGCCAAGGGCATGGGGACGGTGCGAGACATGGAACATCCGGGCGCTGGGAACCACCACCACGCGGTGCCCGGCGAGGCGGTTGCGCCAGCAGAAGTCGACGTCGTCGCCGCTTCCGGGCAGGGCCGGATCGAAGCCCCGGAGCTCCTCCCAGATGTCGCGGCGGACCAGCATGCCGGCGGAATTGACCGCAAAGGTATCGCTGCGGCCGTCGTACTGGCCCTGGTCGAGCTCGTCGGCGTCGATCAGCGTCAGCCGCTCGGCCCAGCGGCTCGTGGAGAGCCCGACGTCGATCAGCCGCCGCTCGGCATGCCAGTCCAGCTGCTTGCAGCCTGCCACCGTGACCGACGGCGCCCGCTCGACCGCACGGAGGAGTTCGGCCAGGGCCTCGGGTGCCGGTGCGGCGTCGTCGTGCAGCAGCCAGATCCAGTCGGTGCCCGGCGCGGTGGCGGCGGAGCCCTCCGCAGGCGACGGCGCGAGGGCCTTGAGCCCGGCCATGACGGCTGCACCCATGCCGGACCTGGGCTGGTCGAAGACGGTGACATTGGCCTTGCCCAGTTCCTGTTCAAGGAGGGCGGCGGAGTGGTCGCTGGAGCCGGTGTCGACACCGATCACGGCGTCGGCGGGCCGTGTTTGGGCCGCCAGCGCCGCAAGGGTCCTGGGGAGAAAATCACCGCCGTCGTGGGAGACCACGACGGCGGTGACTCGTACTTCTTGAAGAATTAGACTGCTCGCTTCCTAAGCCGGCGCCGCTCGCGCTCGGAGAGGCCTCCCCAGATCCCGAAGCGCTCGTCGTTGGACAAGGCGTATTCGAGGCACTGGGAACGCACGTTGCAGGCGCCGCAGACTTTCTTGGCGTCGCGGGTGGAGCCGCCCTTTTCGGGGAAGAAGGCTTCGGGATCAGTCTGGGCGCACAGGGCATCGGTCTGCCAGCCGAGTTCGCCCTCGTCGTCGAATTCCTGCCGGGACGGCAGGCCGATCCAGACTGGCTGCCCGGCGGTACCGGGCGAATGGAGCTCCATCGGCGGGTCGAGGGGATCGGTGTCATGATCCGGGCCGGCGAGGAGCTCGTCGTGCGCTGCGAGGAAGGCCGTGGCGGCCTCCTGCAGGGAATCCTTGGTGTGTTCGTTATAGCGGTCAGCCGCGTCCGGATCCGCCGGATCTACGTACCAGTCAGTCGGCACGCCGCGTGACCGGTATTTCGCCGTGGCCTGGCCGGCAACTACGGCATCTTCATGGATACGCTCTGCTAGCCCCATGGCGTCCCCCTCCTGATTTGCAGCCACTGCAAGACCCCCTTGGACACTCGGTTGAGTGCCGGTTTTTGTGCAGTGGCTTTAGATAACTAATTACACGCGTGTAAGTATCCGGGAGTCAAGCCACGGCGGAGATAATAATCAACTTGATACACAAAGTAGAGGCACGCCACGCCCGGAATTTTTTCGCCTCTCCCGCGAGAACCCGCGGAATAATCAGGGTACTGACCACTTTTGGGGGTTTTCATTGAATTTTCGGGAAATTTTCCCGCGCCGGGCGCGGACCCCGCCGAACGCGGGGGCCGCCGGGGTGACGGACGTCACGGAGCCGGGGACGGATTGGCCGTGACATCCGCCGTGGCAAGATGAGGGCATGAGCATTCCGGCAATCGACCTGATGACAGCGCTGCGGTCCGGCCAGGCCACGGCGCCCCGGCTGACCTGGTACGGCCCCGATTCGGAACGGGTTGAACTCTCTGGCCGCGTGCTGGACAACTGGGTCGCGAAGACTTCCAACCTGCTGCAGGACGAACTCGACGGCGAACCGGGCATGCGGCTGCGCCTGGACCTGCCCGCGCACTGGAAGTCGGTGATCCTGGCCCTAGCGGCCTGGCAGCTTGGCATGGAAGTGGTCTTCGACGACGCGGAGGCCGACCTGCTGGCCACCGCGGACCCGGGTCCGGGCGCCGCCGCGGGCGGGTTCGACGCCGTCCTGGCCGTGTCGCTGCCGGCGCTGGCCATGCGGTGGACGGGTGAACTGCCCAGCGGCGTCCTCGATTATGCCGCCGAGGTCCGCTCCCACGGCGACATTTTCATGCCCCACGTGGACCCGGAGGCGGACCGCCTCGCGGTCCGCACCTCCGCCGGCGCAGTCCATGCGCACGGGGCGCTCCTGGACGGTTTTGCCGCGGCCCAGGACCCCGGACTGCGGCTGCTCGTTCCGGCGGCCAACGGCCTCGAAACCGTCCTTGCGCAGTCATTGGGGACCTGGAAGGCCGACGGTTCCGTGGTCCTGGTGCACCCCGAGGTAGAGGTGACCGGCAAACTGCGGGACGCCGAGCGCATCAGCGGGGACTGATTACCAGGCGCTGAATTCCCGGCACTGATCCCCCCGGCACTCATTCCCTGGTACTGACGTCCAGGCCGGCGGTTCCTTAGGACGGCGGGCCGGGCAGTTCCGGATCGTTGACGGGTTCCCGGACGGCCGTCGTGGCAACGGGCTGGGAGTGCGGGTGCCGTTCGATGATCTCGTGGTCGTGCGAGAACTCCGGCTCTGCGTCGAGTTCCTGGTTGAACACCAGGAAGCGGTAGGCAAAGAACCGGACCACGGTCGCAACCAGGATGCCGACCACCCCGGCCAGGAAGAGCATGTTCTTGTCGGTGACCCCCATGCCGTACTTCGCGACGGCGGTCAGGCCGGTGGAGATGCCGATGCCGATCCCGTTGATGATGAGGAACATCACGAACTCGCGCAGCACGTTGGCCTGCCGGCGGTGCCGGAACGTCCAAAAACGGTTCGCGACCCAGGAAAAGACCGTCGCCACGCTGGCCCCGAAGAAGCGGGCCTTGGCCTCACTGTCGGTCATGGGACCGTGCATCAGGTAAAACGTCAGTCCGTTGTCGATGACGAACGCGATGCCGCCGACGGCACCGAACTTGGCCACTTCGCGCCAGAACAGCGAGGCCAGCCCGCGCATGCGCTCGTTAAGTGTAGTAATCATGACCCTCCGTGGCCTTCTGGAACTGTCGGCCATTGGGCCAAACGCCCATTTTAGCGCCGTTTCCCGGGAGTCCGCCCGCGGCGGCCGCCCGGACGGCTCCCCGCGCACCCGGCGCCGGGCGCCGGGCGGGCAGGTGCGAAACCCCCGTCCCGGCGCCGTTCCCGCGCTTGCCAATCCCCAAAAGCCGGTTCCCGTGAGGTTTTCGGTAGGCTGGGACTTGTGACTTTTCCTGTAATCGGTGTTGTTGGCGGCGGCCAGCTTGCCCGCATGATGGCCCCTGCCGCGACCGCCCTAGGCTTTGAGCTCCGTGTTCTCGCCGAAGGCGAGGACGTCTCCGCAGTCTCTGCCGTGGCTAACGCCCCGGTCGGCGACTACAAGGACCTGGAGCATCTGCTCGAGTTCTCCCGCGGCCTGGACGTCCTGACCTTCGACCACGAACACGTTCCCACGGAGCACCTGCGGTCCTTGATCGGTGCCGGCGTGAACGTCCATCCCGGCCCGGATGCCCTGGTCAACGCCCAGGACAAGCTGGTGATGCGCGCCGCGATCGACCGGCTCGAGCTTCCGAACCCCACGTGGGCCTCCGTCGCCAATGTCGCGGACCTCGTCGCCTTCGGCGAGCAGACCGGCTGGCCGGTGGTTTTGAAAATGCCCCGCGGCGGCTACGACGGCAAGGGCGTGCGCATTGTGTCCTCGGCCGGGGACGCGGCGGAATCCGCCGACTGGTTCGAGGCCATGTCACCCCTGCTGGCCGAAGCCAAGGTGGAATTCAGCCGCGAGCTCTCGGCCATGGTCGCGAGGACGCCGGACGGTGAAACACGGGCCTGGCCGGTGGTGCACACCATCCAGGTGGACGGGGTGTGCGATGAAGTCATTGCCCCGGCCCTGGACATCTCCGTCGATGTTGCCGCAGCCGCGGAAAACGCCGCGGTCCGGATCGCCGGCGAACTCGGCGTGACCGGTGTCATGGCCGTCGAACTCTTCGAGACCCCGGGCGTGGGCGCAGGCTTCCTGATCAACGAACTCGCCATGCGCCCGCACAACACCGGGCACTGGACCCAGGACGGCTCGGTGACCAGCCAGTTCGAGCAGCACCTGCGGGCCATCCTGAACCTGCCGCTGGGCGCCACTGACCTGCTGGGGCCCGTCGTGGTGATGAAGAACTTCCTCGGCGGCGCCAACCAGGACCTCTATTCCGCCTTCCCCGCCGCCCTCGCGAGCGAGCCGGCCGCGAAGGTGCACTGCTACGGCAAGGCCGTCCGGCCCGGGCGGAAGATCGGCCACGTCAACCTGGTCGGGACCTCAGCCGCCGACGTCGACTCCGTACGGCAGCGGGCCACCACTGTGGCCGACATCATCCGGAACGGCCGGGCCCACGCCGGCGCAATGCCGGCAACCTCCGAGGAGACCGCATGAGCACCGCAGCCAGTCCCAAAGCCAACAAAGCGGGAACCCCCCTCGCCGGCACCCGCGCGGACACCCCGCTCGTGGGCCTCGTGATGGGCTCGGATTCGGACTGGCCGGTCATGGAAGCCGCCGCCGAAGCCCTCGCCGAGTTTGGAATCCCGTTCGAGGCCGACGTCGTCTCGGCCCACCGGATGCCCACGGAGATGATCCGCTACGGCCAGACGGCCCACGAGCGCGGTCTTCGCCTGATCATTGCCGGCGCCGGCGGCGCCGCGCATCTTCCCGGCATGCTGGCCTCGGTCACTCCCCTGCCGGTGATCGGCGTCCCCGTGCCGTTGAAGACCCTGGACGGCATGGATTCCCTGCTGTCCATCGTGCAGATGCCGGCAGGCGTTCCTGTCGCCACCGTCTCGATCGGCGGCGCGCGCAACGCCGGCCTCCTGGCCGTGCGCATGCTGGCCTCGGGCACGGACGAACTGGCCATCCGGCTCCGGGCGGACCTCCTGGAGTTCGCCCAGGAGCTGAACGACGTCGCAACCCGGAAGGGCGCGAACCTGCGGAACAAGGTCAGCGAAGTGTTCGCCGCCGGAAACGTCACCCCGCGCAGCAGCAATTAAGGCAGCCATCAGGAATCCCGGCATGAGCAACAGCTACGCCCCCACACACCGCCCTGAGCAGTCCGGGCGGGCACTGGGCGACCCGGTCCGGCACCCCTCTGGCGCCCCGTCCCCGGTGCTCACCAAGCGGGCGTTCGTCCTGATTCTCATGACGCTGCTGGTTCCCGGCAGCGCCCAAACCGTCGCGGGCAACCGCCGGCTTGGCCGGGCTGCGCTGCGCGTGACCTTCACAGTCTGGGCGTTGGCCCTGCTGGCCGTGCTGCTCCTGCTCGTGTCCCGCTCAACGCTGATCAACTTCCTCACCGGTACGCTGCCCTCGCTCGTGCTGGTGCTCGGCCTCGGCTGCCTGGCTATCGGCTGGGCCGCCTTGTTCCTGAACACCTTGCGGCTGATCCGGCCCGGGATGCTCGCGCCCAGGATCCGTCTCGCGGTGGTGCTGGCACTCGTGCTGGCCATGATCCTCAGCAGCGGATCCCTGGGCTACGCGGCCTATCTGCTCAACGTCAGCCGCAATGCCATCGGCAGCATCTTCTCCGGCTCCGGCCCCACCCTTGAGCCGTCCGATGGCCGGTACAACTTCCTGATGATGGGCGGCGACGCCGGAGCGGACCGCACGGGCCGCCGGCCGGACAGCCTCTCGGTGATCAGCGTCGACGCCAAGACCGGCAGCACGGCGATCATCTCGGTGCCCCGCAACCTCCAGAACGCCCAGTTCAGCGCGGAATCGCCGATGCGCCAGGTTTACCCGGAAGGGTACAACTGCGGCGACGAATGCCTGATCAACGCGATCAACACCGAGGTCACCAACCAGCACCAGGACCTCTATCCCGGGGTGGCGGACCCGGGGGCGCAGGCCACCCTCGAAGCGGTGTCCGGAACGCTGGGCATCAAGGTCCAGGCCTACGTGCTCGTGGACATGGACGGTTTTTCCAAGCTCATCGACGCCATGGGCGGCATCCGGATCAAGGCCGGCGGCTGGGTCCCCATCAGCGGGCCGATGGTGGACGAAGCCAACGGCATCCACGGCATGCCGGACGGCTGGATTCCGGCGGGAGACCAGACACTCGACGGTTTCCACGCCCTTTGGTATGGCCGGTCCCGGGAATTCGTGGACGACTACGCCCGCATCCAGCGCCAGCAGTGCGTGCAGCAGGCGATGCTGAAGCAGCTCGACCCGGCAACGCTGCTGGCCAAGTTTGAGGACATCGCCAAGGCCGGCACGAAGGTGGTCGAGTCGAACATCTCCTCCGGCCAGCTCGGCAGTTTCGTGGACCTGGCCATGAAGGCCAAGGGCCAGGACGTCAGCCGCCTGACCATCGGTCCGCCGGACTTCGACGCCGCCTTCTCCACGTCCCCGGACTTCAACGTCATCCACGCGCGCGTGGCGAAACTGCTGGCCAGCCCGTCCGCCGGCGCCGCCGCTGATGACAACGCCGTTGACGATGCGGTCCTGCAGCCCGGAACGGCCGCCGGGCCGCTCTCCGCCGCCGGCCCCGCCCCGGCCACCGATCCCCCGCCCGCGCCGTCGGACTTCACCCCGGTGACCACCACGCCGGACGGCGAACCGATCACCGAAGAGATGCTGAACCAGTTCAAGCGCAACGGGGACGAACAGTCCATCCGCGACCTCGTCGCCACCAACGGACAGTGCGCGCCGCTCTAAGCCCGGCAGCAGCCTTGAGAGCAGCAGTGCGACCACATTTCTTTGACGAGACATTTTCATTGATCAGACAGGGACCAGGCCATGTACGAACTTGAGAACGTCCTCCGGCCCTACGCCTGGGGCTCCCCGACGGCCATCGCCGGGCTGCTGGGCAGGCCGGCGTCCGGCGGTCCCGAAGCGGAGCTCTGGATCGGCGCCCACCCGGACTCCCCGTCCGTCGCGCTGACGCCGGCGCCCGGCGGTGCAGGCCGGCACGCACCTGCAACGCACGACGGCGGGCGGCTGCCGCTGGACGCGCTGATCGCCGAGGATCCGGAGCATTACCTGGGCAGCGCGAGCGTGGCCGAATTCGGTCCGCGCCTGCCGTTCCTGCTCAAGGTCCTCGCGGCCGAAACGCCCCTGTCCCTGCAGGTGCACCCGACGCTCGCCCAGGCCCGGGAGGGCTTCGCACGCGAGGAAGCCGCCGGCGTCGACCCGGCCGCGACAGAGCGCAACTACAAGGACGATAACCACAAGCCCGAAATGATCTTCGCGCTGACTCCCTTCGAGGCCCTCTGCGGCTTCCGGCCGGCCGCGGAATCCCGTGCGGTCTTCCAGCATCTGGCGGCGTGCTTCGAGCTCGCCGGGCTGGAGCTGCCGCCGCTGGTCCCGCTGCTGCTCGAGGACCTCGCGCAGCCGGACGAACCCGCGGCCCTGCGCTCCGCCTTCGAACGCCTCATCACCGGCGGCGGGGACATCGCCGAGGCGACGGCGACGATCGTTGCGGCCCTCGCCTCCGGTGCCCCGATGGCCGGGCACGAGGCGGAACTGTCCACCGCGGTGAGCCTGAACGGCCGGTACCCGGGAGATCCCGGCGTGCTGATTTCCCTGCTGCTGAACCGGATCTCCCTCGCCCCCGGTGAGGCCGTCTACCTCCCGGCCGGCAATGTCCACGCCTACCTGCACGGCCTCGGCATCGAGGTCATGGCGTCCTCGGACAACGTGCTCCGCGGCGGCCTCACGCCGAAATTCGTGGACGTGCCGGAACTGCTGAAGACCGTGGCGTTCGAGGCCGTCGCCGTGCCCATGCTCGCCGCCGAGACCACCATGCTGGGCCAGGAACTCTTCCGGCCTCCGTTCCGGGAATTCCAGCTGCAGCGGATTGAACTGGCGCCCGGCGCGGAGCCCGTCCCGCTGGCGCAGTCCGGTGCCGGCGTCGTCATTGTCACTCACGGCTCTGTCCGCCTCGACTCCCCCAAGGGCGAGCTGCGGCTCGAACGGGGTGCCAGTGCCTTCCTGCCCGCCGCCGAGGCACCGGTCAACGTCCACGCCGTCTCCGGCGCCACCGGCCCCGCCCTGGCATTTGCCGTCACCACCGCATTGGAAGCCTGACACCATGGATTATTTCCTGCAGAGCCCACAGTGGGCACAGTTCCAGCGTTCGCTGGGACGCACCGTCCACGAACAGTCCGGACCCGGGTGGCGCTTCCTCGCCGTCGAGGAATCCAATCCGGCCGGCAAACTGCTGTACTCCCCGTACGGCCCGGTCGCCGAGTCACTGGCAGCGTTCGACGCCGCACTGGCGGCCCTGACGGACCTCGCCCGGAGCAGCGGGGCCGTGTTTGTCCGGGTTGAGCCGGTCACCGCAGGGTTCACCGCCGCCGAGGCCGACTCGGTACTCCGCAGCCGGGGCCTGCAGCCGGCGCCGGCCAGCCAGCAGCCTGAGCTCAGCTGGATTGTGGACCTCGACCGGGACTTCAAAGACGTCCTGGCGGACATGAAACCGGCCAACCGGAACCTGTTCCGCAACATCCACAAAAAAGGCGTGACCTTCCGCTCCAGCCAGGACCCTGCCGAGATCGCCATCCTCCTGGACTTCTTGCATATGACGGCCGCCCGCAACGGCTTCAAGCCGCAAAGTGACGAATACCTGAGCCAGGTGGCACGGTCACTGATGCCGGCCGGCGCGGCGACGCTGTTCATCGCGGAGCTCGACGGCCAGCCCATCGCCGCAGCCCTGGCCTACGATTCGGCCGACACCCGGACCTACGCCCACGCCGCCCTGGACGACACCCACCGCAAGCTCAGCGCGGGCATCCCCCTGCTCGTCACCCTGATCGCGGACGCCCAGACGAAGGGCCTCAAGCACGTGGATCTCTGGGGCGTGGCGCCCGAGGACCAGCCCGACCATAAATGGGCCGGGTTCACGGCGTTCAAGAAGTCGTTCGGCGGCCGCGGGATCGCGTATCCCGGAACGTGGGACCTGCCGGTCCGGAAGGTGCGCTACGGCAGCTATCAGCTGGCCCGCAAGGGCGCCCAGCTCGCGAAGCAGCTGCGCGCCCGGTCCCGGGCCCTCGCCAACCGCTAAAGGCCAGCCGGCCGCCCGGGCCGCCGTGTCCCGGTGGCCGGTTGGTGGCGGCGTTAGTTGGCCGTAATGGCGTGCCGCTGGGCGTCGTAGGCGCTGGCCACCATCTGCTCCACGGAGTGCCGCATCTTCCAGTCGAGATCGCGGGCAGCGAGCGTGCCGTCGGCCACGATCCGGTCCGGATCCCCCGCCCGCCGCGGACCGATTTCAGGTTCGAAGTCGATTCCCGTGACGTCGGCCATCGCCGTCATGATCTGGCGCACGGACAGCCCGTCCCCGGATCCGAGGTTGTACACCCGCTCCAGCGGCTTGCCCGCCTCGAGCGCCTGGGCGGCGGCCACATGCGAGGTGGCCAGGTCCGCCACGTGCACGTAGTCGCGTACGCAGGTGCCGTCCGGGGTGTTGTAGTCGATGCCGTTGATGCGCGGCGTCTTACCGGCGGTGAGCGCCCGCAGCACGATCGGGAAAAGGTTGTGGGGGCTGGTGTCGTAAAGCTCGGGCGCCCCTGAGCCGACGACGTTGAAGTACCGCAGCGAGGTGTGGTTCAGGCCCCGGGCCCGGCCCTGGTCACGGATCAGCCACTCGCCAATGAGTTTGCTCTCGCCGTAGGGCGATTCCGGGTTGGTGGGCGTCGCTTCGGTGACGATGTCGCCGGTGGGCGTGCCGTAGGTGGCCGCGGACGAGGAGAACACCAGTTTGTCGACGCCGGTGAGCTCCATGGCCTTGAGCAGCTGCGCGGTGCCTGTGACGTTCTGTTCATAGGTCAGCAGCGGCTCCTGGACGGAAACCCCGGCGTACTTGAAACCGGCCAAATGGATCACCCCGGTCACCGCGTGCTCCCGCAGCGTACGGGCCACGAGGTCGGCGTCGAGGATGCTGCCATGGACGAACGGCACATCGGCCGGCACGAACTCACGGTGCCCACTGGAGAGGGAATCAATCACCACCGGCTGGATCCGGGCACCGCGTAAAGCGGAAACCACATGAGAACCGATATATCCTGCACCGCCAGTTACGAGCCACGTCATGGCTCCACCCTATCTAATCCCACGGGCACAGGCCGCCCCGCCGCAACAGGCACGTCATCATGCACCGGGTTTAAGACGACGAATCCCGGGCCGCGGAGGCGGGCCCGGGATTCGCTGTGCTCTAACGTGCAGTTCAGTGGTGCCGCTCAGGTGCTAGCTCCTGCGGGCGTAGCCTTCCCACTTGCTGGCCTGGTGTTCGCCGTCGACAAAGCGGATCGTGCCGGACTTGGACCGCATCACGATGGACTGGGTGAGGACCTTGTCCTTGGAGTAGCGGACGCCCTTGAGGAGGTCGCCGTCGGTGATGCCGGTGGCCGCGAAGTAGCAGTTGTCGCTGGAGACGAGGTCATTGGTCGAGAGCACGCGCTCCAGATCGTGGCCGGCGTCGATCGCCTTCTGCTTCTCCTCGTCGCTCGTGGGCCACAGGCGGCCCTGGATGACGCCGCCGAGGGACTTGATGGCGCAGGCCGCGACGATGCCTTCCGGGGTGCCCCCGATGCCCATGAGGGCGTCGACTCCGGTGCCGGCACGCGCAGCGGCGATTGCCCCCGCGACGTCGCCGTCCATGATGAACTTCGTGCGGGCGCCGGCTTCGCGGATTTCCTCCACGAGGGGGCGGTGCCGGTCGCGGTCCAGGATCATGACGTTGAGCTGGTTGACCTTGACGCCCTTGGCCTTGGCGATCAGGTGCAGGTTCTGCTTGACCGGCAGGCGCAGGTCCACCATGTCGGCCGCTTCCGGGCCGGTGACGAGCTTTTCCATGTAGAACACGGCGGAAGGATCGAACATGGAGCCGCGTTCGGCCACGGCCAGGACCGCCAGGGCATTGTTGATGCCAAGGGCGGTCAGCCGGGTTCCGTCGATGGGGTCGACGGCGACGTCGCACTCGGGGCCGGTGCCGTCACCGACGTGCTCGCCGTTGAACAGCATCGGGGCTTCGTCCTTCTCGCCCTCACCGATGACAACGACGCCGTTGAAGTGCACGGTCTGCAGGAAGGAGCGCATGGCGTCCACGGCGGCGCCGTCGGCCTTGTTCTTGTCGCCGAAACCCACCCAGTGGCCGCCGGCGATGGCCGCGGCTTCCGTGACGCGGACAAGTTCCAGCGCGAGGTTGCGGTCAGGCTCATCGATCCCGACGGCGAGCGAGGGGGAAAGCGTGGAGTACTTCTGGGACATGGGCGCTGGTGTCACGTGAACCTCTTCTTCGAGTGGCGGTCGTTGAACCCGTACGGCCAGGATCGATCCGTCGCGGTGATTCGTCTGATACTGATCATAGTCGGGGCGGACCCGCAAGGTCATGGGATGTCCGGCGCGTGACGCACTTCACCTCCGGGCAGCCGATGCGCCGCGAATGTGAGATCGGCCCGGACATGCGCGACTATAGAGGGGTGAGTGAATTGCAGGACGCTTCCCCCGCCGCCCCCGGTTCGCCGGCTGGCAGCTCCCCCGCGGCAGGCCCGGCCCCATCCGGCCAGCCGTTCGTGAAGCCCGTCATCGCCGCCGCGGCGGCCAAACGCGCCAACGCCTCCGTGATGGGCATGATCATCGCCCTGGTGGTGAGCATCGCCGCGTTCCTGCCGATCGTCCTCATGAACCCGTCGCCGAAGACCGACGGCTACCGGCCCAACGTCAACGTCAGCGCCACCGCGCAGAACGCGGCGGGTGTGGCGGGATTCACACCCGTGGCGGCCGATACCGGCGACACATTCCGCGCCAACTACGCCCGCTGGGAGTCCGGCGCCGGCAGCGGCGTCCCCGCCTGGGAAGTCGGCTACCTGACGCCCAAGGAATCCTTCATCGCCCTCGTGCAGACCCGCACGGCCAACCCGACCTGGCTCCTGCAGCAGACCAAGAACGCTCCCGTGACCGGCACCCGCAACGCCGGCGGCCGGGACTGGGAACTGCGCGACACCGGCAAGGGCGAGAAATCCTTGGTCCTGACCGAACGCGGCACCACCGTCATCCTCTCCGGATCCGCGACGCTGGAAGAGTTCTCCACCCTGGCCACGGCCGTGGTGAAGTCGCTCGAAAGTAATCCGCCCACCGGAGCAGGGTCCACGACGCCGGCACCTACCCCCGGCGCAACAGTTTCCGCATCGGCGGCCACAACAAAGTAAAGTCGGGGGCGTGGCCACCTATCTCACCCCTGCCCTTGCCTGGCGGCGTCTCCGCGAAGGTAACGAACGCTTCGTCGCCGGAGCCTCCTCACACCCCAACCAGGACGCGTCGCGGCGCTCGTCGCTTGTCGAGAACCAGCACCCGTTCGCCGTAATCTTCGGTTGCTCCGACTCCCGGCTCGCCGCCGAAATCATCTTCGACCTGGGGCTGGGGGACGCGTTCGTTGTCCGGACCGCCGGCCAGGTCATTGACGACGCCGTCCTCGGCTCCCTGGAATACAGCGTCAGCGTCCTCGGCGTGCCGCTGATCGTCGTCCTCGGACACGACCGCTGCGGCGCCGTGACCGCCACCAAGGCCGCCGTGGAGACCGGCCAGATGCCGGTCGGATTCATGCGCAGCCTGGTTGAACGCATCACCCCGTCCGTGCTGACCTCGCTCCGCAACAATCAGGACGACATCAACGACATGGTGGTCGAGAACGTCAAGCAGACCTCGCAGCGCCTCGTGGACAGCTCCCGTGTGATTTCGGACGCAGTGGAAAGCGGCCGCGCCGCCGTGATCGGCCTCGCCTACAGCCTGGCCGACGGCAAAGCAGGCCTGGTGTCCGGAATCGGCGAGCTCTAGGCTCAACTCTCCAGGTCCGGGTTCCTGACGCGGCTGCCGCGGCTGCCACGTCAGGAAGCAGTTCACGGTTTTCGGTGGGACCCCCACTCCCAATAAGCTAGCCCCATGACTTCCACAGATGAGTTGAACACCGAAGAGTTCCGCATTGAACACGACACGATGGGCGAAGTCCGCGTTCCCGTGAACGCCCTGTACCGCGCACAGACGCAGCGGGCAGTCGAGAACTTCCCGATCTCCGGCAAGACCTTGGAGCGCGCCCACATCGAAGCCCTCGCACGGGTGAAGAAGGCCGCCGCCCAGGCAAACGCAGAACTGGGGGTGCTCGACGGCGAGCTCGCCCAGGCGATTGCCGACGCAGCCGACCAGGTTGCGGCCGGCAAGTACGACGGCGACTTCCCGATTGACGTCTTCCAGACCGGCTCCGGCACGTCCTCGAACATGAACACCAACGAGGTCATCGCCGAGCTCGCCACGCGTGCCCTCACGTCTGCCGGAAGCGACAAGGTTGTCCACCCGAACGACCACGTCAACGCCTCGCAGTCCTCCAATGACGTCTTCCCCACGTCCGTCCACGTCGCCGCCACGTCTGCCCTGATCAACGATCTGATCCCGGCCCTCGGCTACCTGGCAGAGTCGCTGGAGCGCAAGGCCACCGAATTCAAGGACGTCGTGAAGTCCGGCCGCACGCACCTCATGGACGCCACCCCCGTCACGCTGGGCCAGGAGTTCGGCGGCTACGCCGCACAGGTCCGCTACGGCATCGAGCGCATCAACGCCGCCCTCCCCCGCGTCGCCGAGGTCCCGCTTGGCGGCACCGCCGTGGGCACCGGCATCAACACGCCGGCCGGATTCCCGGAACGCGTGATCGAACTGCTGGCGGCCGACACCGGATTGCCCCTGACCGAGGCCCGCGACCACTTCGAGGCCCAGGCCAACCGCGACGGCCTCATCGAAGCGTCCAGCCAGCTGCGCAACATCGCGATTTCCTTCATGAAGATCAACAACGACCTGCGCTGGATGGGATCGGGCCCCAACACCGGCCTCGGCGAAATCGCCATCCCGGACCTGCAGCCGGGCTCGTCGATCATGCCGGGCAAGGTCAACCCCGTCATCTGCGAAGCCTCCATCATGGTCTGCGCCCAGGTGATCGGCAATGACACCGCCATCGCGTGGTCCGGGACCAACGGCGCCTTCGAACTCAACGTCGGCATCCCGGTCATGGCCGCCAACCTCCTTGAATCCGTGCGCCTGCTGGCCAACACCAGCCGCGTCATGGCCGACAAGATGATCGACGGCATCACCGCCAACGTCGAACGCGCCCGCTTCCTCGCCGAGGCCTCGCCGTCGATCGTCACCCCGCTGAACAAGTTCATCGGCTACGAGAACGCCGCCAAAATCGCCAAAAAGGCCGTGGCCGAGGGCCTGACCATCCGTGAGACCGTCGTCTCCATGGGCTTCCTCGAGCGCGGCGAACTGACCGAAGAGCAGCTGGACACCGCCCTGGACGTCATGTCCATGACGCGCCCGCCGCACAAGGCCTAACGGCTCCGGGCGACGCCGCCCGGAAGAGAACTTCCGCCGACGGCCGGCATCCTTCCTGGAAGGGTGCCGGCCGTCGGCATGTCTGCCCCGCAGGTCAGGAATTAGATCCTGGGCGGTTTCCCGCCGGCGGCCTCCCGCTCCTGCGCCGTGTAGGCCGCTGCCGCCGCGGCATCCGCCATGCTGGCACCGCCGGTCCGTGCCTCCCGCAACCGCCGCGTCTTGGCGGACTGGACGGAGAAGGCAGCATCGACGTTCCCGGCGGCATAGGTCAGGGCGTCTTCGGCGCGGATGCCGAGGCCGCCGGCGGTCAATACGGCGTCCTGGTTGGCGCCCAAATACGTGAACTGCCAGCCCCACTGGCTCTGCTGCCGCTGGACCAGGGCCTTGACCAGCTCGCCCGTGGCCTCGCGCGAGGAGTTCTCGTGCCCGTCCGTCAGCACGGCGACCAGCACGGTGCCGGGGCGCTGGTCCTCCGGAAGGGCCGCCAGTTCCGCACCCGCTTCGCCGATCAGCCGGACCATGGCGTCGTGCAGGGCGGTGCTGCCCCGCGGCTGCAGGTCCAGGGCCGGCACGTCCTGGATGTCCACCGAGGCGTACACGCGCTCGTAGGTGTCATCGAACTGCGCCAGCGACAGCCGGCACCGGCCCGCGACTGCCCGCTGTTCGCGGATGAACGCCGCAAACCCGCCCACAGTGTCATCGGCGATGGCGCTCATCGACCCGGAACGGTCCAGGAGGACGTACACGTGCGTCAGGGCTGAATCTGTCATGCTTCCCCATTTCCGGCCCCCGACGGCTTCTGCCTCGTCGCGGGCCACCTGATGCCAGCAGTATGGCTGGACAGGAGCAGGCTACGGCCGGGCAGCGACATTATTGCCAGCAGCAGCCCACATCATTTTTTGCACTATTTATAATTAAGTGCAAAAATACACTCTATGGGAAACAGTGCAACTACTTCGGGGGGTCTCCGCGAGCGCAAGCGGGCCGCAACGCGGGCGGCGATCACCGCCGTCGCGCGTTCCCTGACCGCCGAACGCGGCCTCAGCGGCTACACCGTGGAGGAAGTCTGCGAGCGCGCCGGCATCTCCCGCCGGACCTTCTTCAACTACTTCCCCGCCAAGGAAGATGCGATCCTGGGCCACGTCGACGACGACTTCCCGGAAGAGGTGGTGGCCCGGTTCATTGCGGGCGGCGCGGGGTCGCCCGCCGGGGAAATCTCGGCCTCACTCCTCGCCGACCTCGTGCACCTGTCCCTCGATCTGTCGGACCGGATGAGCGGCTCCGAGGAAGAGACCCGCCAGCTGATCGGGGTGATCAAGAAGGAACCCCAACTGATGCTGAAGATCATCGGCGCCACCGAGGAACGCGAGGCCGACTTCGCCAGGCTGCTCGCGGCCAGGGAAGGCGTACCTGCCGATCATCCCGTAGTCCGCATGGCCGTGGTCCTCCTGGGAAACGTCGCCCGGAAAACCAGCGCCGACTACTTCTCCGAGGGCAACGCCCGCCGCTACAAGGACCTGCTGCTGGAAAACATTTCAGCAGCCCGCACGCTCTTCTCCCTGCCGTTCACCATGTCCCAGTTCGACACAGCCGAACCAAACACAGCCGACCCCGACGGAGTCGAGTCAAACACCGTCCAGCCCAACCCTTCCGAAGGAGCGCAATGAGCGCCGCCGTCAGCACCAAGCCAGCAGCCGAACCGCTGCTGCTGACCCAGAAACGCATCTGGATCATCTTCTCCGCCCTCATCGCAGGCATGCTGCTCTCCAGCCTTGACCAGACCATCGTTTCCACCGCCATGCCCACGATCGTCGGCAAGCTCGGCGGCGTGGAACACCAGGCCTGGATCACCACGGCCTACCTGCTCGCCACCACCATCGTCATGCCCATCTATGGCAAGTTCGGTGACATCCTGGGCCGCCGGAACCTGTTCCTCATCGCCATCGGGCTCTTCACCCTCGCCTCCGTCGGGTGCGCCCTCGCCACGGACTTCTGGGGCTTCGTGGTCTTCCGCGCCATCCAGGGCCTCGGCGGCGGCGGCCTGATGATCCTGTCCCAGGCCATCATCGCCGACATCGTTCCGGCCAAGGAGCGCGGCAAGTACATGGGCCCGCTGGGCGCAATCTTCGGCCTTTCCGCCGTCGCCGGACCGCTGCTGGGCGGTTTCTTCGTGGACCACCTGACCTGGGAGTGGGCCTTCTACATCAACATCCCGATCGGCATCGCCGCGTTCACCATCGCCTGGTTCACCCTGACGCTGCCGAACAAGAAGGCCGAGAAGCGGATCGACATCCTGGGCGTGCTGCTGCTCTCCGCGGCCACCACGTGCCTGATTTTCTTCACCGACTTCGGCGGCAAGAAGGACGAAGGCTGGGATTCCCCGCTGACGTGGGCGTTCGGCGCCGGGCTGGTGCTCGCTGCCACGGCCTTCATCCTGGTGGAGCGCCGGGCCGAGGATCCCATCATTCCGTTGAGCCTGTTCAAGAACCGCATCTTCGTGAACTCCACCGCCATCGGCTTCACCCTCGGGCTGGGCATGTTCGCGGCGATCGCCTTCGTCCCGACCTTCCTGCAGATGTCCTCCGGGACCTCCGCCGCCGAATCCGGCCTGCTGATGCTGCCCATGATGGTGGGACTCATGGGCATGGCCATCTTCTCCGGTATCCGCATTTCCAAGACCGGCAAGTACAAGATGTTCCCGATCCTCGGGGCCACCCTGACCATCGCGGCAATGCTGTGGTTGACCACGCTCACGGCCGCCACGCCCATCTGGGTCATCTGCGTGCAGCTGTTCGTCTTCGGCGCCGGCCTGGGCTCGATCATGCAGGTGATTGTCCTGGTGGTCCAGAACTCCGTGCCGGCGGACCAGATCGGCACGGCCACGAGCACCAACAACTACTTCCGCGAGGTGGGCGCCTCCCTGGGCGTCGCGGTGTTCGGCTCCATCTTCACCACCCGGCTCTCCGAGTCCCTGACCAATGCCTTTACCGGTGCCGGGGCGTCCGCTGAGCAGGCGTCGAAATCCACCCGGACGATGGACCCCCAGGTCCTCAGCCAGCTCCCGGCACAGCTCAAGGACGCGATTGTCAACGCCTACGCGGACTCGCTCGCCCCCGTCTTCTGGTACCTGCTGCCGTTCCTGGTCATCGCCCTGATCCTGGCCCTGACCCTCAAGCAGATCCCCCTGTCGGACACCGCCGGCATGGTGGCCCGCGGCGAAGCAGTCGGCGGCGAGGAAGCCGAGCGGCTCGAGGCGGAACGGGCGGCAGCCCGCCACGCCGACGAGCTCACCCGCCTGCGCGGCTGACGGTCCGGAAACGGCCCGGCAGCAGCCGGAGCGTGCCAACAGGGGCGCCGCAACCTTTGGGGGTGCGGCGCCCCTGCTGCGTGCCGGCCCGGTCAGCGCCGGGAGACCGGGATGGCCGTGCCGTCAGCCTATCCGGCCGTCGGCAGCAGCATGGCGGCGGCCGTGCCGGCCAGCATGAAGGGCCCGAACGGAATGGCCGACTGCAGCGTCCCGCGCCGCGCGGCGAGCAATCCGAGACTCCACAGCCCGCCGAGGACGAACGCCGCAAAGGTCCCCGCCATGACGTGCCCCCAGCCCAGGAATCCCAGGTACATTCCCAGGACGCCCGCGAGCTTCACGTCGCCGAATCCCATTCCCGGCGGATACACCGCGTGCAGGAGAAAGTAGAAGAGCCAGAGGGCTGCCCCGCCGGCCAGGACACGGAGCCCCGGAATGCCGAACGCCCCGGCGTCGGCCGCGCCGGCCACATCCTGCCCGCCGGGAATCAACTGGCTGGCCGCCGCGCCCAGCAGAAGGACACCGGCGATCGCATAGGAGGGAAAGACGATCCTGTCCGGGAGCAGGTGGTGCCGGACGTCGATGACCGTGAGCCGAACGGCCATCACGAAGAAATACGCGCACGCAGCCAGGGCAAGCCAGAATGCCAGCGGGTTGGCGGCGCCCAGGGTGCCGAGTCGTTCGATCACTCTCGGATGCTACTTGATATTCGTCCGGCCCGGCGGTCCCCGCGCGTAAACTGTGGATATGGCCGCATGGGACAGCACGAACCGGCGCGGGCCGGACGCCCCCCGCGGCCCGGCGGAGAAGGCCGCGGCCTTCCGGAACCTGTGCCGGTCATCGCCCTGGAAGTGGCAGTCGCTGAGGTTCGAGTACCTGGACCGGCCGCTCACGCTTTCCGCGGGTTCCCCGGCCGCCCCCTCCCCCGGCGACCTCGTCAGGGGGTGGCTGCGCCGGCCCGGCGCCCTGCGGCTGGAGACGGCCGACGGCCTCGTGATCGGCAGCACCACCGGCATCAATGATTCCCGCGGCGGCTTCTACATCAGCTCAACGAGGAAGACCTGGCTCCTGCCCCCGCACCTGGTTACGCCGGTGTACGACGACGACGGGCTGGTGCGCCGCCGCCCGGAGGCAGCTTATGGCGAGCCGTCGTTCGGCAACGGCAGGTTCGCCGCCGTCCTGGACCCGGTGGAGCTGGCGGGGAACGCCCCCGTCCCGCTGGAGTTCCCCAACTCCAACGCCGTGGAGCTTGGCCCCATCACGGAGGTAGACCACGAGGGCCGGCCTGCCCTGGAATCGACGGTCAGCCCGAACCTCTCCTACCGTCCCGCCGATCCCGGAGCCCCGCTATGCCGTCCGGGACGCACGCTGCTGAGGATTGACGCCGGCACCGGCGTCTGCGTTGCGAGCCGCTGGCTGGACGCGCCCGGGTCCGGCTCAGAGCAGGACGGTTACGGGCACTGGCTCCGCATCCTGGGCGTCGACGAATACATGCTCGATGACCTGTTCCTGGCCGAATCGATGAACCTCACGGACGTCCGTCGCCACATCAGCTGGGATGTCCCCGCGGAGTAGCCGGGCCGTGACTCGCATCCGCCCGCCGGCAGCGCTAGGCTTCCTTCGATGACTGAACCCGCCGACTACTGGCCCCCTTTCGGCTTGCGCGTGACCACGCCGCGCCTGCAGCTGCGCCCCATCCGCGACGCGGACATTCCGGCCGCGGTCTCAGCCGCCCTGAGCGGCGTGCACCCCCAGGGCCAGAACCCGTTCAGCAATCCCTGGACCGAAGCCCCGCCCAGCGAGCTCGGAACCAACATGGCGCAGTGGTACTGGCGGTGCCGCGGCGGCATGAGCCCACAGGACTGGACGCTCCTGCTCGGCATCTGGCACGAGGACGAATTCGTCGGCTGCCAGGACATCGCGGCCAAGGACTTCACCACGCTGAAGACAGTCACCACGGGCTCATGGCTCCGCCAGAGCGTCCAGGGCCACGGCCTCGGCAAGGAAATGCGTGCCGCCGTCGCCCTCTATGCCTTCGACTGGCTCGGCGCCGAAGTGGCGGAATCCGAGGCCGCCGCCTGGAACCAGCAGTCCCTGGGCGTCTCACGCTCCCTGGGCTACGAGCTCAACGGCGTCACCCGCGCCGCCTGGGGCGGCAAGGCCCAGGAGGTCCAAAACGTCCGCCTCACCCCCGCCACCTTCAAACGCCCCGACTGGCAGCTGGAAGTAGAGGGCCACGAAGCCTTTGCGAAGTACCTGGGCATCCACCCGTAGCAACGCCCAAGCGGGGCAGCGGCGGTCCGCGGTGGCTGGGGTGCCGTGGTTGGGTTGCCGTGGTTGGGTTCGGGGCAGCGGCGCCCCGCTGTCGCTTAGACATCTCGCCGTCGCTGGGTCCCCGTGGTTGGGTTCGCCGGGACTCGGCCCTTCGCCGTCGCTTAGACACGACGCATGGGACCCGCTGCGGTCGCTGGGCGACCTCCGGGCTCCGATGCGCCGCGATGCGCTCCTTTGCGAAAGGCCGGCCCCGACGGCGCGCGTCTCACCTTGCGAAAAGTCCGTGTCCCGGCTGGTGAGCGGCTCACTATCGCGGGGCCGCGGTGTCCCGCAAGGAGCGCATCGCCGACCAAAGCGAAGCGAAGGTCGCCCAGCGACCGCAGCGTAGCGACGGGAGGTGTCTAAGCGACGGCGGGACGCCGCTGCCCGGCGAACCCAACCACGGCCCCCAACCCCGCCGAACCCAACCACGCTTACCCGACCATGGCGAAGGGCCGCGGTCCGGCGAACCGGACCACGGCCCCAAGCAGGGTGATTGGCTAGATCTCCGCCCCCTCCAGCAGCTCCGTCACGAGGGCTGCGATCGGCGAGCGCTCCGAGCGGGTGAGGGTGACGTGGCCGAACAGCGGGTGTCCCTTCAGGGTCTCAACGACGGCCGCCACGCCGTCGTGCCGTCCGACCCGCAGGTTGTCGCGCTGGGCGACGTCGTGGGTCAGGACGATCTTGGAGTTCTGGCCGATCCGGCTCATCACTGTCAGCAGCACGTTCTTCTCCAGGGACTGCGCCTCGTCGACGATCACGAACGCGTCGTGCAGGGATCGTCCGCGGATGTGCGTCAGCGGCATGACCTCAAGCATGCCCCGGTCCATCACTTCCTCCACCACTTCCTGGCTGACCAGCGCGCCCAGGGTGTCAAAGACCGCCTGTGCCCACGGGTTCATCTTTTCGGCTTCGGACCCGGGCAGGTAGCCGAGTTCCTGGCCGCCCACCGCATACAGGGGCCGGAAGACGATCACCTTGCGGTGCTCACGGCGCTCCAGGACGGCTTCGAGACCGGCGCACAGGGCCAGTGCGGACTTGCCGGTGCCGGCCCGGCCGCCGAGGGACACGATGCCGACCGACGGGTCCATCAGGAGGTCGATCGCCAACCGTTGCTCGGCCGAGCGGCCGTGGAGTCCGAAGACGTCGCGGTCGCCCTTCACGAGCCGGACTTGTTTGTCCGCCCCCACCCGTCCGAGGGCCGAGCCGCGGCTGGACAGCAGGACCAGCCCAGTGTTGGTCGGCATCTCGGCCGCCGCCGGGATGAATACCGGCTCGTGCCCGTACAGGGTGGCAACCTCGTCCTCGCCCGCGTCGAGCTCGGCGACGCCGGTCCAGCCGGAGTCCTTGACCAGTTCATTGCGGTACTCGTCGGCCAGCAGCCCCATGGCCGAGGCCTTGACGCGCATCGGCAGGTCCTTGGATACCACCGTCACGTCGCGGCCCTCGTTGGCCATGTTCTTGGCCACCGCGAGGATGCGGCTGTCGTTGTCCACCCCGCGGAACCCGGCGGGCAGCACCTCGGCGGAGATATGGTTCAGCTCCACCATGAGCGTGCCGCCGTCGGGGCCCAGCGGGATGGGACGGTCCAGGCCGCCGTGCTCGAGCCGCAGGTCATCGAGCAGCCGGAGGGCCTTGCGCGCAAAGTAACCCAACTCCGGGTCGTGGCGCTTTCCTTCAAGCTCGGTGATGACAACGATCGGCAGGATGACCTCGTGCTCGGCGAAGCGCAGGAGGGCCCGCGGATCGGAGAGCAGGACGGAGGTATCGATCACGAAACTGCGGGCCGTGCCCCGGCTCCCTGTTCCTTCCCCGGAAACAGCAAGACCGGCCGCCGCGGAATCCGCTGCACCGGTCTTTGAGGTGGCTCGCTTGGCGCGAGAGGTAGCTTTCTGTCCCTGATCGGAAATGACGTCGGGCAGTTGCTCAGAAATAGCCACATCGACTCCAGCCCCGGGCAATGCCCGGAATTGTTATTGGTGAGGCGGCTCGGCCTGGAGGCCGGACGCGGCCTCCCATACACCCGGTGCGAAAATCCGCTCCATGTACTGGCCTCCCCGATCGGCCGGCGAATTGCCTGCCGATGGGATTAACGTACGTCTCCGGTGGCCGGTTTGTCCGATAATTTTTCGGCGATTCTTGTTGCCGTCTTGTGAACTCCGCGTGAACCGCTCAGGCGCCGAAGCGGCGCTGCCTTCCGGCGTAGTCGCGCAGGGCACGCAGGAAGTCCACCTTGCGGAACGCCGGCCACAAGGCCTCGCAGAAGTAGAACTCACTGTACGCGCTCTGCCACATGAGGAATCCGGACAGCCGCTGCTCCCCGGAGGTCCTGATCACCAGGTCCGGATCCGGCTGGCCCCGGGTGTAGAGGAAACGCGAAATGTCATCCACGGTGAGTTCATCGGCCAGTTGTCCGATGTCCGCTCCCCGGGCGACGGCGTCGTGCAGCAGTTCCCGGACGGCGTCGACGATTTCCCGCCGTCCGCCGTAGCCGACGGCGACATTGACGTGCAGCCTCTCCTGCGCGGGCGTGCGCGCCGTCAGGTTGTTCAGCCGCTCGGCGAGGTAGTCCGGCAGCAGTTCGGGGGCGCCCATGGCGTGCACCGAGATGTTGGCGTCCTCGTCCAGCCGGTCCAGGGTGTTGGCGATGATGCCCATCAGGAGGTCGAGTTCCTCGCCGGAGCGGTTCATGTTGTCCGTCGAGAGCATGTACAAGGTGACCACCTTGATGCCCAGCTCCTGGCACCAGCCGAGGAATTCGTGGATCTTGTCCGCGCCGGCCTGATGGCCCTGGCTCGTGGGGGCGTTGAACTGGCGGGCCCAGCGCCGGTTGCCGTCGACCATGACGCCGACGTGGCGCGGGATCCGCTCGGGGTCGAGGGAGCGCTGGAGCTTGCGCTCGTAAAAGCCGTAGAGGAACCCGGGCATTTCCATCCGGAGATTCACCTGGCTTCCTTGAGGTACGTGTTCAGTGCACATCCTAGGCTACCCGCCGGAGGGCCGTGCCGGGTGCAGCTCCGCTACAGGACAGCCCCGGATGGCTTGTTACTGACCGGTAACTTACTACGGCGTAGGTTATTATTACGGCATGGAAAGCAACAGTCCGGAGCCCCGGCCGGAGCCTCCGGCGAAGCGGGCAACCCCGGTGGACGACGCCGCGGTGCGCCTGGCTGAACTGCTGATGATCAAGCCCAAATGGCGGGGCTGGATCCACACCGTCACCGCCCCGCTGGCGCTGGCCGCCGGACTGGTGCTGGTGATCCTGGCGCCGCCGGACCTGAAGGTCGCCTGTGCCGTCTATGCCGTCACCGGGGTCCTGCTGTTCGGCGTCAGTGCCGTCTATCACCGCGGAAACTGGTCACCGCGCGTGAAGATCGTCCTGAAGCGGCTGGACCACACGAACATCATGCTGGTGATCGCCGGAAGCTACACGCCGCTCGCCTGGGCCTTGCTGGACCGGCAGCAAGCCGAAGTGCTGCTCTGGGTGATCTGGTCCGGGGCCATCCTCGGCGTGCTGTTCCGCCTGCTGTGGACCAATGCCCCGCGGTGGCTCTACGTGCCGATCTATATCGCCCTGGGCTGCGGCTCGCTGTTCTACCTGCCGGACTTTTTCGCCGCCAATGCGGCCTCGGCGGTGCTGATCTGCGTCGGCGGGGTCCTGTACATCACCGGAGCCGTCTTCTATGCGCTGAAGAAGCCGAACTTCAGCTACGAACACTTCGGCTTCCATGAACTGTTCCATGCGCTGACGGTCTTTGCCTTCGCCGCGCACTACATCGCCATCGCCATCGCGGTTCTGGGCTGACGCCGGCTGCGCTGATTCTCCCCACCTTGGAAACTGCGGCGCCGGGACTCGCCGGCAGTTCGGCCCGACACGCCGGGCGCCGGCTTCAATAGTGGGGAATTCCGGCGTCAGGGTTGCCCCCGGCTCAGCCGGGATACCCTGCCGCAATGAGCTCGGGCAGCAGCCGCATGTCTGAAAAGACGGTGGTTCCGGGACCGGCCAGTCGGGAAGCCGGGGTGACACCGCCGGCATACGCGAAGACGTGCATTCCCGCCGCCCGGGCGGCCTGGACGCCGTAGGCGCTGTCCTCGACGACGGCGCACCGCCGGGGAGCGGCGCCCAGGCTCGCCGCGGCGTGGAGGAACAGGTCCGGCGCGGGTTTGCCGTTGGCCACTTCCGTGGCGCTGTAGATGCGGCCCTGGAAGCGGCGCAGCAGCCCGGTCTTGCCCAGGGTCCGGCGCATCTTTTCGTGGCTGCCGCTGGAGGCGACACAGTGCGGCAAGGACAGCCGGTCCAGGGCGTCCTCGATGCCGTCAACGGCCTCGAGATCACGTTCAAACGCCTCCTGGTACCAGCGACCGTAGTCGCGGTCCCAACCGTCGGCCAGCCGGATCCCGAGCTGCTGTTCCACTTCGGCCACAAAGTGCGCCTCGGATTTTCCGACGAACCGCTCCACGATGTCATCGAGCTCCAGCTCCCAGCCGAGATCGGCCAGCACGCGCTGGTCCACCCGAATGGCGATCACCTCTGAATCCACCAGCACACCGTCGCAATCGAAAACCACCAGCTCAAGGCCGTCCTGACCCGTCATGGGGACATCCTAGCCAGCTGCCCGCGCACTCCTTCGACGGACGACGCGGGGAGGCCGCAGACCATGCCGCGGCACAGGAACACCTGCGGGGCGCCGTCCGGGCCCGCGCCGCGGCCCTGCAGCAGTGGTACTGGCCGGGCGGCGCCGTCGTCCTGGACCGCGACCACCAGCCCGGGGCTGGCCGAGAGCAACAGTTCCCGGTGCAGCACAGCCCGTTCCGGGGTGTCCGGTCCAGCGACGGCGGCCTCGATGGGACCGGCGACGGCGGCCTGGGCGGTGGCGAGCAGCCAGCCGGCGGCGCGGGGTGCCTGGACCGCAAGCGGAGGAAGCAGCACGGCGAGGATGCTGGCCGCCAGGGTGCGGTGTTCGGACGAGCCGGAGAGGGCCGAGTGGGTCAGCAGGGCACCGGCCAGCGCGGCGGCGCCGCTGGGGGTGGCGCCGTCGAACGGTTCCAGGCCGTCACGGCCGCCCTGGGCGGCCGTGACCTGCGCGGACTCCCCCGCAGCGTCCCTCAGGCCGCCGTCGGCCGCGAACCGCTCGCAGGCGGCGTCCAGAATGGCTTCGGCCAGCCCATACCAGCGGGTGTGCCCGGTAACCGCATAGAGCGCGAACAGCCCCTCGGCGCACATGGCGTAGTCCTCCAGCAGACCGCCGATTCCGCGCGCCACTCCGTCATGGGAGACGCGCATGAGCCTGCCGGGGCCATCCGCCGCGGGCCGCCAGTGCACGCGCTCAAGATAGTCCGCCATCCGCTCCGCCGCGGCCACAAGCTCCGGGCGTGCCAGGACGGCGCCGGCCTCGGCGAGGGCGGCGACGGCGAGTCCGTTCCAGGCCGCCACCACTTTGTCATCCCGGCCGGGCTGGGGCCGGTTCCTGCGCGCCTGCGCCAGCTGCGGGCGCACCCGCTGCCACAGCGCGGCATCTCCGCCGGACATCTCCCGGCCCGGATGCAGCGGCGAACCGTCGGCGCTCACGCTTCCGGGCAGTCGGACGTTCATGAGGGCCGCCACGGCGGCGCCGTCGGCCGGGCCCAGGAGCGACTCCAGGCCGCCGGGAGTCCACAGGTAGCTGGCCCCCTCGGCGTGCACGCCGTCGACGACCGTGTCGGCGTCCAGCGACGACGCCAGGGCCACGACCCCGGTGTCCGGGCCCGTCGCCGGTGCCAGCCCGAGGCGGGCCAGGAGCCAGTCGGCGGTGAGTCCGGCAATCCCGGCGGCTTCGGCCGCCGGGTACTCCGGCGTGCCGCCCAGCCGGACCCAATGGACATAGCCGCGCAGCAACTGGGCGTTGTCGTAGAGCATTTTCTCGAAATGCGGAACAGACCAGTCCCCCGTCACCGAATAGCGGGCGAAGCCGCCGTCGAGCTGGTCGAACAACGCCGAGCGGGACATTGCCGCCAGGCACCGCCCGGCCATGTCCCGGGCTGCGGCGGCGGTGTCCAGGCCCGCGGAGTCCTGGCCCGTGGTGTCCAGGCCCGGGGTGTCCGGGGTGGCGGCCGGCGGCATGGCGGCGTGACGGATCAGGAATTCGAGCACGGCCGCGGGCGGGAACTTCGGCGCGCCGCCGAAGCCGCCGTGGGCCCGGTCCTCGGCGCCGGACAGGGCGGCGACGGCTTCGCCAAGGAGCGCCGCGTCCAGGGCCTCGGGCGGGCCGTCCAGGTGCAGGACGGCTGCCGGCTGGGACGCCGCGATGCCGCGCGCCAGGGTGGCAGCGTTGGCCTCGACGCCGCCGCGGCGGTCCGTCCAGGCCTCGTTCACGGCTTCAAGGACCTGCCGGAAGGACGGCCGGCCCGGCATGGGCCGGGGCGGGTAGTACGTGCCGGCATGGAAGGCCCGGCCATCGGGCAGGAGGAAGACGGACATCGGCCACCCGCCTTCGCCGCTGATCGCCTGCGTAGCTGTCATGTAGACGGCATCGACGTCAGGGCGCTCTTCGCGGTCCACTTTGATGGAGACAAAGTGGGCGTTCAGGTAGTCGGCGGTGTCCTGGTCTTCGAAGGATTCGTGGGCCATGACGTGGCACCAGTGGCAGGCCGCGTAGCCGATCGAGAGGAACACCGGCACGTCCCGGGCGGCTGCGGTGGCGAAGGCCGCGTCACCGAACGGCTGCCAGTGCACGGGGTTGCCGGCATGCTGGCGCAGGTACGCAGAGGGTTCCGCCGCCAGGGCATTCGAGGCCCCGGACGGCGGGTTGGGGAATCCGCGGTCAGCGGGTTCCGGGTCCCGCATCGCCGTTGACTTCCGGCCGGGTAACCGCGCCGTCGGACCGGGAAGCCCCGCCGTCGGCGGGGAAGGCGGTGCCCTCGGCAGGGAATCCGGCGTCCGCGCTCCCGGCGTCCCCGGCGGCCTCACGCTCGGCCTCCACCTGGGCACGGTAGCGGACCCGGCGGATGCGCCGCACCATGTCCACGATCAGCAGCGCGGTCAACACCACGATGAAGGCTGTCAGCAGGAAGCCCAGCAGACCCGGGGTGACCTGGTCCTCGGACAGGCCCGGGCGCAGCGACGGCGTAGGGGTCGGCGCCGGGGCTGTTGCGAGGGCGATGAGCAAGGAATGCACGGTGAGGAACCTTCTGTGGAACTGGTGTCTTTTCTGCGGTGACTTTTCTACAGTGCTTGGTCTACAGCATCTTTTCTACACTGGATAGAAGAGCCCTTTCGTCTCTATCTTAGCCCGGCGAAGAGGTCCGTTTCGGGCAGATCTACGGGGATCCGGGATTCGATCAGGGAGTAGTCCTCCCACGGCCAGACCTTGCGCTGCATGGCCGAGGAGACCGCGAAGAAGAATCCTTCCGGGTCCACCTGGGTCCGGTGCGAGCGGAGTGCGTCGTCGCGGGCTTCGAAGAAATCGCCGCACTCGACCTGGGTGGTGGTGGGGTGCGTCGGCGGCGGCGGGGTATGCCCCTCGGCGTCCGCTTCCAGCCACGCGGCGAGCCGCTCGGCATACGGGGACTGCAGGCCGGCCTCCTCCAGCGCGGAGTGGAGGGCCCGGAAACGGTCCGGGCTGAAGGCGCGGTCGTAGTAGAGCTTGCTGGGCTCCCAGGGTTCCCCGGCGTCCGGATACCGGGCAGGATCGCCGGCCGCCGCGAAGGCCTCGACGGCCACGCGGTGCGCCATGATGTGGTCCGGGTGCGGGTAGCCGCCGTTCTCGTCATAGCTGAGGATCACGTGGGGCTTGAAGTCCCGGACCAGCCGAACCAGCGGCGCGGCCGCCCGCTCCAGCGGCTGCAGGGCGAAGCACCCGGGCGGCAGGGCCGGCAGGGGGTCGCCCTCCGGCAGACCGGAATCGACGAAGCCGAGCCAGCGCTGACGGATGCCGAGGACGTTGGCGGCGGCATCCATCTCCAGCCGGCGCGCCCCGGCCATGTCGCGTTTGGGGTGCGGTTGGCCTTCCATCGCGGGGTTCTGGATGTCGCCGCGGGAGCCGTCGGTGCACGTGGCCACCAGGACGTCCACGCCGGCGGCGGCATACATCGCCATTGTGGCGGCACCCTTGCTGGATTCGTCGTCGGGATGAGCATGGACCGCCAGCAGACGAAGCGGTGCTGACGGGCTGGGGGATGCTGTCATCGTGGGACGGCTCCTCTTTCTGCTGTTCTGCTCTGTTGGGGTGCGTCTGTTGGCGTGCGGTTTGGTCTGTGCGGCCAGCCGGATATATCCCGGTCCGATCCACACTAAACTGGACTGGTGACTTCCGAGGACCAGCCTGCCGCGCCGGCACCTAACAGCCTATCCAATCGTTACGGCGGCCAAAAGCGCGCGCTGTCCCGCAAGGTCAAGCGCAACATCCTGATCGCCGCCCTCGCCGTGGGCATTGCCTTTCTGGCCTGGGTGTCGACGTCGGCGGCCATCGGCGGTGTCAGCTTCAAGGATGTCGGCTACAGCACCACCGACGCCACGGTCACGGAAATCGACTTCCAGGTCACGAAGGACCCGGCAGCGGAGGCGAAGTGTGCTGTGAAGGCCATGGACTCGAAGTTCGCGATTGTCGGCTGGAAGGTTGTGGACATCGGGCCGAACGCGGCCGATGCCGGCACGGACGGCGGACGCACCACAGCCCACCGCACCCAGTTGCGCACGGAATCCCAGGCGGTCTCCGCCGTCGTGGACAGCTGCTGGATTCCCGACGCCGGACACTAACCGGACCACTGGCCGCGGCAAGTGCCGGGCTGGGCACAGAGTGAAGCCGTCCCGGGCCGCCTGTCACACCGCCTGGGACACCGTGTGATCCACGCCGCAGTCCTCTTTGGTTTATCCACAGGATTGACTACAATGGATCAATACCTTTCCCCCGCTGAGCTGGTTACTGCGTCATAAAAGTGGCCACCGTGGCGGGGTCTTTGCTTGTATGACCACCCAAAGGAGAAGTCCGTGTCTACCACCAACAGCGCAACTGCGGCTTGGCTTACCCAGGAAGCTTTTGACCGCCTGAAGGCAGAGCTGGACAACCTTTCCGGCCCCGGCCGGGCAGAAATCGTCCAGAAGATCGAAGCGGCGCGCCAGGAGGGCGACCTCAAGGAGAACGGCGGCTACCACGCTGCCAAGGAGGAGCAGGGCAAGATCGAGGCCCGCATCCGCCAGCTCACGGCCCTCCTGCGGGACGCCCACGTCGGGGAGGCCCCGGCCGACGACGGCATCGTGGAGCCCGGCATGATCGTCGTGGCCAGGATTGCCGGCGACGAGGAGACCTTCCTGCTCGGCTCCCGTGAAATTGCCGGCGACTCGGACCTGGATGTCTTCAGCGAGAAGTCCCCCCTCGGCGCGGCCATCGTCGGCCACAAGGAGGGCGACAAGCTCAGCTACACCGCCCCGAACGGCAAGGACATCACGGTGGAGATCATGTCCGCCAAGCCGTACGCCGGCTGAGCCCCGCAATACGTTCCGTTCCGTGACGGAATCCGTTCGCAGAACGGCAGCGACAGAACAACGACGCCGGCCTTCCCTTCGCGGGGAGGCCGGCGTCGCGTTTTCCGCCTGTCAGCGTCGTCCCGCGGGCAGCGCTCCGGGGCGCCTGGTGCTCAGCAGCAGCGCGGCTGTGATGCCGCCGATTGCCCCGCCCAGGTGGGCCTGCCACGAGACGAAGCTGGCCACGGTGGGCAGGATTCCGAACAGGATGCCGCCGTAGGCCATGAACAGCACCACGGACAGGGCGATCTGCCACCAGTTCCGGTTGATGAAGCCGCGGACCAGGAGGAACGCGAAGAGCCCGAACACCAGCCCGGAGGCGCCCACGGTGACGCTGGCGCCGCCGATGAGCCACACCACGAGCCCGGAGGCCAGCCAGCTGGCGGCCAGTGCGGTGATGAACACCCGGTGCCCGGAGAGGAACACGAGGAACCCGAAGATGATCAACGGGAGCGTGTTGGACATCAGGTGGGCCAGGCTGGAGTGCAGCAACGGAAAGGTCAGGATGTCCAGGATCCCGTCCAGGCTGCGCGGCCGCAGCCCGAAAGTGCGGTTCAGGGAGTGGAACAGGGCGGTGTTGAGGATCTCGATCAGGTAGAGCAGCACCACGAAGGAGCCGACCACCAGCAGTCCCCGGCGGGCCCGCACCGCGGTACTCTCCCCCTCCCGCGGTTCCCTGCCCCCAAACGCGTCCGTCACCATGGCCCCTAGTGCACCACGATCGGCTGGAAACCCTCGGCGCGCAGCGCCGCCAGGACCTGGCTGCAGTGCTCGTGGCCCTTGGTTTCCAGGTTGACGGTAATGGAGACGTCGCCCATGCTGATGGAGCCGCCCACCCGGGTGTGGTCCAGGCCCGTGACGTTGGCGTCGTTCTCGGCGATGATGCGGGCGATCGTGGCCAGCGAGCCCGGACGGTCGTCCAGCATCATCCGCACGGTCATGTACCGGCCGGCGGCGGAGAGGCCGCGCTGGATGACCTTGAGCATCAGCATGGGGTCGATGTTGCCGCCCGAGAGAACCACCGCAACGGTTCCGGGATTTTCGATCTTGCCTTCCATGAGCGCCGCGACGCCGACGGCCCCGGCAGGTTCCACCACCATCTTGGCGCGCTCCAGCAGGAAGATCAGCGCCCGGGCCAGGGCGTCTTCGCTGACGGTGACGACGTCGTCGACGAGCTCGCGGATGATGCTGAACGGCAGCTGGCCCGGCCGGCCCACGGCGATGCCGTCGGCCATGGTGGAGACCTTCTTGAGCGGGACGAGGGCGTCGGCGGCGAGCGAGGGTGGATAGGCGGCGGCGTTTTCAGCCTGGACGCCGATGATGCGGATCTCGCGGCCGAGTTCTTTGGCGCGTGCCTTCACCGCGACGGCAACGCCCGCGAGGAGTCCGCCGCCGCCGACACCCATCAGGATGGTGTCGACGTCGGGGACCTGTTCGAGGATCTCCAGCCCGACCGTTCCCTGGCCGGCGACGACGTCGACGTCATCGAAGGGGTGGACAAAGACGGCGCCGCTTTCATCGGCGTAGCGCTTGGCTTCCGCGAGCGCCTCGTCCACGTTGTGGCCGTGCAGCACCACTTCGGCGCCGTGGCTGCGGGTGGCGGCGAGCTTGGGCAATGCGACGCCGAGCGGCATGTAGATCCGGGCCTTGATGCCCAGGCTCTTGGCTGCGACGGCCACGCCCTGGGCGTGGTTTCCGGCGGAGGCCGCCACGACGCCGCGCTTCTTTTCGGCGTCGGAGAGCTTGGCCATCCGCACGTAGGCGCCGCGGACCTTGAAGGAGCCGGCGCGCTGCAGGTTTTCGCACTTGAGGAAGACCTCGCCGCCTACCGTGCTGCCGAGGGCCCGCGATGATTCAACGGGCGTCCGCGTAATAATCCCGTCGAGCAGCTTCTGCGCCTCCAGGACATCGTCCAGCGTGACGGGCAGGCTCTCAAGGGTCTTCACGAACTGTTCTCCTTCTTTGGATCAGGCGTCGGTGCCCCGTCCGGCATCGCTGCCCGGAGCACCGCTGTTGGGTGCGGCGCCCTCGCCGCCGGGGTTTGCGCCCGGCAGGTGGACGTCTGTGAAGGTGGTGTCTGCGCCGGGTTCGGGGGCAGGACCGCCCCCGGCTCCCGCGGTTGCCAACACTTCATCATGTTCCCACGTTCTGCCGGCAATGTAGCGAATCGACGAGTTTGCTACGGCAAGGATCGGAACGGAGAACAATGCGCCGGGGATCCCGGCGAGGTAGGAGCCGGCCGCGACGGACAGGATCACGGCGACGGGGTGGAGGGAGACGGCCTTGCCCATGACGAGGGGCTGCAGGATGTGGCTTTCGAGCTGCTGGACGCCGAGCACGATCGCCAGCATGATGAGGGCGTTGACGGGCCCGTTGGCGACCAGCGCCAGCAGCACGGCGATCGCGCCGGTGAACAGCGCGCCGACCACCGGGATGAACGAACCGAGGAAGACCAGCACGCCCAGCGGCAGCGCGAGCGGCACTCCGATGATGGCGGCGCCGACGCCGATGCCCACGGCGTCCACGAAGGCGACGAACATTTGGATGCGTGCGTAGCTGACCATGGATGTCCAGCCGCGGCGGCCCGCGCCGTCCGTGGCCCGGCGCGCCTTCCGGGGCATGAGCCTGACGAGGAAGGCCCAGATTCTGTCGCCTTCGAGCAGGAAGAAGATCAGGATGAACAGCGCCAGGACAAGGCCGGCGGCGAAGTGCCCGGCGGTGCTCCCGAACGTCAGGGCCCCGCTGAGGATGCTGCTGCTGTTGTTTTGCAAGGCAGCGGTGGCGTCCTCGATGTACTTGTCGATCTGGGCGGCCGTCAGGTGCAGCGGGCCGTCCGACAGCCAGGTCTGTACCTGCTGTACGCCCGTGAGCGCCTGGGACCACAGCTCGCCGAAGCCCTGCATGAGCTGGCGCCCGACCAGGGTCAGGGCACCGACGATGAGTCCGATGAAGCCGAGCACCGTGATGGCGACGGCGAGCCCCTTGGGCACGCGCCGGTTGGCCATCCAGCGCACTGCGGGGCTGAGGAGCCCCGAGAGGAGGGCGGCCACCATGATGGGGATGATGAGGAAGCTGACGTGGCTGAGCAGCCAGACCAGCAGCCCGATCACGAGCAGGATCAGGCCGCCGCGCCACGCCCAGGCGGCGGCGATCCGCACGCCGTAGGGAATGTCCTGGTCGATCTCCCGGTCGGTCCGTACCCGGGCGCCGGCGCGTGCGCCGGTCCCGGCCGCGGAATAGGAGGGGCTTGTGGCGGGTGCGGCGTCCTCAGCTGGCGTCATAGCCCCATGATTCCGTAGGCGACGTTCAATAGGAAACCGGCAACCGGCAACCTGCACCGGGGCGACGGCCCGGGCGCCGGCGGGGTCAGCCCGCCGGGTCGGCCTGTGGGGTCAGGGTGCGGTGGCCGTCAGCGAGGCGGAGATGCCCCAGGTCATGGAGAACTGCTCCCCCGGCGCAAGCCAGCGCAGGCCCTCGCCGCTGTTGAATGCGTTGGCGGGCCCGGTCATCGGCTCGATCGCGACCGCTTTCGACCGGCCCGGAAATTCCGTCGTCACGAAGACATGGACGTACCCGCAGCTCGCGTCCTGCCACAGGCTCACCGTCCGCCCGTCGGGTGAGCGCAGCGTGTGCCGGGCGACGCCGCCGTCGAACTCCAGGTCCGTGTAGGCCGAGTCGAGGTCCAGGGTCCCTACCGGACGCCCGCCGCGCAGATCGAAGTCGCCGCTGACCGGTTCACTGCTGCGCGGGATGAGGCGGTCGTCGGCGACCAGCCTGGTCCGGGCGTCCACGCTCACGGTGAGGTCCTCGCTGGGCACGTCGCCCAGCCGCAGGTACGGGTGCGCGCCAAGTACGAAGGGCGCGCGGTCCTGGGAGTCGTTGATCAGGGTTTGGCGCACCACCAGCCCCAGGTCCTCGGCCAGTTCATAGCGGACCCGGTGCCGCAGAAGAAACGGGTAGCCGTGCTGCGGAAAAACCGCGGCCTCCAGGGTTACGGAGAACTCGTCCTCGTCCACGAGGTCGTAGGAGGAGTTCCGCAGCAGACCGTGGCTGGCGTTGTTGCGGGAGACCTCGGTGATGTCCAGCTGCAGCTTCTTGCCGTTGAGGTGCCAGACGCCGTCCTCCACCCGGTTGGCCCACGGTGCCAGCGTGATTCCGGTGGCGCCGTGGGCAATGTCGGCGTCCCCGTAGGTTTCCGTCAGGGCGGTGTCCCCGCGGCTGTAGAGCCGCAGGCCGGCGGCGAGTTCGGTGACGACTGCCAGGGCGTCGCCGCGCCGGAGCTCGTACTGGCGGCCGGACGCGTACCGGCGCATCGTGTCATTGGCGTCGGGTACAGCGCCGGATGCCGGGGGTGTCGCTGAGAGATCCATGGTGACCACCGTACAGCCCGCACCACACAAACAACCCCGCGAACCCGTATACCTTGGACCCATGACTTCCAGCGGCGCAGGAGCCAGGCCATGAATCCACCCCTTGACGGCAGCGGGCTCGCCGCCCGGTTTGAGACGGTCTTCGGCGGCCGGCCCGACGGCGTGTGGCAGGCACCGGGACGGGTCAACCTCATCGGCGAGCACACCGATTACAACGAGGGCTTCGTCCTGCCGTTCGCCATCGACCGGGCGGCGCGGGTTGCCGTCCGGGTCAGGCCGGATTCCACCGTGCGGATGCTCTCCACGTTCGGCAACCAGGGGCTGACCACGGCGGAGACCGGCTCGCTGGCCCGCGCCAGCGCCAGGGGCTGGACAAAATACCCGCTCGGGGTCATCTGGGCCCTGCAGCAACGGGGCCTCCAGGTTCCCGGCGTGGACCTGCTCCTGGATTCCGAGGTTCCGCGAGGGGCGGGCCTGTCGTCCTCCCACGCCATCGAATGCGCCGTGATTTCGGCGCTGAACGGGCTCATGGACGCCGGCCTCTCCGTGCAGGACATGGTCCTGGCCACCCAGCGGGCGGAGAACGACTTCGTCGGCGCACCCACCGGCATCATGGACCAGTCCGCCTCGCTCCGGGCCACGGCCGGCCACGCCGTCTTCCTCGACTGCCGGGACCAGAGTGTCCGGCTGGTGCCGTTCGACGCCGACGCCGCCGGACTGGTGCTGCTGGTTATCGACACTAGGGTTTCCCATTCCCACGCCGACGGCGGGTATGCGGCCCGCCGGGAATCGTGCGAACTCGCCGCCGAGGTCCTTGGCGTGCGGGCGCTGCGCGACGTCGGGCTCGAGGACCTCGAGGAGGCCAGCGGGCTTCTGGACCAGGAGACCTTCCGCCGGCTCCGGCATGTGGTCACCGAGAACCAGCGCGTGCTGCAGACGGTGGAGCTGCTGGACACCCGGGGTCCGGCGGCCATCGGCCCCCTGCTGGACGCGTCCCATGCCTCGATGCGCGATGACTTCGAGATCTCCTGCGCGGAGCTGGACCTTGCCGTGGACACGGCGCGGTCGGCCGGCGCGATCGGCGCCCGTATGACCGGCGGCGGCTTCGGCGGCTCCGCGATCGCCCTGACGCCGGCGGGATCGGCGCAGCAGGTGCGCTCCGCCGTCGAACGTGCCTTCGTCCGGGCCGGATATGACGCGCCGGAGATCTTCAGCGTCAGCCCCGCGGCCGGAGCCATGCGCCTGGCCTAGGCGGGGCGTAGTCTGGGCGCATGCCAGAAGCTGTCATCGTTTCTACCGCCCGGAGCCCGATCGGCCGCGCGTTCAAAGGGTCCCTGAAAGACGAACGGCCCGACGATCTCGCCGCGGCCATGATCACAGCTGCCCTCGCCGGGATTCCCGTGTTCGACGCCGCCGCCGGGCCCGGCCGCGGCCTGGACGACATCTATCTGGGGTGCGCCGAGCCAAGCGGCGAGGCCGGCTCCAACATGGCCCGTGTGGTCAGCATCCTGGCCGGGCTGGACAACGTTCCGGCCGCCACCATCAACCGCTTTTGTGCCTCCAGCCTGCAGACGCTCCGGATGGCCTTCCACGCCATCAAAGCCGGCGAAGGCCAGGCGTTCGTGGCCGCCGGGGTGGAGGCGGTGTCGCGCTACCGGGAGTGGGCAGGTGCCGGTGAGACCGACGCCAGCACGCACAATCCGCGCTTCGAGGCGGCCCGGAAGCGCACCGAGGCCCGCGCGGCCGCCAACACGCCGTGGACCGACCCGCGGCTGGGCGGCCGGATGCCGGACGTGTACATCGCCATGGGCCAGACGGCGGAGAATGTCGCCACAAGCTACGGCATCACCCGTCAGGAGCAGGACGCCTGGGCAGTGCTCAGCCAGAACCGGGCCGAGGCGGCCATCGCCTCCGGGTTCTACGCCCGCGAAATCACGCCGTACACCCGCGCCGACGGCTCGGTGGTCGAACGCGACGATTCGCCGCGTCCCGGTGTAAGCGCGGAGGCCGTCGGCGCCCTGCAGCCCGTCTTCCGCAGCAGCGGCACCGTGACGGCCGGTAACGCGTGCCCGCTCAATGACGGGGCCGCCGCCGTCGTGGTCATGAGTGACGCGCGCGCCCGCGAATTGGGCCTCGAGCCGCTTGCCCGGATCGTCTCCACCGGTGTCAGCGCACTGTCCCCGGAGTTGATGGGCATGGGCCCGGTGGAAGCGACCCGCCGCGCGCTCGCGATCGCCGGGCTGACCATCGGGGACATCGACCTCGTGGAGCTCAACGAGGCCTTCGCCGTCCAGGTGGTGGCCAGCGCCCGGGAGCTCGGCATCGATCCGGAAATGCTCAATGTCCACGGCGGCGCCATCGCGCTCGGCCACCCCTTCGGGATGACCGGCGCCCGCATGACCACCACGCTGCTCAACGGGCTCCGGGCCCGCGATGCCTCCCTCGGCCTGGCCACGCTGTGCGTCGGCGGCGGCCAGGGCATGGCGGTTGTGTTCGAGCGGCTCAGCTGACGGCTTGCGGGCCGCATACGAGAGGAGCCCCGCCGTTGGGCGGGGCTCCTCTCGGGAAATCAGGGTCGTTCAGGAACGACGCCGGTCAGTCGTCGCCGCGCAGGATGGCCAGCAGTCGGATGATCTCGACGTAGAGCCAGACCAGCGTGACCGTGAGGCCGAAGGCCGCGGTCCAGGAGAATCGCTGCGGGGCGCCGGCGTTGATGGCCGCCTCGATGGACGTGAAGTCCATGATCAGGGAGAAGGCGGCCAGGCCGATCGCAAGGATGCCGATGAAGACGCCGAGCGGGATGCCCATGATCTCCATGCTGGTGCTGAGGCCAAACGGCGTGGTCACGGCCCCGGTCATCATCATGAACATGTTGACCAGCGCGAACACCGCATAGCCGATCAGGGCGATCATGAAGAACCGCATGAGCTTGGGCGTCGCCCGGACTTTGCCGCTCTTGAACAGCACCAGCGTCACGGCGAAGACGGACAGTGTCCCGACGACGGCCTGGATGCCGACACCCGGGAACAGGTTGTCAAGGATGCGGGTCAGGCCGCCGAGGAAGAATCCTTCGAGCAGGGCGTAGGCCAGGATCAGTCCGGGTGAGGGCTGCTTCTTGAAGGTGTTGACCATCGCGAGCGCGAAGCCGCCGAGGGCTCCGAGGATCATCAGCATGGATCCGGTGCCCTGCGGGACGGCGAGCGCCACTGCGGCGCCGACTACCAGGATGCCGAGGCACCCGGCCGTCTTGACGATGACGTCGTCGTACGTCATCCGGCCGATGTCGGCCGGCCCGGCCGCCGGGCGGTTGTACAGGTCCTGGAGCTGTTCCTGGGTCATGCCCTGCTGGGCCCCATTCCACCCGCCCTGGCCCGGGGCCTGGCCGTAGGCGGTCTGGCCGTATGGGTTCTGGCCGTACGGGTTCTGACCGTACGGGGCCTGCGGGGCAGGCGGTGCCTGGGTGGCTTCGCGGAAATTCTTTCCGCTGAAGATCGGGTTTCCGCCATGTGCCATTGCGGGTGTCCTCCAAAATAAGGGGGTGGGTGATGTTCCGGTGCGATGCGGACTAGACGAACTGGGAGTTTATATAGTCACGCTACCAATTCCCACGGCTGACAGGGAGGGATAGTTCCCCCCGCGGACCGCCGCAACCGAACCGTGATCTAGGTCAGCGGGTTTTCAGGCCGGGATGTCCGCGGACGCCGGCCTCCCAGTGCGGCTCGCGACAGCGCGGCTCGCGAGAGTGCGGCTCGCGAGAGTGCGGCTCGCGAGAGTGCGGCTCGTGAGCGTGCCGGCCGCCAGCAGGCCGGACTGTCCGTCACCGTGGAAATCGTCGTACCGCTGCGACGGGTCCCCCTTCGGCTCCGGGAGCGGGCCGGGAACGGGCACCGGCGTTCCGGTGCCGCTGTTGACAATGACGTCGTCGATATAGATGTCGGCCATCTGCTGATCGTGTTCGGAGCCAAGCTGGAGCGTGTCGAGCGTCGTCGCGGAAATGCTGACAGTGCCGGCGTAGACCGAACGCCCGTCCCACCAGATTTGGACGTTGGTCCCGGGGCCGTTGGGGACCACGTGCATGACGAGCCGGTGCCAGGAGTCCGTCGGGACGTCCCGCCGCAAGGTGGTGTAGGCGAACCCTGCCGGTGACGAGGTACGGAGCACGAGCTCATGGGAGACGTTCTGCCGGAAAACATCCAGGACCCGGACTCCGCCGGCAAAGAACCGGAAGTAGGGAACATTGTTTCCCGCCACTCCTTCGGCGGCGATGTTGAACCAGCCGTCCGCATATGCCTCCGTGGTCCCGGGGGTCAGGCCCACCGTCAGCCTGGCGATGGAGCCCGGCACCGCGTTGGTGTGCAGGAGGGCGGCACAGTTCCCGGAGTGCGAGAGCCCGGTGGACACCGAGGCGTTCCCGGTCCCGGCCGCGGAAATGCCGAAGCCGTCCAGGGTGCCTGCCTCAAAGCTGGACGCCGCCGCCTGGATCCCCGGATACGGGTCCCTGAGTGCCTCCGTGGAGGGAACGCAGGCCTGCGCCCCGGCGGTTTCGGGGCCCAGACTGAGCGCCGGGAGGCCCAGGATCGCCAATACAAGCGAACCCGCGAGACACAGCTTGACCACCCGGTTCATCAGTCGGCCCTCCACGATCGGCCCCTGCTATCGGCGCCGGCCGGAGTCCGGAACGAACGGACTCCGGTTCTGGCGCTCTTCGCACCATAACGCCGGCGGGCTTGGAAAAAGCTTGGGGGTGGCGGTTCCGCGGGCCGGAGCGGACATGCGCGGCCGCCCGCGACAGCCCCGGGCGGCCCGGCGAATCGGGGACCGGGTCGGCCACTGTTTAGGCATACTCGGAATCAACAAAAGTTTTCTTTAGATGGGCTACAGCAAGGTGTCGGCGGCGCTACACGGTTGTTACCCGATCGCGACGTTCTCCCTGCTCGCAGCGGCATTGTTTGGCTCGCCCGGGCTGTAGCATAGGCCACACAGGGTGACGGACATCACAACACTTGATCGTATTGCCAGACGCTCGTCCCCTGACCGTTCGCAACGGTTGCAAAGGCGCAACCCACAGCACCCCCATGTGGAGGTTTTCAATTTGAGAAGCACAACGAGCGGCCTGTCGCAGAGACGGCGCGGCAGACTACTGAGGTCTGTGGGGGCAGTATTCGCCGCCATGGCTGCGCTACTGCTCATCGTGGCCCCGGCGTCCAGCGCTACGAGCCCGTCGCCGACACCATCCCCGTCGGCCACCCAGTTCACGAACACCATCAGCGGCTTCCTGCGCGGCGACGACCGCGCACCGATCCCCGGGGTAACCGTCACCGCCACGAGCGGCGATTTCACGGGAACCACCAAATCGGGAGCCAACGGCGCGTGGACCATTGGTGTCCCCACCCAGGGGACCTACGAGGTCAAACTCGACGAGTCCACGCTTCCGCAGGGCATCAAGCTGGCCGAGGGCCAGGAGAACCCCCGCAAGGTCACCTTCAGCCAGACCTCTAACCTCTCGGTGATCTTTGCTTTTGGCAAGGGCATTGTGGTGGAGCAGCAGAACTTCATGCAAAACCTCCTCAACCGGCTGGTGGCGGGCCTGAGCTTTGGTTTGCTGCTCGCCCTCGCGGCGGTGGGCCTGTCCCTGATCTTTGGCACCACCGGCCTGACCAACTTCGCCCACGGTGAAATGGTCACGCTGGGCGCGGTGCTGGTGTTCATGCTGAACGCCATGCACCTGCCGTTCTGGCTGTCCATCATCCTGGCCGTCATTGGCGGCGGATTGTTCGGCTACATCCAGGACGCGGGCCTGTGGAAGCCGCTGCGGCGCCGCGGAACCGGGCTTGTGCCGATGATGATCGTCAGCATCGGCCTGGCCCTGTCAGTTCGCTACATCATCCAGTTCTACTTCGGCGGCGCCACCCAGCAGCTGCCGTTCGCCCAGAGTGTCGAGATCCTGATCGGCCCGATCTCCATCTCCCCCAACAACCTCTGGTCCCTCCTCGTCAGTGCCGTCGTGATCGCCGTCCTCGGCGTCGTCCTGCTCAAGACCCGCCTCGGCAAGGCCACCCGTGCGGTGGCCGACAACCCGGCGCTGGCCGCGGCTTCCGGCATCGACGTCGACTCCGTCATCCGCATCGTCTGGGTGGTCGGCGGCATGCTCGCCGCCCTCGGCGGCATCCTCTGGGCCTACTACCGTCCCGGCGTCACCTTCGACATGGGCTCCCAAATCCTGCTGCTCATCTTCGCCGCCGTCACCCTCGGCGGCCTCGGCACAGTCTGGGGCGCCCTGGTCGGTTCCATCATCGTCGGCATCTTCGTTGAGCTGACCACCGTGTTCGGCCTCGCAGCCGACCTCAAGTACGTGGGAGCGTTGTTCATCATGATTGTTGTCCTCTTGTTCCGCCCTCAGGGCATTCTGGGCCGCAAAGAGCGCGTGGGTTAGGAGACAGCCATGGATTTCGGATTCATATTTTCCAGCGCCGCCGGCGAGCTCTTCAGCCCGACGACAGCTGCCTACGCCCTTGCCACCCTCGGCCTCGCGGTCCACTTCGGCTATACCGGCCTGCTCAACTTCGGCCAGGCCGGCTTCATGGCGGTGGGAGCCTACGGCTTCGCCATCTCCACCCTGACGTTCCATGTGCCGTTCTTTGTCGGACTGCTCGTCGCCGTCGTCGCCTCCGCCATCTTCGCCCTGCTGCTCGGCATCCCGACGCTGCGGCTGCGGGCGGACTACCTGGCCATCGTGACCATCGCGGCGGCCGAAATCGTGCGGTACATCGTCACGACCAACCAGCTGACCGCCGTCACCGGCTCGGCTAACGGCCTGGCCGCCTTCGAAGGCGATTTCTATGCCATGAACCCCTTCCCCCCGGGGACCTACGTCGGCATGAACAACCGTGACTTCTTCATCCGGGTGGTGGCCTGGGCCGTCGTGGCCATCTTCTGCCTCCTGGTCTGGCTGCTGATGCGAAGCCCCTGGGGCCGTGTGCTCAAGGGCATCCGCGAGGACGAGAACGCGGTCCGCTCGCTCGGCAAGAACGTGTACGCCTACAAGATGCAGTCCCTGATCATCGGTGGCGCGCTCGGTGCCCTGGCAGGCATGATCTTCACGATTCCCCGCGGCGCGGTGCAGCCGGCCAACTATGGAACGGAACTGACGTTCTTCCTCTACACCTGCCTGCTGCTCGGCGGGCTCGGCACTGTGCTCGGTCCGGTGGTCGGCGCCATGATCTTCTGGGTGGTGCTCTCGCTCACCCAGGGCATCCTCTATGGCCTGATCGAGTCCGGCACCATCACGTGGCTGAATACGGTCCAGGCCGGGCAGCTGCGTTACATCCTGGTCGGCGTGGCGCTCATGCTGCTGATGATCTTCAGGCCCCAGGGCGTTCTCGGCAATAAGAAGGAGCTGGCATTCGCATGAGCATTCCAAGCGAAGAGTCACGGGACGAACCCCGCACGTCGGAAGAAATCGACTACATGACGGACACGCGTCCGATCGCCGCCGGCGAGATCGCGCCTGGTTGCAAGAAGCGTGATCCGATCGTGGTGGCGGAGAACGTCACCCGCAGCTTCGGCGGCATCAACGCCGTCGACGTCCAGTACCTCGAGATCCCGCGGCACAAGATCACCGCCCTGATCGGCCCCAATGGCGCCGGCAAGACCACCTTGTTCAACCTGCTGACGGGATTCGATACCCCGAACTCGGGTACCTGGCAGTTCGAGGGCAACAACATAGCCGGCGTCTCCTCCTACAAGGTCGCCCGGATGGGAATGGTGCGCACGTTCCAGCTCACCAAGGTGATGGGCAAGCTCACCGTCATGGAGAACATGCGCCTCGGCGCCTCCAACCAGTCCGGCGAACGCCTGTCCAAGGCCCTGTTCAAGGGCATCTGGGGCGGCCAGGAAAAGACGATCACCCAGCAAGCCACCGTGCTTCTGGAGAAGTTCAAGCTGGACGCCAAGAGGGACGACTACGCCGCGTCGCTCTCCGGCGGGCAGCGGAAGCTGCTGGAAATGGCACGCTCCCTCATGGTGCGGCCCAAGCTGGTCATGCTCGATGAGCCGATGGCCGGCGTCAACCCGGCACTGACGCAGTCTTTGCTGGACCACATCAAGAACCTCAAGGCCGAAGGCATGACGGTCCTGTTCGTCGAGCACGACATGAACATGGTCCGCCACATCGCCGACTGGGTGGTCGTGATGGCCGAGGGCAAAATCGTGGCCGAAGGCCCTCCCGCCGAGGTCATGAAGAACCCCGCCGTGATCGACGCCTACCTCGGCGCCCACCACGACGTCGATCTTGGCGACGCGGAAGGCATCAAGGAACTGGCCGCGGAGCTCGTCGCCGACGAGGAATCGATTGTCGGCACCGAAAACGCCGGCATCATCTCCGCCGACGTCCTCGCCGCGGAAGCGCCGGAACCGGGGGAACCCGGGGAACCCGGGGAACCGGCGCCGAACGGGACCCGCGGCCGCCGCAGCGCGGGAGAGCCGAACCGCGCCGAAGAGCCGAACAGCACAGAGAAGGACACAGAATGAGCGCCACCAGCGCGGCCCCGGCCGCCCAGCCCGCCTTCGATGGCGACTCGGTCGTGAAGGTCACCGATCTGGTGGCTGGTTACATCCCCGGCGTCAATATCCTCAACGGCTGCAGTATCGAGGCCCGCAAGGGCGAGCTGATCGGCATTATCGGCCCCAACGGCGCCGGCAAGTCCACACTGCTGAAGGCCATGTTCGGCCTGGTCAAGGTCCACTCCGGCTCGGTCGTGGTCCGCGGGCAGGACATCACCGGGCTCAAGGCCAACAAGCTGGTCAGCAAGGGCGTCGGCTTTGTTCCGCAGAACAACAACGTGTTTGCTGCCCTGACCATCGAGGAAAACCTGCAGATGGGCATGTTCCAGCGGCCCAAGGACTACGCCCAGCGGTTCGACTTCGTCACCGAACTGTTCCCGGAACTCGGCAAGCGGCGCGCCCAGCGGGCCGGCTCGCTCTCCGGCGGCGAACGCCAGATGGTCGCCATGGGACGCGCCCTGATGATGGACCCGGCCGTGCTGCTTCTTGATGAGCCCTCGGCTGGCCTCTCCCCTGTCAAGCAGGATGAGACCTTTCTCCGGGTCCACGAGATCAACCGGGCCGGCGTCTCGGTCATCATGGTGGAACAGAATGCCCGCCGCTGCCTGCAGATCTGCGACCGCGGCTACGTGCTGGACCAGGGCAAGGACGCGTACACGGGGACGGGCCGGGAACTCATGAAGGATCCCAAGGTCATCCAGCTCTACCTGGGGACGCTCGCAGACACTGTCGAATAGCGCTCCGGGCAGTATCTCCCCCGCAGGGGCCGTCACCAGCCGGTGGCGGCCCTTCTGCGTGCCCGGCGGGGCCTGTTAGGGCCCAGGGCCTCCGACCGCGCCACCGGTCGCTACCGCAGCCACTCGCTCGGCGCCTGCCTCCGTCGCCCTCAGCGTTCGTCTCACCGACCGCTCCGCGGCAGACGACGACGGCGTCCCACTGTGCGTAGTTATGGGCGGGCACCCAGCGGGCTAGGCCGGAATCCCGGCGTCGAGATATCCAATGCCGGGCCAAAAGTCAGCTGTGCGTGGCGATCCCCCGCACGCAAAAGACCCCCGTCGGGACGGGGGTCTTTTGTTAGTCGAGGGGAAGCGGCTTACAGCTTGCCGAATTCTTCCTTGACCGGCTTGTAGGTGTTGTCATCCTGGTACTCGTAGATGCCGATGTAGGCTTCCGTCGGGTCGCCGGCGTCGGAGAACGTTACGGGGCCGGACTGGCCGTCGTAGTCGATATCCTTACCGTTGCGGAGCAGGGTGACGCAGGACGGGAAGGTGTTGCACTTCTCGCCACCCTCAGAAACGTCCTTCAGGTGCGCCGCGATATCAGTGCCCTTGGTGCTCTTGGCTTCCTCAGCCGCCAGCGCGATCAGGTTCACTGCGTCGTAGGACTCGCCGGAGTAGCTGTAGTCCTTCAGCGCCGGGTCGATCCCCAGGAGCTTCTTCTTGAAGTCCTCCTTAGCGAAGGTACCCGGGATGGTGCCCTGGGCACCCTTCAGGGTTCCTGCCTGGAAGTCCTTGCTGTAATCGGACATGTTGCCGTCCACCATGAAGATCTGGGTCGGCTTGACGCCCTTGCCCGTCATCAGCGGAACGATGCTCTTGGCCTGGTCGAAGGTGATCAGGGCAATGGCATCCGGCTTGGCGGCGAGAACCTTGTCAACCTGGCTGCTGAACTGGGAATCGCCTTCATTGAAGAGCTCCTGGGCAACAACCTTGCCGCCGGCCGCCTCGAAAGCGGACTGGACGTTCTTTGCAAGGCCGGTTCCGTAGGCGTCGTTCAGGACGATCATGCCGACCGTCTGGGCGCCACAGGTGGCCATGTAGTTGCCGAGGACCTTGCCCTGGAGCACGTCCGAGGGGGCGGTGCGCCAGTAGAGGCCCTTGTCATCCCACGCCGTGAAGTCCGGGGAGGTGTTGGCCGGGGAGAACTGGACGACGCCAGCGCCGGTGATCTGGTTGATCACGGTCTTGGAGACACCCGAGGAGGCTGCGCCGACGATTGCGCTTACGCCCTGTCCGAGCAGTGCCGTGGTGGACTGGGTCGCGATGTCGGTCTTGGTGTCACCGGAGTCGCGGTGGATGACCTCTACCGGCTTGCCCAGGACGCCGCCTGCATCGTTGACCTCCTTGATGCCGAGGTTGACGCCTGCAATTTCGGGCGGGCCGAGGAAGGCCAGCGAGCCCGTCGTCGGCAGGAGCGAGCCGATCTTCAGGGGTGTGGGGGTGGTGGTGGCCGAAGCGGGGACAGTGCCCGCTTCGCCGGCGGCGCTGGTACCGCCACCGGTGGCGCTGGGTGCCGGGCACGCGATTCCCGCGGCCGCGGCTGAGCTGGATCCCGACGAACTCGGGGCGGGTGAACCGCCACAAGCCGTAGCCAGAAGGGCGACGCCGAGGCTAAGCACTGTGAGCTTAGCGACGCGGGGCGCAACCCGGGGGAGTGAAGTCATGTACAAGCTCCTCGATCTAAAGGTGCGAACGGCCTTTGACGCGAAAGATCAGGTGTTCCTGATTCCACTTCAAGCTAGTGCAATTTCGACGTGAAAATAAGTGACTACGGTCACATCCTTATAACACTCGTTGCATAGAGGAAATCTGGACGGTTGCGGCGGCTGTTTTGTCGGGGGCTACGGCCCGGATCGGTTGCCGGGGCCGGGGAACGTTGAGGGGTCGGGCAGCATGAGGGGCCAGGGGGCGCGGGGGCCGTGCGTCCCGGCTGCCGGGGCGCGCAGCACAGTGCCCCAGGTGGGACTCGAACCCACAACACGCGGATTTTAAGTCCGCTGCCTCTGCCAATTGGGCTACTGGGGCGCCCGGTCAATGGTATCCCGTCGTCGGGCGGATCAGCCCGCGAGAGGCTCCGCGTAACGGAAGGTGCCGCTCACGCCGCCGGGCCAGACGGCGAGCGGCAGCAACTGGAAGTGCGCGGCCCAGCCTGCCTCCGGCGGCGCCACCCCGAGCGAGGTGGACGGAACAAAGCCGAAGCGGGAGTAATACTCGGGGCTGCCCAGCAGGGCTATCCCCCGCTCCCCCGCAGTGTTGGCCCGCGCCACGGTCTCGTTCATGAGCGCGGTGCCGATGCCGTGGCGCTGCAGCCGCGGCACCACCCCGATCGGCCCGAGGCCGAGCAGCTCGAGCCCGTCCACCCACCCGCGGGTGCTGATCACGTGCCCCACGATTTCGCCGTCGAGTTCCGCAACGATGCTGAACGCCGGCAGGTATTCCTGGCACTCGAACAACCGCGCCAGCAGCTTCACCTCCTCGGGTTCGCCGTCGATGTGTTCCCCGGTGGCAGGCGAGATGGCAAACGCGGCGGCGGTGAGGGCGAGGATGGCGGGACGGTCCACCGGTTCCTCGCTGCGCAGCACGAGTTCCGGGGCCGGTTTGTGCACCCCGTTGGCCGCGATGAGCTCGTGCAGTACCTCCAGCGCCCGTTCGGTGTCCGCCACGGGCACCAGCAGATGGTCATGGTGGAAGCCGGCAAGGACGTTGCAGCTGATCTTCGCCTCAGTCAGTGCCGCGCTGACGGCTGCCGTGAGGCCGATCGCTTCGAGCGAAGAGTGCACTTGGAGCGTGATCCAGGCCGCGACGAAGTCGTAGGAGAGCCCCAGGCTGTCCGCTTCGTTCCGCGGCAGCACGACGGTCAGCCCTTCCGCCTCGCGGACGGCGGCCGCAATGGCGCCGGCCAGGGGCCTGCCGTGCGGCCACAGGGCATAGACATATTCGCCCTCGCGCAGTTCGGGATGCATAGTGGCCAGGAGGGCGTGCAGGTCCTTTTCAGCTGTCATGGAGCCAGTCTAGGCGCGGGCCCCGCGCTCCTGTCCGCGCCCGGCGTCCCGGGGCGGCTGCCCGCCACGAAAACGGCGGCCGCTCCCCCTGAGGGGAACGGCCGCCGTCGAAGGCTCGGATCAGGCTACTTGGAGTCGGCCGGAACAGCTTCCTTGGTGTCGTTCTTGGCAGTGCCGTTCTTCGCGGTGTCGCTCTTGGCAGCATCCGCAGGCGTGCCGGCAACGGGAGCAGCGGCAGGCTTCGGGGCCGGCGTCGCTGCGGCCACGAAGGCGCCGCGGGGGTTGTCCAGGTCCATCAGCTGCGTGGTGTCGCGGCCCAGGAAGAAGGCCCAGATCCAGCCGGAGATCACTCGGATCTTGCGCTCCACGGTGGGGATTGCCATGCCGTGGTAGCCACGGTGTGCCAGCCAGGCCAGCGGGCCCTTGAGGCCGATGCGGCCAAGCAGGTTGATGTTCGCCACGCCCTTCCACTCGCCGAAGCCGGCGACGGCGCCCAGGTTCTTGTGCTTGTAATCCTTGAGCGGCTTGTCCCAGCGGGAGGCCCACAGGTTCTTGGCGAGGCGCTTGGCCTGGCGCAGCGCGTGCTGGGCGTTCGGCACGCAGGTGCCGTCCGGCAGCCCGCTGCCCGTGAGGTCGGGCACGGCAGCGACGTCGCCGGCAGCCCAGGCGTTCTCAATGATGCCCTCGTCGCCTGCGATGCGCAGGTCGGCCAGGACGCGGACGCGGCCGCGCGGCTCGAGCGGGAAGTCGGTGGAGCGGACCATCGGGTTGGCCTGCACACCGGCAGTCCAGACCAGGGTGTCGGTCTCAAATTCCTGGGCCGGGGTCTTGTCCGGGAGGTTGATGAGCTTCAGGGAACCCTCGGCGTTGTCGAGGGAGGTGTTCAGCAGGACCTCGATGCCGCGGCTGCGGAGGTGCTCCACGACCCATTCGGCCTGCGATGCCGTGACCTCGGGCATGATGCGGCCCATCGCCTCGACCAGGACGAAGCGGACTTCCTCCTGCTTGATGCGCGGGTTGTTCTTGACCGCGGCGCGGGCCAGGTCTTCCATTTCGGTGATGCACTCGATGCCGGCGAAGCCGCCGCCGACGACCACGAACGTCAGGGCACGGGCGCGCTCGACGGGGTCCGTCATGAGGGAGCCGGTCTCGATCCGCTCGAGAACCTTGTTGCGCAGGGCGACGGCCTCTTCGATGGTCTTCAGGCCGATGCCCTTGTCCGCGAGGCCCTTGATCGGGAACGTGCGGGTGATGGCGCCGGCGGCAAGCACGACGTCGAAGTAGGGAATCTCGAAGGTGTCGCCACCGTCGGAAGGTGCGACCACTGCCGTGCGGTTGGCGTGGTCGATCGAGGTGACGCGGCCCTGGATGAGTTCCGTCTGCTTCAGGTGCTGGCGGTGCGAGACGACTGCGTGGCGCGCCTCGATGTTGCCGCCCGCAACTTCCGGCAGGAAGGGCTGGTAGGTCATGTAGGGCAGCGGATCCACGAGGGTGACGATGCCACCTGCATTCGCGATCTTTTTCTGAAGTTTGAGGGCTACATACAGGCCGACGTACCCGCCGCCGACGACGAGTACCCGGGGACGGTCCTGGAGCTGAAGGGAGGATGCCATAACTTAAGAATACAGTAGTTTGTGAAAACCTTCACTAACTATGACGGCTTGCCGGAGTCCACCGGATTGACGGTCTCGGGTTCGGCCCTGCCGGTCCCTCCCGGCCCGTCCGGCCCGTCCGGCCCGTCCTTCGGCGGCGTGCGCATGGCGGCCCGCAGCTGGAAAGCGGCGGCCACAACAATTCCCACGAGCAGGGCTCCGAAGCCGAGGACCACCGCAGCCGGCACGGCACTGTCCAGCTGGGACGGCTTCTCCGCGACGGGCACGGTGGCTTCGGGCAGGGTGGGCGCAGCGCTGTGGGGCGCGGGCTCCGCGGCAGGGGCAGTGGTGGCGAGGTTTCCGCGCCGGTGGACCCGGATCCAGTCCGAAATGGACCCCAGCGGATTGACTGTGGTTTCCGGGACATCGGCCTTGAGTGCGGCCTCGGCGTTCAGCACGCCGAACCCGTAGAGCGGATCCTTCCCTGGCGCCCCGGCGTCCTTGGCCGTGGTGACGATCCGGTTGATGACCTGGCTCGCGGACATCTCGGGCCATTTGGAGCGAATCAGGGCCGCGACGCCGGAAACGATGGGCGTGGCTCCGGAGGTGCCCGCCCAGTCGGCGTAGCCGCCGCCGGGCAGGCCTCCAACCAGGTCCTCGGCGGGAGCTGCGACGCCGATGCTGATGCCTTGGGAGGAGGAGTCGATGCTGGCCGCGCCCGTGCGGTCCAGGCCTGCAACCGTCAGGACGCCGGGGATCGTGGCCGGGGCGCCGACCTGGACGTTGCCGCCCACCCGGTTGCCCGCGGCGGCGACGATCACGACGTCCTTCTGTTCGGCGTAGAGGAATGCCGCGTCCCAGCTCTGCGGCCATTCCGGCGACGTGCTGCCGAGCGAGATGTTGATGACGCGGGCGCCGTTGTCCACGGCCCAGCGCACTGCCTCCGGGATCTGGTCTTGGTCGCTCTTGCCGCCCGGGTTGGCGGAACCGAGCCAGGTGGAGACGGACAGCAGCTGCGCTTCCGGGGCGACGCCGACAACGCCTTCCGGACCAACAGCGGGGCTGCCGGCCGGGCCAGCGGCTGAGCCAGAGGCGCTGGCAGTCGGTTTGGCAGTCGCTTCGGGCGCCTGGTGCCCCCGCCCTGCGAGCATGGTGGCCACGAGGGTGCCGTGTTCGGGTTTGGCGCCGATACTCTCCTGGCCGTTGGCCTTGCCGGCGCCGGAAATGTCCGCGCCGCCGGCGAGCACGCCGCCCAAATCCGGATGCCGGCCGTCCACGCCGCTGTCAATCACTGCGACCTTGACGCCGGCTCCCTTGGAAACGTCCCAGGCTTTGGTGATGCCGGACTCGGCGAGCCAGTATTCCTTGTCCCGCCACGAGTCGGCGTGGGCGGGCGCGGCCAAGGTCAGCGCCGCCGTGGATGCCCCGCCGGCGAGGGCCAAGGCCATCAACGCGGAGGCGGTCCGGCGGCCTGTTGCTCTGGTCATTCAGGTCCTATCGGCGGATGCACCAGCGGCACGGGCGCGCGCAGGGGCACAACTGCTGGGCAAAACTTCTGGGGCGGGATCATCGGATGCTGAGGGCAATTCCGTCAAGAATATCGTGTTCGCTGCTCACGGCTGTGGTGATGCGCCCGCCGGTGACCTCGGCCAGGCGCTGCAGGACCCGCCGCCAGACCAGGCCGCCGGCGCCGATCACGTCCACCCGCCCGGGGTGCATGTAGGGCAGCGCGGCCCGCTCTTCCCGGGTCATTTCGAGCAGCTCGGTGCAGGCTTTCCGGACCGCGTCCAGGTCCAGTTCGGTGCCATGGATCGCCGCCGGCGAGTACTCCGGCAGGCGCAGCGCGTGCGCCGTGATCGTGGTGACGGAGCCGGCCACGCCGACGACGGCGGTGGTGCGTTCCAGCGGAACGGTTTGTGCCGCCCCGTTGATGGCGGCGTCGACGTCGGCCTCCGCGGCTGCGATCTGATCCGCGGTGGGCGGATCGCTGCGCAGGTGCCGTTCGGTCATCCGGACGCAGCCGACGTCGACCGAGCGGGCCGCGATGACGCCGTCGGCGTTGCCCAGCACGAACTCCGTGCTTCCGCCGCCGAGGTCCACCACCAGCACGGGGTCCTGCCCGCGGGAGGGCAGCACACTGCTGGCGCCGGCGAAGGACAGCGCGGCTTCCTCGTCGCCGGTGATCACCTCGGGTTCGACGCCGAGGATGTCGCGGATGCCGTCGACGAAAACCTGGCGGTTGCGGGCATCGCGGGTGGCGGACGTGGCCACGAAGCGTACCTTTTCGGCGCCGTGCTCGCGGATGAGGCCAGCGTAGTCCCGGGTCGCGGCGAAGGTGCGCTCAAGCGCTTCCTGGGCCAGTTCGCCCGTGGAGTCCACGCCCTGGCCAAGCCGGACCACGCGCATTTCCCGCACGATATCGGTCAGCCGCGGGGTGGCCGGCCCTGTTGCGTTGCCTGCGCTCACATCTGCGATCAGCAGGCGGATCGAGTTGGTGCCGCAGTCTACGGCCGCGACCCGAGTCACTTGGACTCCCCCGTGCCAGTGGTACCGGCCGTGTCAGCGGCGGCGACCGCGGCGGCCGTGTCAGTAGAGCCGGCGGTGGCGTCCGTGTTAGCGGCGTCGACGCGGGACTTGCGGACCGGCGCGGGCCGGCCCACGATCTCCGGCAGGCCTTGGGGGCCATGGCGGCTGAGGTCCCGGGACGGGGCCTCCCCGCCGGTGTCCCAGGCGCCGTCGCAGTAGCAGCGCTCCACAGTCCACCACTCGGCGATGGCCGCGATCGATTCATCGCCCAGCGGGTTCACGCCCGGGCCGGCCGCCAGCGAATGCCCCACGAGGACGTGCAGGCATTTGACACGGGTCGGCATTCCGCCGGCGGAGACGCCGTCGATTTCGGGTACGGCCCCGATGCCGGAGCGCGCGCCGATCTCGGCACGGGAGGCCAGATATGCCTCGTGGGCGGACCGGTACCGGGCCGCGAGGCCGGCGTCGGCAGCGAGCCGGTCGTTCATTTCGTTCATCAGCCCGGCGGCCTCCAGCCGCGACACCGCCGACGTGATGACCGGGTGGGTGAGGTAAAACGTGGTGGGGAACGGCGTCCCGTTGCTGAGCCGCGGCGACGTGGCGGCGACGAGCGGGTTTCCGCAGACGCAGCGGGCCGGGATTTCGACGACGTCCCGCACGGGCCGGCCCAGCTGGCGGCTGAGGACTTCAAGGTCATGCGGTGACGGCTGGCGGGAGCCCTCCGGTGCGTCGGCCCTGTGCCGTGGCGCCGGCGTCTTGGCCCCGTCGTTGTTTCCGGCTGCTCGGTTCTGGTCCACTCGGTTCTCGTCCACGGGAGTGGCACCTTCCTGCCCTGTTCTTAGATTGTCCGCGGGACAATCCCGGCGGCGGGCGCCGCTTCTAGTCTGTTGCCGATCGCCTGATGGACTCCCAGAGGGCGTCCACCCAGGGCAGGTTGGCCGGGTCTTGTGCTGATGCTGCACCCGCCGCGCTACCGGACTGCGCGGCAGGAAGATCGCTGCCGAATACCCAGTAGCCCGTCTCTCCGGGCATAACCATGTTAATGCGGTCGCGGGCCTGCTGTTTCACATAGTTGGGATCCTGCCACCGCGACACTTGGCGTTTGAGGTCCTCCTGCTTCGTCTGCTTGGCCGCGATGTCGGCCTGCAGCGCGGCGATTTCGGCGCGTTTGTCCAGGAAGATCTTGACCGTGGGGGCCAGCAGGATGGTGATGGCAATCATGACGACACCCAGGGCAAGCAGCCGGCCGGAGAACGCCTTGGCGGGTACGGGGTCCAGGGACTCGGCCGGACCCCCTGCGGCGGTCCGGCCCGGGTTCTTGCCGCCGGCATTGGCGTCTGTCTTGCCGCCGGCCTTCCCGGCCGCCGGGCGGGTTTCGGGCTTTGCCGGTGCTCCCGCCGGGGCTGTTGCGGGACGGGGTTTGGCCGGAGATGCGGCGCCGGAGCTGCCCGGGGCCGGCCTGCCCGTGGGGGCCGACGCCCGTGGCGCGGCAGGCGCAGCGCCGGCCGGCGCCGCCGCGCCGCTGCGGGCGCCGCCAAAGTCCGCCTGGATGACCTCGCCGCCGTCGGCTGCTGCGCCCAGACCCGTGGCCGCAGCCTTGGCAGCCGCAGCCTTGGCGGCAGGCGTAGCCCGGGGAACATTGGGGCGTCGGGTAGCCATGTCACTCCTTCAAAAGCGGACCAAAAACAAAACCGGTGGCCATGGTCTTTCAACCATAGCCACCGGTTAGCGTTTTTCGCGGCTAACTAGCCCTTGAAACGCGGGAAGGCGCTGCGGCCGGCGTACCGTGCGGCGTCGTCGAGTTCCTCTTCGATGCGCAGCAGCTGGTTGTACTTGGCCACGCGCTCGGAGCGTGCCGGGGCACCGGTCTTGATCTGTCCCGCGTTGGTGGCAACGGAGATGTCAGCAATGGTGGTGTCCTCGGTTTCGCCGGAGCGGTGTGAGGTGATGGTGGTGTAGCCGGCACGCTGGGCCAGAGAAACGGCGTCCAGGGTCTCGGTCAGGGAACCAATCTGGTTGACCTTGACGAGCAGCGAGTTCGCGGTCTTGGTGTCGATGCCGCGCTGCAGGATGGCCGGGTTCGTGACGAAGAGGTCATCGCCTACGAGCTGGACCTTGTCGCCGATGGTGTCCGTGAGGGTCTTCCAGCCTTCCCAGTCGTTCTCATCCAGCGGGTCCTCGATGGACACCAGCGGGTAGTCGGCCACGAGTTCGGCGTAGTAGGCGCTCATCTCGGTGGCTGACAGTGCCTTGCCTTCGAACTGGTACGCGCCGTCCTTGAAGAACTCGGAGGAGGCGACGTCCAGGGCCAGGGCGATGTCCTTGCCCGGGGTGTAGCCGGCGTTCTTGATGGCTTCCTGGATCAGGTCCAGGGCGGCACGGTTGGACGGCAGGTTCGGCGCGAAGCCGCCCTCGTCACCCAGGCCGGTGGACAGGCCCTTGGCCTGCAGGACGGACTTGAGGTTGTGGTAGACCTCGACGCCCCAGCGCAGGCCTTCGGAGAAGGTCTCGGCGCCGATCGGGACGATCATGAATTCCTGGATGTCCACGTCGGAGTCGGCGTGCGAGCCGCCGTTGAGGATGTTCATCAGCGGCACGGGCAGGACGTGCGCGTTGGGCCCGCCCAGGTACTTGTACAGCGGCAGGTCAGCGGAGGCGGCGGCGGCGTTGGCCACGGCCAGGGACACGCCCAGGATGGCGTTGGCGCCGAGCTTGCCCTTGTTGGGGGTGCCGTCCAGGTCGATCATGGCCTGGTCGATGCTGCGCTGGTCGGTCGCGTCGAAGCCGGTCAGGGCTGGGGCGATCTGGTCGATGACCGCGTCGACGGCCTTCTGGACGCCCTTGCCGAGGTAGCGGCCCTTGTCGCCGTCGCGGAGTTCAACGGCCTCGTGCTCGCCGGTGGAAGCGCCGGAGGGAACTGCTGCGCGGCCGATCTGGCCGTCCGAGAGCAGGACTTCAACTTCTACGGTCGGGTTGCCACGGGAATCGAGGATTTCGCGGGCGTGGATGGCATCGATAAGCGCCATGGATATGCTCCTTTGGGTGAAGCGATCTGCAGGGAATCTGACTGCTTGGACTCTGGCTGTACATCAAGCGGAAAAAGCCGACGTCGTCGTCGCTACTAGCGTAGTCGAGAGCGGGATAAGTTACGGAAACCTATCCAATCCCCGGACGTCATGATGGCGTCGCTGGTGTGCCGCCGCTATCTTGCCGACTCTAGTCTGCCGGCGCTACTGCTCCGACGGCCCGGGGCCGGTGCTGTCCTGGAACCGGCGGAGGGCGCCGCGGAGGGCGCGCTCGGCGTCGAGCCCGCCGGCCCGGGCAGCCGCCACGATCCCGAACAGCAGGTCGCCGAGTTCCTCCTCGGCGGCCGGGAGGTCGACGGCGGTTGGGCCGGCGGCCGCTGCCATGCCCGCGCGTTCGGCGCGGTCCAGGATCTTTTGGGCCCGCGCGAGGGCCGGCAGCGCGGCGGGAACACCGTCGAAGACGTGGCCGCGTTCGGGCCTCTCGGCCTTCTTGACGGCATCCCATTTCAGGACGATCTCCTCCACCGTTGCCGGGAAGGAATCCTGCAGCGAGCCGTCGGGCCGGAACACGTGCGGGTTGCGCCGGATCATCTTGGCGCTCAGGCCGCGGGCGACGTCGCCCAGGTCAAAGGCGCCGCGTTCCTCGGCGAGCCGGGCGTGCAGGACCACCTGCAACAGGACGTCCCCGAGTTCCGACTGCAGTTCGGCGTCGCCGGCGCCGGTCTCGATGGTCTCGGCCACCTCATAGGCCTCCTCCAGGAGGTACTCCACGAGGGACTCGTGGGTGAGGGCACCCATCCAGGGGCAATGCTCGCGCAGGGCCGCGATTATCCCCAGCAGCTCCCCGACCTCGCAAGCTCGGCCGGGGACCCCTGCCGCTGTGGGCCCAGCGAGCCCCTGGACGGGTGATGTGTCCTCGTTAGCCAAGATCGGCGTAGGCCTCGTTGATGTATTCGACCAGGGCTTCCTTCTCCTCGAGCGGCAGGAAGGCGGCCTCGGCCGCGTTCAGCGTCAGCTCCAGCAGGTCATCGAGGTCGTAGTCGAACGTCTCAACCAGGAGTTCGAACTCGTCGGTCAGCGTCACGCCGCTCATGAGCCGGTTGTCGGTGTTGATAGTGACGTTGAAGCCGAGCTGGTAGAGCATGTCCAGCGGGTGGCTTTCGATGCCCTCACCGAAGCCGGCAATGGCGCCGGTCTGCAGGTTGGAGGAGGGGCAGATCTCCAGGGCGATGCCACGGTCGCGCACCCAGCTGGCGAGCTCGCCCAGGGTCACCATACCGATGGTGTCGTTGACTTCGTCGCCCGCGGCGTCGACGTCTTCGTCCTCTTCGAATTCGATCGTGACGTCCTCGGCGATGCGGACGCCGTGGCCCAGGCGCAGGGCCCGGCCGTCTACGAGGGCCGACTGGATGCTTTCCAGGCCGGCGGCTTCGCCGGCGTGGACAGTGGCCGGGAAGTTGTGCTGGGCCAGGTAGGTGAAGGCGTCCTTGAAGCGGGACGGCAGGAAGCCGTCCTCAGCGCCGGCGATGTCGAAGCCGACGGCGCCGTTGTTGCGGTGGCGGACTGCCAGCTCGGCGATCTCCTGGCCACGGTCGGCGTGGCGCATGGCAGTGATGAGCTGGCCCACCTGGATATCGCGGCCGGTCTCTGCCACGGCGTCCACGCCGGCTTCGAGGCCAGCCTGCACGGCTTCGACCACGTCGTCCAGGCTCAGGCCCTTCTGCAGGTGCTGTTCGGGCGCCCAGCGCACTTCGCCGTACACGACGCCGTCGTCGGCCAGGTCTTCGACGAATTCCTTCGCGACGCGGAACAGGCCCTCCTTGGTCTGCATCACGGCGATGGTGTGGTCGAAAGTCTCCAGGTAGCGGACCAGGGAGCCGGAATCGGCGGATTCGCGGAACCACTCCCCCAGCGCAACGGGGTCCGTGGACGGCAGCGTGTGGCCGACGGCCTCAGCAAGTTCAATGATGGTGGCCGGGCGGAGTCCGCCGTCCAGGTGGTCGTGAAGGGAAACCTTGGGAAGGCCCTTCAGGTCGAAGTCGAGGTCAGGGGCAGCGTCAGGAATAGTCTCAGTCACGTTCCAACCATAGGGTCGGCGGGCGCCGGAAGCTACTTTCCGGGTGCTCCGGACTCAGCGGACGGACCGGCCAGCATCGTGCCGTGCAGCTCCGGAGCGCGTTCCCCGGAGGCTGGTTCGGCGGCATATTCAGTCTCGGACGGTACCGGACCGGCGTCGTGGCGGCCCAGGCGCTTGTGCCACCAGCGCAGGAGATGGTCGATGAGGACACCGAGGACAATGGCGAATACCACCGCGATGCCCGCGCTGAGCAGCGGGTTGTGGTGCAGCCACGGGAAGGAACTGGCCAGGACGCCGATGCCGATTGAGTAGGCGACCCACGTCAGGCAGGCGAAGCCGTCCAGGAAGAAGAACCGGCGGTGCGGAAACGCCGTCGTGCCTGCCACGTAGTTGACGGCGACGCGGCCCCACGGAATGTACCGGGCGGTGAAGATCAGGACGGCGCCGCGCTTCTCGAGTTCGTAGTGTGCCCAGCCGAAGACTTTCTGGACCTTTGGCTTGCGCATCCAGCGGAACCGCTCGAGGCCAATCTTGCGGCCGAGCATGTAGGCCATGTTGTCGCCGGCCATCGCTCCCACGAGCGCCGTGAGGCCCAGGATCCACAGATTGGGTTGGCCGCTGTGCACGGAGTACGCCGCCAGGGCAACGATCAGGGTTTCGCTGGGGACCACCATCGCGAAGCCGTCCACGAAGAAGAAAACCAGCAGGAGGGGGTAGATCCACCACTGGCCAGCGGCATGGAGCACGGCCTCGTTAATGAACTCCATGCAGGTGGTGCTCCTTGATGACTGGGAACGGACAACTAAGCCGTAACGTACTCGCGATGACAGTGGGTAGAACCATGGACGAAACTTTGCACGACCTGCGGCCAACAAACGTGACCCAAATCGCTCCTAAGTGTCCCATGTGCGGGGCCAATCCGCCTAGGACTCGACGGGCGGCACGGAATGCGTTGGTTCCTCCGGTGCGCGGCCGCGCACCCTGCTGATCACGCGGTCCAGGACGACGCCCAGGACGACCGCGCAGACGATGGCAATGGCCGCGCCCAGCACGTGGTTTTTCTCAAACCACGGACCAACAGTCAGTCCGATCCCCACCGAGTAGCTGGCCCACAGCAGCGCCGAGAGCACCGTCAGGCTGAAGAATCTGCGCCACGGGTAGTGCGTGGCGCCGGCGGTCAGGTTAACGGCCACCCGCCCGATCGGGACGAAGCGGGCCACAAGGATCAGTGAGGCAGGCCGTTTCCGCAGTTCCCGGCCGGCCCAGCGGAAGGCCGCCTGCATGCGCGGGCCGCGCTGCCACGCCCAGCGCCGGGTTCCGGTCCCGCGGCCGATCAGATAGGCCATGTTGTCGCCCACAAGAGCCCCTGCGGCAGCCGTAGCGATCAAGAGCAGAGGGTTGGGGACGCCCGCCGTAGCGGCGACTGCAGCCAGGCCCACCACCACCGATTCACTCGGAATCGGGGGGAAAAAGCCGTCGATCATGCAGCAGGCAAAAACCAGGACCAGGACCCAGGGTTGCCCTGCGGCGGCGAGGATGAAGTCGTTGATTGCCTGCACAGCTTCCTAACGCGCGGCGGGGCCAGATCGATCCAAGCGCAGGCTCGGCCGGAGCCGGGCCTGCGCTTGACGGGTACTGCTGTGGAGTCAGTGTACCGCCGGCTCCGGCCGCCGTTGCCCTATCACGTACGGCTGTTATCGGCTGTTATCCCCCGGGGTTCGGGGACCCCAAGTGATAGGGCAACGGGGTTAGGCGATGCGGTCGATGATGAGCTTCTGGGCGGGCCGGGAGCCCTCGGGGGCGATCACGGCGGCGTGTTCGAGCGCTTCCTTGGCACGCTCGAACTTCTCCGGGGTGTCCGTGAGGAGGGTCATGAGCGGTTCGCCCGCCTTGACTGTGGCACCGGGCTTGGCGTGCATCCGCACCCCGGCGCCGGCCTGGACCTGGTCCTCCTTGCGGGCGCGTCCGGCACCGAGCCGCCAGGCAGCGACGCCGACGGCCATCGCGTCGAGCTCCACCAGGACGCCGTCGGCCGGGGCGTAAATGACCTCGGATTCCTTGGCGACCGGGAGCTTGGCGCGCGGGTCTCCGCCCTGGGCCTCGATCATCCGGTTCCAGACGTCCATGGCCCGGCCGTCCCGGAGTGCTGCCCGGGGATCGGCGTCGCGGATGCCGGCGCACGCCAGCATTTCCTCCGCGAGCCGGACGGTGAGTTCGACGACGTCGTCCGGGCCTCCGCCGGCGAGGACCTCCACGGATTCCTCGACCTCGATCGCGTTGCCCGCGGTCAGGCCCAGCGGCGTGTTCATGTTGGTGAGCAGGGCCACCGTGTTGACGCCGGCGTCCTTGCCCAGGGCCACCATGGTTTCGGCCAGTTCGCGGGCGCGGGCCTCGTCCTTCATGAACGCGCCGCTGCCCACCTTGACGTCGAGCACCAGCGAGCCGGTGCCTTCGGCGATCTTCTTGCTCATGATCGAGGAGGCGATCAGCGGGATGGCCTCCACGGTCCCGGTGACATCGCGGAGCGCGTAGAGCTTCTTGTCCGCCGGGGCCAGCCCGGCGCCGGCCGCGCAAATGACCGCGCCGACGTCCTGGAGCTGGGCCATCATTTCCTCGTTGCTCAGGGCCGCGCGCCAGCCCGGGATGGCCTCGAGCTTGTCCAGGGTGCCGCCGGTGTGGCCGAGGCCGCGGCCCGAGAGCTGCGGCACGGCCACGCCGAACACCGCCACCAGGGGCGCCAGCGGCAGGGTGATCTTGTCCCCGACCCCGCCGGTGGAGTGCTTGTCCGAGGTAGCCTTCACGCCGCCGTCGGGCCGCCGCAGGCTGGAGAAGTCCATCCGCTCGCCGGAGGCGATCATGGCCGCCGTCCAGCGGGAGATCTCGGCCCGGTCCATGCCGTTGAGCAGGATGGCCATGTTCAGGGCGGCCATCTGTTCGTCGGCGATGGCGCCGCGGGTGTACGCGTCGATTGTCCAGTCGATCTGGGCCGGGCTGAGCACACCCTTGTCCCGCTTGATGCGGATAATGTCGACGGCGTCGAACGCTTCACTGTTGTTGGGGTTCTGTGTCGCTTGTGTCACCGGGGTTCCTCCAGGTGTTGGGGGCCAAAGGCATCGGGAAGGACCTGGTCCATGGTCTTGATTCCCTGCGTGGTCATGAGCTCCATGTCCGGAGCCCGGAATTCGTAGAGCAGCTGTCGGCAGCGCCCGCACGGCATGAGGACATTCCCGCCGGCGTCGACGCAGTAGAAGGCGCGGAGCCGTCCCCCGCCGGTCATCTGCAGGTTGCCCACCAGGGCGCACTCGGCGCACAGGGTCAGCCCGTAGCTGGCGTTTTCGACATTGCAGCCGCTGACGATCCGCCCGTCTCCGGTGAGGGCCGCGGCCCCCACCGGAAACTTCGAATACGGCGCATAGGCGTTCTTCATGGCGGACACTGCCGCGGCTTCGAGTGCAGCCCAGTCGACGTTGGTGCTGTCCATGCTCAGCCCTTGATGTACGGGATGCCGTCAGCGGCCGGCGGCCGGGAGCGGCCCACGAGCCCTGCCACGGCAAACACGGTCACCACGTACGGCAGCATGGCCATGAACTGGCTCGGCACCGGGGTGCCGATGATCGTCACGATGCTCTGCAGGTTGTCGGCGAAGCCGAACAGCAGCGCGGCGAAGAACGCCCCGATCGGGTTCCAGCGGCCCAGGATCATGGCGGCGAGGGCGATGAAGCCGCGTCCGCCGGAGATTTCCTTGGTGAAGCTGTCGATCGCAACGAGGGTGAAGAACGATCCGCCGATCCCGGCGACGGCGCCGCCGAGCGTGACGTTCCAGAAGCGGGTCGCGTTGACCTTGATGCCCAGGGTGTCGGCGGCCTGCGGGTGCTCGCCCACGGCACGGACGCGCAGGCCCCATTTCGTCTTGAACAGGGCGACCCAGATCACGATGACGGCCACGTACATCAGGTAGCCCACCACGGACTGCTTGAACAGGATGGGCCCGATCACCGGGATGCTGGACAGGACCGGGATGTCGATGATGGGCAGCCGGCCGGGCGAGTTGTACTTCTCCGGATCGGACTGCATCACGGTGCTGAACAGGAAGCCGGTGAGCCCGGAGACCAGGACGTTGAGCACGACGCCGACGATGATCTGGTTGACCACGTACTTGATGGCGAACAGCGCCAGCACTATCGAGACAAGGGCGCCGGCCACGGCCGCCGCGACCAGGCCCGCGTAGGGGTTGTGGGTCAGGCTGGCGACGAGGGCGGCCGTGAAAGCCCCGCCCAGGAGCTGGCCTTCGATGGCGATGTTGACCACGCCGGCCCGTTCGCACAGCACACCGGACAATGAGCCGAAGACGATGGGCACGGCGAGGGTCACGGATCCTGCGATGAGGCCGGCCAGCGAAATGCTGGGGGTCCGGGCGCCGCCGACCACCCAGATCAGGAAGGCAACCACGAACACAACCGTGAACACGGCCGGCAGCCAGCGCGGGGGCCGCCGGTTCGCCCGCGCCTTCAGGACCAGGGCGTAGCCCGCAAGGACCACCAGGATCAGGGAGAGCACCATGCCGGACAGGAACGCGGGTACTTCGATCGCGGGGAGCTGGAAGAAGTCGCCTCCGGAGGAAACGCCGAACTTAGCGGTTCCTTGCGGGCCCAGCAGTCCGAAGAAGATGAAGGCGATGGTGGCCAGCACCGCAAGCGTGACCGGCAGCTTCCAGGTCACGGGCTTGGCGGACTGCGCCGGCCTGTGGTTCTTCTCCGGCTGGGGTTTTCCTTCAACGGGCGAGGTTGCTGTTGTGCTCATGCGGCACCTCCGGTGGTTGCGGCCTGCTTGGTTTTGCCGGCGGTCGCGGCCTTCTTCTTGCGCGGGTTGAGTCCGAAGATCGCACGGACCAGCGGCGGCGCCGCGATGAACAGCACGATCAGTGACTGGACCACGAGCACGATGTCGATCGGGGTTCCGGTCTGGATCTGCATCTGGACGGCGCCTGCGCGGAAAGCTCCGAACAGCAGGCCGGCGGCGAACGTGCCCCACGGCGAGGACCGTCCCAGCAGCGCGACCGTGATCGCGTCAAAGCCGTAGGTTGCCGCGACACCGTCGGTCAGGACCTTTTCGGTGCCCGCCACCTGTGCCACGCCGGCCAGGCCGGCCAGGCCACCGGCAATGGTCATCACCAGGATGGTGGCCCGGGAGACGTTGATGCCGGCGGTCAGGGCTGCCTTGGGGTTGGCCCCGACGGCACGGAATTCGAAACCGAGCGTGGAGCGGTTCAGCAGCCACGAAACAAACACGGTGGCCGCAATGGCCAGCAGGAATCCCAGGTGCAGCCGGTACTGGCTGCCGAAGATCAGCGGGTACGCGGCGCTGGGGTCCACGATGGGCGATATCGGTGTGTCCGCCCCCGGACGCTGGAACAGGTCCGTGTCGAGCAGGTAGCGCAGGAAATAGAGAGCGATGTAGTTGAACATGATGGTCACGATGACCTCGTGCGCGCCGGTCCGGGCCTTGAGCACGCCGACGATGCCACCCCAAACGGCGCCGCCGATGACGCCGGCCACCAGGACCAGCAGCAGGTGCAGCCCAAGCGGCAGGTGCAGCGCGAAGCCGACCCACGAGGCGAGGATGCCGGCCATGATGATCTGGCCCTGCGCGCCGATGTTGAACAGGCCCGCGCGGAAGGCCAGGGCGACGCCGAGGCCGGCGGTGATCAGCGGGGTGGCGATGGTCAGCGTCTCCATGAGGGGGGCGAACTGTCCGGCCACGCCGTTCCCGCGCGGGTTGAAGACCGCGCCCTGGAAGAGGGCGACGTACGAATCGGTGGCGGCGGACCAGACGGCGGTGAGGAAGTCACTGGGCCGGGCAAAGAGATAGCCCGCAGTGGTGCCGACAACCTTGTCCGTCATGGCGATAAGCAGGCCGCCGAGGATCAGTGCGAGCAGCACCGCCAGGATGGTCACGATGCCGTTGCCGGTGAAGATCTTGCGCAGCAGCGACTCCTCTTCCGGGGCACCCGGAAGGGCTCCGCTCTGGGTCGAGACCGGAACGGCCGACGGCTGGTGGGCGCCGCCCGCGGTGTCCAGCGAGGTGACGAAGTCTGCATCGTCCTCGAGCGGTTCAGGCTCCACGTCGGTGGCCTGCGATGCCGGAAGCCGGTCCGGGTCCGGTGCGGCCGCGGACCGCGGCTCGGTGTTCTCACTCATGGGGGTCTCCTACGGCGCCGGAGCCGGGCTCCTGCACGGACGGGGCGGCGGGGGCCGGGTTCATGGCCGGCTTCGATGCGGGGTTGTCGGCCGGGATGCCGGCCGGGATTTCTGCTGCGTTCGCGGCCGGGTTTTCGGAAAGGGATCGGGCCGCGTGCCTGCCTGCGGCGTCGGTCTGGGCCTCGTCCGGGGAAACCCCGGCCATCATCAGGCCCAGGACGTCCCGCCCGGTGCCGGCCGGGACGATCCCGACCAGCCGGCCCTTGTACAGCACGGCGATCCGGTCGGCGAGTTCAATCACCTCGTCCAGTTCGGTGGAGACGATCATGACGGGCGTGCCGTGGTCCCGCTCCGCGACGATCCGCTTGTGCAGGAACTCGATGGAGCCCACGTCCACGCCGCGGGTGGGCTGGGAGGCGATGAAGAGCCGCAGCGGCCGGGAGAGCTCCCGGGCCATGACGACCTTCTGCTGGTTGCCGCCGGACAGGGTGCCTGCTGCCAGCGAGCCGGACGGGGTGCGGACGTCGAATTCCGCGATCCGGGTCTTGGCGTTCTCCAGGACCTTGGCCGGGCTCATGCTGATGCCCTTGGCGAACGGCGCCTGGTCGTAGCGGTCCAGGATCAGGTTCTCGGCGATGGAGAACGTGCCGATCAGGCCGTCGAGGGAACGGTCCTCCGGGACGAACCCGACGCCGGCGTTGAGGACCTCCTTGACGCTGCGGCCCACGAGTTCTTCGCCGTCGAGGGTGATCGAGCCGTGGACCCGCTCGTGCAGGCCGAGGATGGCCTCGGTCAGCTCGGTCTGGCCGTTGCCCTGGACGCCGGCGACGGCGAGGATCTCGCCGCGGGCAATTCCGAAGCTGATCCCGTCCACCACGTGCTGGCCGTTGGGGGCGATGACGGTGAGGTCCTTGACCTCGAAGGTGGTCTCCTGCGGATTCGCGGGAGCCTTGTCCAGGGTCAGGCTCACGGCCCGGCCCACCATCATGGAGGCCAGCTCGGTGGTCGAGGCGCCGGGATCGGCCGAGCCCACCACCTTGCCGCGCCGGATGACGGTGATGGTGTCCGAAACGGCCTTCACCTCACGCAGCTTGTGGGAAATGAAGACGATCGAGGTGCCGTGGCTCTTGAGCTGGCGCATGATGTCCAGCAGCTCATCGGTGTCCTGCGGGGTCAGCACGGCCGTGGGCTCATCGAGGATGAGGACCTTGGCGTCGCGGACCAGTGCCTTGATGATCTCCACGCGCTGCTGCACCCCCACGGGGAGGTCTTCGATCAGCGCGTCGGGGTCGACGTCGAAGCCGTACCGGTCCGAGATCTCCCGGATTTTCCGGCGGGTGTCATCGAGGTCCAGGAATCCGCCGCTCTTGGTGGTCTCCGCTCCCAGGGCGACGTTCTCGGCGACCGTGAAGACGGGGACCAGCATGAAGTGCTGGTGCACCATGCCGATGCCGGCCGCCATGGCGTCGCCGGGGCCACGGAACGTGACCGGTTTATCGTCGATGAGGATTTCGCCCTCGGTGGGCTCGTACAGTCCGTAGAGGACGTTCATCAGCGTGGACTTGCCAGCGCCGTTCTCACCGAGCAGACAGTGGATCTGCCCGGGTTCAACGACCACATCGATGTGATCGTTCGCTACCAGGGAGCCGAAGCGTTTGGTAATGCCCTTGAGTTCAAGTTTCAAAACTCTGACCAATCTCGAGGTGTCCGGAAGGCTTGGTCCGGACGCGTAGGGGCGCTGCAGCACCAGCTTAGTGCCTGGGGTCTGAGGCACTAAGGGCCGCAACGAAAAGCGCCACAGCCCGTGCGGTGGTGACCGGACGGGCCGTGGCGCTTAGCGGAGGAAGTTAGGCTTTCGGGCTGGCTGCAGATTCAACCTTCAGCTTGCCGTCGGCGATGTCCTTCTTGATCTGGTCCAGCTCGGACTTCAGTTCGGCCGGAACCTGGGAATCCATGTCGTGGAACGGGGCAAGCTGGACGCCGTCGTTCGCGAGGGTGCCAACGTACGGCTTGTTGGTGAACTGGCCGTCCTTGTCCTGCTTGACGACCGTCTCGACGGCCTCGCCCATCTGCTTCATGACGGAGGAGAGCATGATGTCCTTGTAATCCGGTGCGGTGAGGTAGCCGTCGGAGTCAACCCAGATGAGCTTGACGTCCTTGCCTGCCGCCTTGGCTTCCTGCAGGGCCGCGCCGGCGCCCTTGCCGACCGGACCGGCGACGGGCATGACGATGTCCGCGCCCTGGTCCAGGAAGTTCTGGGTGAACTGCTTGCCCTTGTCCTGCTTTTCGAAGTCACCGGTGAAGGAGCCGTCCTGCTTGGCCTTGTCCCAGCCGAGAAGCTTGACGTCCTTGCCCTTCTTCTCGTTGTAGTACTTCACGCCGTCGGCGAAACCGTCCATGAAGATGGTGACCGTGGGGATCTTGATGCCGCCGAATGTGGCGACCGTCCCGGTCTTGGTGGTGCCTGCTGCGAGGTAGCCGGCCAGGAATGCTGCCTGGGCGGTGTCGTAGATGATCGGCTTGACGTTGGCGACGGGGGTCTCATAGCCGAAGTCGATGATGGCGAAGTGCTTGTCCGGGTTCGCGGTGGCCTGGGACTTGGTGGCGTCGCCGAGCAGGAAGCCGACCGTGATGGTCAGGTTGCAGCCGGCGGAGACCATGGCGCGCAGGTTGGGCTCGAAGTCGTTGTTGGTCTTGGACTCGGCCTGGTTCGTCTTGATGCCGAGATCCTTCTCGGCCTTCTTCAAGCCCTCGTAGGATGACTGGTTGAACGACTGGTCGTCGAATCCACCCGAGTCGGACACGATGCAGCCCGTGTAGTTGCTGGCGGTGTTGGTGGCGGTGCTGGCCTCCGGGGCAGCTCCGCAGCCCGTCAGCAGGAGTGCAGCCGCGCCCGCGGTGGCGACGCCGGCCATTGATCCGCGCTTAAAGGTGGCACGCAGAGAGTTCTTCAATTTTCCTCCAGGAAGAAAGAGTAGGCGCTACGACGGAAGTTCAATGAGTGTCTGTCTGCGGTGTTCCGCTGATCTCTGTTGTCACTGATGGATTTCGCAGCACTGCGCCGAGGCGCACTTATGGAAGCTACTGTAGTGGCCTGCGCCACGTCCCGATAACACACGTCCCGGCGAATGCCCAGATTGTTGAGAACTTGTTACCTAGAGGTAGCAGGTGCCCGCCGCGGCCACGTACGCCTCCGGCGCCGGTCCCCGCAGGAACCGGCGCCGGAGGCGTCGTGGCGCACGGCGAGTGCCGGGTGTCCGGCTACAGCCGGACGAGCATCTTGCCGGTGTTGGCGCCGTCGAGCAGGTCCATGAAGGCCTGCGGGGCGTTCTCCAGCCCGTCCACCACTGTCTCGTCGTAGCGGACCGTTCCGTCGGCCAGCCAGCCGGACATGGCCTCGACGAACTCGGCCATGTGCTGCCAGTAGCCGCCAACGAGGAAGCCCTTGAGCGTCAGCTGCTTGCCGATCGCCAGCATGAGGTTCCGCGGTGCCGGCGTGGGCTCGGTCGCGTTGTACTGGGCGATGGCCCCGCACATGGCCACCCGGCCACCGACCGTGAGTGCGGACAGCGCGGCCTCGAGGTGCTCGCCGCCGACGTTGTCGAAGTAGACGTCGATCCCGCGCTCACCCGCGGCCGCGGCGAGCTGTTCCGCCACGGGACCGTCGTGGTAGTTGAACGCGGCATCGAAGCCGAGTTCGAGCAGGCGTGCCACCTTTTCCGGCGAGCCGGCGCTGCCGATCACCCGGGACGCGCCCATGGCCTTGGCGATCTGCCCGACGAGCGAGCCGACCGCGCCGGCGGCGCCCGAGACGAACACGGCGTCGCCGGGCTTGAATTCCGCAACCTTCAGCAGTCCCGCGTAGGCGGTCAGCCCGGTCATGCCGAGGGCGCCGAGGAATGCTGACGCGGGGGCCAGATCGGTGCGCGCCACTGTGGTGGCCGCGGCATCGACGACGGCGTACTCGCGCCAGCCCAGTCCGTGCACCACCGTGTCGCCCACGGCGCGGCCTTCGGCCCGGGACGCGATGACTACGCCGACGGCGCCGCCGTCGAGTGCGGCATCCAGTGCAAACGGTGCCGAGTAGGACTTGACGTCGTTCATGCGTCCGCGCATGTACGGGTCCACCGAGATGAAGAGGTTGCGGACCAGGACCTGGCCGTCCTGCAGTTCGGGGAGCGCCGACTCGGCGAGGCGGAAGTTCGCCGGGACGGGGCGGCCGTGGGGGCGGGACGCCAGCTGGATCTCGCGGGTAGTGGCGGGAAGGGTGAGAGTTTCGGTGTTGTTGCTCATGCGGCTACCTCCAGGATGGTGATGTCGACAGTGATGTTGCCCCGGGTGGCGTTGGAGTACGGGCAGATCTGGTGGGCCTTGGCCACGAGGGCCTCGGCCGTGTCCCGGTCCACGGCGGGCAGCGCGATCTCAAGTTCGGCGGCCAGGCCGTAGCCGGCACCGTCCTCGAGGGCGCCGAAGTGGATCTTGGCGGCGACGGCGGAGTCCGTCAGGTCGGCGCGCTCCTTGCGTCCCAACAGGCGCAGGGCGGAGTGGAAGCACGCGGCGTAGCCGGCGGCAAAGAGCTGTTCAGGATTGGTGCCCGCGCCGTCACCGCCGAGCTCGACCGGGCTGGCAAGGGTGACGCTCAGCTTGCCATCCTTGCTGATGGCGGTGCCGTCGCGGCCTTCGCCGGAGGCCAGGGCCTCTGCTGTGTAGAGGGTCTTCATGGTGTTTCCGTTCTGTCGGAGGGGAAGTCTGGGAAAAGTTGGGCAGGAATGGGCCCGGTGGACGGACCCGGCAAAGGGGCCTCCCGGGATGGCCTGGGGCAGGTTGACCCGGAGGGTCCAGTGGAAGGCTTGGTGCGAGGGCCTAATGGGAGGCGTGGAGCGCGTTTGTCAGCCGGCCCAGGGTGTCGCGGAGCTGGTCCAGTTCCGCGGCGGTGAGTCCGGCGGCATCCGCCAGGCGCTGCGGGATGCCGCTGGCCTTGGCGCTCAGGGCGGCGCCGGCGTCGGTCAGGAAGATCTCCACGCGGCGCTCGTCCTCGGCGGAGCGGCGGCGCTGGACGAAGCCGAGCGCTTCGAGCCGTTTGAGCAGCGGCGAGAGCGTGCCGGAGTCCAGGCCCAGCTCCTCCCCCAGTTCACTCACGCTGCGCGGCTCCGCTTCCCACAGCACCAGCATGGCGAGGTACTGCGGGTAGGTCAGGCCGAGCTCCTCGAGCATGGGCCGGTAGGCGGCCGTGGCGGCGCGTGAGGCAGAGTACATCGCAAAACACACCTGCCGGTTCAGGCGCAGCGCTTCCGGGCCGGCCTGGCGGGACTCTTCTGACGTGGTCATGACTCCACCGTACTGCACAATTCAATTGCGTGCAATTCAGTTGTGCACAATTGAATTTGCGGAAACGGAAGTGGGAACCGCAACCGGGGCCGCCGCGGCACCATTCCCAGCCGCAGCCGCCGAGTTTCCCCATGTTTGACGGGTGCCGGCGGTGTGTCGGCCTGCACCGACGGCGTGTCCCGGCGTCGTGCCGGCAAAGGTGGGGAAACTGGGCGCGGCACAGCGGCGCGGCAGGGCGGGCCGGGTGAAGCGAGGCGGCCCGCAGGGGCGCGGGCGGAACGGCTTACAGGTCGCGGATGGTGCGCAGGGCCGCCGCCGTGAGCACCTGGATGCCCAGGCCCAGCGCCCGCTCATCGACGATGTAGTCACCGCGGTGGAGGTCGTACTCTTCTCCGCCGGGCGTCTTGGTGCCGAGGCGCATCATGGCGCCGGGGGTGTCGGCCAGGAACCAGGCAAAGTCTTCCCCGCCCATGGACTGCGGGGTCAGGACCACGGCGCCCTCGCCGATTTCGGCGCGGGCCGCGGCCTCGATCAGCGCGGTCTCGTGCTCGGAGTTGACCACCGGCGGCACGCCGCGGGTGTGTTCCAGGTGGACATCGACGCCGTACGGCTCGGCGACCTGCCGGATGATGTCGTCGAGCAGCGCGCCGGCGTCGTGCCAGGCGTCGCGGTCCAGGCAGCGCATGGTGCCGGCCATGTAGCCGCTGCCCGGGATGGCGTTCGGGGCCGAGCCCGCGGAGATCTGCCCCCAGACCACGGACACGCCGCTGCGGACATCGACGCGGCGCGAGAGCACGGCGGGAACGTTGACCGCAATCTGCGCCAGGGCGAAGACCAGCTCCTCGGTCAGGTGCGGGCGCGAGGTGTGGCCGCCGCGGCCGGAGAGTTCAATCTTGATGGTGTCCGAGGCGGAGGTGATCGCCCCGATCCGGGTGCCGATCTTGCCGATCTCGATCCGGGGGTCGCAGTGCAGCGCCAGGATGCGCGGCACGCCCTCCAGGACGCCCTGTTCGATGCACGAGGTGGCGCCGCCGGGCATGGTTTCCTCGGCTGGCTGGAAGATGATCCGGACGGTCCCGCGCAGCGGGGAGGCCTCGTGCATGCGCTGCAGGACCAGCGCGATCCCGAGCATGGTGGCAGTGTGGACGTCGTGGCCGCAGGCGTGGGTCACGCCGTGGTTCTTTGAGGCGAACTCAAGGCCCGTTTCCTCGATGATGGGCAGGGCGTCGATGTCCCCGCGCAGGGCGGTGGCGATGGGACCCTGCCCGACGTCGACCGTCAGGCCTGTGCCCTCGAGGCGGCGCGGCTTGAGCCCGGCTTCCTCGAGCCGCTTCGCCAGCTTGTCGGTGGTGCGGAACTCCTTGAACGAAAGTTCCGGATGCGCATGGAGGTCGCGGCGGAAAGCGATCAGCTCCGGCAGGAGTGGCTCCAGCCACGGCCCCACGAGAGTCGTGGGCTCAGCTTCAGTCGAATAGTTGCGCACGGAATAACTCTATCGAGCGGCCAAAGAATAGCGGCATCGGGTACGGCGCGTTACGGATTGCTGAACATTGCAAGGCCGTGATCCGCTCCCTCCGGCTACAGGACGTCGGTGTCGCCCTTGGCCTTGATGGCATCCACGGCTTGCTTGACCCGCTGCGAGTGCTCCTTCGTGGTGACCAGCAGGGCGTCCGGGGTGTCAACGATCACGACGTCCTTGATGCCGATCAGGGCGATCACACGCTTGGTATCGGAGACCACCACGCCGCTCGCGTTCTCGGTGAAGACGCGTGCGCCCTCGCCCAGGACCGTGACCTCGTCGACTTCCTTGGCGCTGTTGAGCCGGCCCACGGAGGCGAAGTCCCCGACGTCGTCCCAGAGGAACGTTCCGGGCACCACGGCGACATCGCCGGCGGCGGCGGCTGGCTCGGCGACGGCGTAGTCGATAGCGATCTTGGGCAGCGTGGGCCAGACCCGGGCCGTGACGGCGTCGCGCTCCGGAGTGTCCCAGGCCTTGGCGATCTCCTGGAGTCCGGCGAAGAGCTCGGGCTGGTTGGCTTCGAGGTGCTTGAGCATCAGCGAGACCGGGGCCACAAACATGCCCGCGTTCCAGACATATTCGCCGCTGTCGACGTACTCCTGGGCCACTTCCTCGCTGGGCTTCTCCACGAACTCCACCACGGACTGCGCACTGGGCGCGTCCGGGATGTGGAGGTTCGCGCCGGAACGGATGTACCCGAATCCGGTGGAAGGGTGGGTCGGCTTGATGCCGATGGTGACGATCTTCCCCGCCGCCGCGGTGTAGACGGCCTCACGGACGGCGTCCTGGAAGAGGTCGTCCGGGCTGATGACCTGGTCCGCGGCGAAGGAGCCCATGATGATATCCGGGTCCCGCTCGTGGAGGATGGCCGCGGCGAGGCCGATCGCAGCACCGGAGTCCTTGGGTTCGCTCTCCAGGACGAGGTCGGATTCCAGGACCTCAGGCAGCTGGCGGCAGACGGCTGCCCTGTGGGCGGAGCCGGTCACCACCAGCACGTGCTTGCCGGCGACGGGCTGGAGGCGGTCATAGGTCGCGCGCAGCAGAGTACTGCCCGAACCGGTGAGGTCGTGAAGGAATTTCGGGGCTGCTGCCCGTGACAGGGGCCAGAGGCGGGTCCCCACCCCGCCCGCCGGAATGACCGCAATAAAACGGTCCAGCGGTGAATCCTGGCTTGTCACTTTGTCTGTAGTCATCACGGCTACTTTAGCTGACGGCGGCCAATTCGGTCCGGATTGGGCCCGAATCAGGCCCTGCCGGCGCCTGTGACCACGGCCAAATGTGGCGTTCGTCTCAAAATGGACGCAAAACCGCGCCGGGGCCTGTCAACAAGGAGTTCCCAAATTGAATAAGCTGTGAGCGAAGCCTAGATTTAGGCTTGAGCTTACGAGTGCTCTCGCAGCAGGCGTTCCCCCCGCGTGGATCCCATGCCAGCGCCGCTGTGTTGCAGGGAGGTTTATTCAGTGCCGACAAAACCAGCTGGCACCTTGTACCGCGGCCGTGAAGGCATGTGGTCCTGGGTTGGACACCGCATTACCGGTGTAGTGATTTTCTTCTTCTTGTTGGTCCACGTGCTGGACACCTCATTGGTGCGTGTGTCCCCCGAGGCCTACACCGCAGTGATTGGCGCCTACAAGAACCCCCTCATGGCCCTGGGTGAAACGGGCCTTGTCGCGGCGATCGTGTTCCACGCCTTCAACGGCCTGCGGATCATCGCCGTCGACTTCTGGAAGAAGGGTGCCAAGTACCAGCGTCAGATGCTCTGGACGGTCCTGGGCCTCTGGGTCGTCGTCATGGTCGGCTTCTCCATCCGCCACCTGTCCCTCGCCCTTGGAGGTCACTAAGCCATGACTGCAACAATTCAAAGCCCACGCAGCGGAAAACCCGGTAGCGGAAAACCCAGCAGCGGCAAGATCCAGCCCAAGTACCGCCGCACTGGCGGTTCCAAGGGCAACTTCGAGATGCTCGCCTGGCTCTTCATGCGCCTCTCCGGCGTCGTGCTGGTGGTGCTGATCTTCGGCCACCTGACCGTGAACCTGCTGGTCGGCGAGGGCATCCACGCGATCGACTTCGGCTTTGTGGCCGGCAAGTGGGCCGACCCGTTCTGGCAGTTCTGGGACCTGGCCATGCTGTGGCTCGCCATGCTGCACGGCACCAACGGCGTCCGCACGATCATCAATGACTACGCCGAGAGGGACGCAACGCGCCTTTGGCTGAAGATTGTGCTCTACGCGGCCACCACGGTCATCATCATCCTGGGCACCCTGGTCATCTTCACGTTCAATCCGTGCCCCGTGGCCAACGGCGTCCAGCTTCCCGGCGGTTTCTGCCCCGCACCATAGGGCCCCAGCCGTAGCGGCGGAACCGCCGCGGACCGCAGCCCGTCCGGGCAGGAATCCGCGGTCCGTCACGGCAACTGATCTTGCCTGCCGAGGGCAGGCGCAGATTGCACGAGACTTCACCGGGCAGGCGCGGCCTGCCGGTGGTTTATAGCGAATTTTGAGAGAAAGAGCGTCTGGTATGCAGGTCCATAAGTACGACGTCGTGATCGTCGGTGCCGGTGGCGCCGGGATGCGCGCGGCGATCGAATCAGGTCAGCGCGCCCGAACAGCAGTACTGACCAAGCTCTACCCCACGCGGTCGCACACCGGCGCGGCGCAGGGCGGCATGTGCGCAGCCCTGGCCAACGTCGAGGAAGACAACTGGGAGTGGCACACCTTCGACACGATCAAGGGCGGCGACTACCTGGTTGACCAGGACGCCGCCGAGGTCATGGCGAAGGAAGCGATCGACGCCGTCCTGGACCTGGAAAAGATGGGCCTGCCGTTCAACCGCACGCCCGAGGGCCGCATTGACCAGCGCCGTTTCGGTGGCCACACCCGCGACCACGGCAAGGCACCGGTCCGCCGCGCCTGCTACGCCGCCGACCGCACCGGCCACATGATCCTGCAGACCCTGTACCAGAACTGCGTCAAGCACAACGTCGAGTTCTACAACGAGTACTACGTCCTGGACCTGCTGACCGTCGAAGAGGACGCTGTCCGCGAGGACGGCACGCCGTACAAGCAGAAGCGCGTCGCCGGCGTCGTGTCCTACGACCTCGCCTCCGGCGAGCTGCACGTCTTCCAGGCCAAGTCCGTGGTGTTCGCCTCCGGCGGCGCCGGCAAGGTCTTCAAGACCACCTCCAACGCCCACACCCTGACCGGTGACGGCATGGGCATCGCGTTCCGCCGGGGCATCCCCCTGGAGGACATGGAATTCTTCCAGTTCCACCCGACAGGCCTGGCGGGCCTGGGCATCCTGCTCTCCGAGGCCGCCCGCGGCGAAGGCGCGATCCTGCGCAACTCCGAGGGTGAACGCTTCATGGAGCGCTACGCGCCCACCATCAAGGACCTCGCCCCGCGCGACATCGTGGCCCGCTCCATGGCCAACGAAGTCCGTGAGGGACGCGGCTGCGGCCCGAACAAGGACTACGTCCTCCTGGACCTGACGCACCTTGAGCCTGCGCACATCGATGCCAAGCTGCCGGACATCACCGAGTTCGCCCGCACCTACCTGGGTGTCGAGCCGTACACGGAGCCGGTTCCGGTGTTCCCGACGGCGCACTACGCCATGGGCGGCATCCCCACGAACATCAGCGCCGAGGTCCTCCAGGACAACGACACGGTGGTCCCGGGCCTGTACGCCGCCGGCGAGGTCGCTTGCGTCTCCGTCCACGGCTCCAACCGCCTGGGCACCAACTCGCTGCTGGACATCAACGTGTTCGGCAAGCGCGCCGGCATCGCCGCCGCCGAGTACGCCAAGACCGCCGACTTCGTGGAGCTCCCCGTTGACCCGGAGGCCTACACGCTGAACCTGCTGGACCACGTCCGCACCTCTGACGGCACCGAGAAGGTCGCTGCGATCCGCAAGGAACTGCAGGACACGATGGACGCCAACATGCAGGTGTTCCGCACCGCCGAGACGCTGAACCAGGTCCTGAAGGACATTGCCTCCTTCGAGGAGCGGTACCAGCGCATCAGCGTCCAGGACAAGGGCAAGCGCTTCAACCTGGACCTGCTCGAGGCCGTGGAGCTGGGCTTCCTGCTCGAGCTCGCCAAGGTCATGACCGTGGCGGCCCTGCACCGCGAGGAATCCCGCGGCGGCCACTTCCGCGAGGACTTCCCCGAGCGCGACGACGAAAAATTCATGAAGCACTCCATGGCGTACAAGGATGACCACGCCCCGGCGGACGGTTCCGCCGAGTCGATTGCCGGCATCCGGCTTGCCACCAAACCGGTGGTCTTTACGCGCTACGAGCCGATGGTGAGGAAGTACTAAGATGAGCGCTGAACTCGCTGAGCCAGCATCCAAGATCGAACTGCCCGCCGGCGTCGGCGGGGGCGGGGAAATCCCGTCCTTCGACGTCACCCTGCGCGTGCGCCGCTACAACCCCGAGGTCTCCGAGGACGCCACGTGGGATGACTTCAAGGTCACCATGTACGGCACCGACCGTGTCCTGGACGCCCTGCACAAGATCAAGTGGGAGATGGACGGCAGCGTCTCCTTCCGCCGTTCCTGCGCCCACGGCGTCTGCGGCTCCGATGCCATGCGCATCAACGGCCGCAACCGCCTCGCCTGCAAGACCCTGCTGAAGGACCTGGACACGTCCAAGCCCATCACGGTCGAGCCCATCAAGGGCCTGCCGGTGGAGAAGGACCTGATAGTGGACATGGAGCCGTTCTTCCAGTCCTTCCGCGAAGTCATGCCCTTCCTGATCAACCGTGGCCACGAGCCCACCAAGGAACGCCTGCAGTCCGCCGAGGACCGTGAGCGGTTCGATGACACCACCAAGTGCATCCTGTGCGCCGCGTGCACCTCGTCCTGCCCGGTGTTCTGGACCGACGGGCAGTACTTCGGTCCGGCGGCGATCGTCAACGCGCACCGCTTCATCTTCGATTCCCGCGATGACGCCGGCGACATGCGCCTGGAGATCCTCAACGACAAGGAAGGTGTGTGGCGCTGCCGCACCACCTTCAACTGCACCGAAGCATGCCCCCGCGGCATCCAGGTCACGCAGGCAATCGCTGAGGTCAAGCAGGCCATCCTGTCCCGCAAGGTCTAAGGACCGGTTCGACCGGCCCGCATAACCGGCTTCACTTTCAGTAGTTATCGACGACGGCGCCTCTCACCTTTTAGGTGGGGGCGCCGCCGTCGTTTCCGCCCTCAAAGATTCGCCCTCATACGAAAGGGGACACTTTGTCCCACTCAGAAAAAGTCTCGTTCCTGGGTTCCACCGGCGAGCGGCTCTCCGGCGTGCTGGACCTGCCGGAGGGCCCGGTCAAGGGCTGGGGCGTGTTCTCGCATGGCTTCACCCTGGGCAAGGACAGCCCCTCGGCGTCGCGGATGTGCAAAGCCCTGGCGGACAACGGCGTGGGCATGCTGCGGTTCGACAACGTGGGGCTCGGCGAGTCCGCGGGGATGTGGTCGGAGGGGTCCTTCAGCCACAAGGTGGCCGACACCGTCAAGGCTGCCGAGTTCATGCGGGACTCGGACCGGCGGGTTTCCCTGCTGGTGGGCCACTCGTTTGGCGGCGCGGCCGTCCTGTCCGCCGCACGGCAGATCCCGGAGCTGAGGGCCGTGGCCACCGTGGGTGCCCCCTTCTCCCCCAAGCACGTGGCCCACGTCTTTGACGCGGCCCTGGACCGTATCCTGAGCGAGGGAAGCGCCGAGGTGGACCTCGGCGGCAAGCGGGTGGAGATCCGCCGGCACTTCGTCGAGGACCTCGAAAACGCGGACCTGACGGACTGCATCCGGCAGCTGCACAAGCCCCTCATGGTGCTGCACTCCCCCACCGATAACACGGTCGGGATCGAAAACGCCAGCACCATCTTCCAGACGGCACGCCACCCGCGCAGCTTTGTCTCGCTGGAGGGCAGCGACCATCTCCTGACCGGCAAAGGCCAGGCGGCCCGTGCGGCGAAGATTATTTCGGCGTGGGCCGACCAGTACCTCGACGCCTGAACGCGGCGGCCAGCGGCCGGCGGCGAACCCGCTGCTCGACCGGCATTTTACCCGGCTGGACGCGCCGGGCTCCCCAGCCGGTGGTCGCGGCTGCGGGCCCGGCCTTGAGGTCCTCCTCCCGGATCGCCACCCACGCGGCGCAGATCACGTAGACCTGGCTGACGAGGTTGAACCAGATCAGCAGGCCAATGATGATGGCGAAGGGCGCCAGGATGGGGTTCTTGCCCGCGCTGGCCAGCAGCTGGGTGCTGAAGATCTGCAGGATGGTGGTGCCCACCGCGGCGAGGGTGGCCCCTTCCAGCAGGGAGCGCCGGGCCGGCTTCAGCCCCGCAGCCACCCGGTACATGATCAGGGCGGTGCCCCAGCCGAGCAGCAGCGGCACAAGGATCGTGACGGAGGTCGTCAGGGGCCCGGCAACTATCGGTTCGAGGCCCAGCTGTTCGGTAACCCATCCGGCGGCCGTGCCGAAGATCAGCGAGGCCGCGGAGCTGACTACCAGGGCCAGCCCCATCAGCAGCAGCGTGCCGACGTCCTTGAGGATCTGCAGGACCGGATTCATCACCAGGGGGCCGAGCTGCATCATGCTCCGGGTACCGTCACGGATGCCGCTGATCCAGCCCAGGGCCGTGAACACCGTCACCACAGCGGCGATCCCGGCGGCCCAACCCAGGCTGGTGGGGTTGAGCAGCTCATAGGGGTCAACCAGCCCCTCGCTGCCGTCGACCTGCAACAGGCCGGGCGCGGCGGCGGCCACGCTCCTGATGACCTGGTCCAGCAGGGCCGGATGGTCGCTGAGCACGAGGCCGGCCAAGGACAAGCCTGTGGCCAACAGGCCCGTGATGGAGAAAAACATCCGGAAGCCGATGCCGGCACTCAACAGCGGGCCACGCTGACGGAGGTAGTGCGAGTAGGCGCGCAGGGGCAACAGCATGTTCAGCCGGGCCAGGAGCCAGTTCATCATCGCCATCAGGGACGCGACCGTCCCGCCGCCGGAGCGCCGGAGCCTGCCCCATTCGACCCTCTTGCGGATGACTTCCAGTTTCAGCCCGGCCAGATCGGTGGGGAGCGGCGGCTTATCGGGCGCCTGCGGTGCCGTCCGGGCCTCTGTCGTGGTCAGGTTTGGTCCCAAAATCAAGCTCTTCCCGTAGCTGCCAGATGCCGTTGTCATCGTGCTCGTAAAGTCCCATGCTAGCGACCGGAAACGTGGCCCTGTAATCCTTCAGGACCGTTTCGGCCTCGTCGAGGCTTTCCGGGGCGACATCGTGGGCCACGGTAACGTGCGGGTGGTAGGCGAACGGCAGTTCCCGCTCCAGCGGGCCGGACTGCAGCTGGCGGTGCAGGTTCACGCAGTCCCCGAAGCCGTCCTCTACGTTCAGGAAGACGACCGGGGACACCGGCCGGAAAGACCCGGTCCCTGCGATGGTCACGGTGAAGGGTTCCTGCCGCCGTGCCACGTCCCGGACATGGCGCTGGGTCGCGGCCCAGTCCTTCGTCATGGTGGTGGTGATCAGCGTGATGTGGGCCGGGACGACGGTGGCCATGGGATCCCCGAAGGATGCCCGCCAGCGCTGGAGCTCCTCAGCGATGTCCGCCGGGAACCTCAGGATCACACCGATGCTGATGCCTTCGCTGCGCTGTCCGTTCGACGTGGCGGCTTTCGCGGTGACTTTGCTGACGGAGGACATTGACCTAGCGGACTCCCTGGGCGCCGGCGTAGGGCAGGAAACCCACCTTGGCGTAGACGTCGCGCAGGGTGAGCGAGGCAATTTCCCGGGCCTTGTCCGCTCCGAGGCCCAGCAGCCGGTCCAGCTCCGCGGGATCGTCCAGCAGTTCCTTGGCCCGGTTCCGGATCGGGGTCAGGTGCTCCGTGACCACCTCGGCGAGGTCAGCCTTCAGGTGGCCGTACATCTTTCCCTCATAGGCGGTGACGAGGGCGTCGACGCTTTGCCCGGTGATCGAGGAGTAGATGGTCAGCAGATTGGACACGCCCGGCTTCGCCTCCCGGTCGAACCGGATTTCGGTCTCCGTGTCCGTCACGGCGGACTTGATCCGCTTGGCCGTGACCTTGGGCTCGTCCAGAAGGTTGATCAGCCCTGCCGGCGACTCCGCAGACTTGGACATCTTGGCGGTGGGGTGCTGCAGATCGTAGATCTTCGCGGATTCCTTCTGGATGAAGGGCTGCGGCACCGTGAATGTGTCGCCGAAGCGGGAGTTGAACCGCTGGGCCAGGTCACGGCTGAGCTCCACGTGCTGGCGCTGGTCCTCGCCGACGGGGACACCGTGCGGCTGGTACAGCAGGATGTCCGCTGCCTGCAGGATGGGGTAGGTGAACAGCCCGACGCTGGCGTGGTCTGAACCCTGTTTGTGCGCCTTGTCCTTGAACTGGGTCATCCGGGACGCCTCGCCGAAGCCCGTGATGCAGTTCAGGACCCACGCCAGCTGGGCGTGCTCGGGCACCTGGGACTGGACGAAGAGCGTGCACTTGTCGACGTCGACGCCGCCGGCAATGTACTGCGCGGCCGTGACCCGGGTGCGGTGCGCCAGCTCGGCCGGATCCTGCGGAACGGTGATCGCGTGCAGGTCCGGGATGAAGAAGACGGCGTCGTACTCGTCCTGCATCCGGACCCAGTTCACGAGGGCGCCGAGGTAGTTGCCCAGGTGCAGGGAGTCGGCGGAGGGCTGCATGCCGGAAAGGATGCGGTGCCGTGCCGCGGTGGCCGCAGGGGCGTCCTTCGCGGTGGCGGCCTGAGCGTCGGGGGCGACGCCGGCCTGGGTCACTGTGGTCGCAGTTGAAGTGGTGGTCATTCGTGGAAGCCTTAAGACTAGAGCCGGTAGTCCACTACCAGCGGGGCGTGGTCGGAGAAGCGTGTGTCCCAGGACGCTGCCCGGTCGACAACGGCTGACACTGCGGCAGCAGCGAGAGCGGGCGTGGCCATGTGGTAATCGATGCGCCAGCCGGTGTCGTTGTCGAAGGCCTGGCCCCGTTGCGACCACCAAGTGTAGGGGCCGTCGACGTTACCCGCCAGGCCCCTGTGAACATCCTTCCAGCCGATTTCCTCGCCGAAGAAGCGGTCGAAATAGGCCCGCTCTTCCGGCAGGAAGCCGGCACGTTTGACGTTGCCCTTCCAGTTCCTGATGTCCAGCTCCGTGTGGCCGACGTTGAGGTCGCCCACCACCAGCGCGTGGTCACTGTGTTTGGCGAGTTCGGGCAGCCGCTGGACCATGACGTCGAGGAACCGGAATTTGTCGTCCTGCTTGGGAGTGCCGGCCTCGCCCGAGTGCACGTAGGCGCTCGCGACGGTCAGCTGTGAGGCCTGCCCGTCCGCGTCCCGCACGATGTAGTCCGCTTCGACCCAGCGTCCGGCCGTGGCGAAGAAGTCATCGCCGATCCCCACCCGGGTGGCCAGGGGCTCTTCCCGGGATGCAATGGCAACGCCGGCCCGCCCCTTGGCCTCGGCCTCTGCGTGGAGAATGTACCAGCCCTCGCCGAGCAGTTCCTCGACGATCGCGTCCGGCGCGCGGACCTCCTGGAGGCACAGGATGTCCACCTCGCGCGGCTCAAGCCATTCCGCCATGCCCTTCTTGTAGGCGGCACGAAGGCCGTTGACGTTGACTGACGCGATGCGAAGGTGGTCCTTCTTCAATGCCGAGCTCACCCGATCCACTCTAGTCGATGATGGTTCCGCTGACGGGAGCGTCATCGCCGCCGGAGGATTTGATCATGTCCCGCGCGTTGGTGGCGGTGATCTCGATGGTCTCCAGGGCACGGCTGATCGTGTCGAGGTCCGCAGCCTCGCCCTTGGCCCGCTCCTGCTCGACCACCCGGACCTGGACCTGGACAATCTTGAAGGAATGGTCCAGCTTCATGTCGCGGACGCTGTCCGCTGCGCGGCTTTCGCTCACCACACGGGTACCGCCGTGGTCAGCGCTGCCCGCCGCCGGCGGACGCCCGGCTGCGGCATTGAACGCGTTCTGGGCCTCGTTCAGCCTGGCCCCGGCCTTCTTGGCGGCCTTCTGGATGCTGAACACCACGAAGGAGGCCAGCGCCAGCCAGAAGCCGGCGATGATCGCCACGATCCAGCCCACGACGTCGTTCTGGTTGGCCGCGAAAATCACGGCCACCACGAACGCGATGATGAAGACCAGCAGCCCCGGCCCGCTGATGCGGAACATGGAGAACCGGCCGCGGGCCGTGGTGTCGTTGGACGTGGACGAGGAGCTACCCAGAGATTGCATGAGCCCATTATCGCAAACGGGGCCGGCCGCCCGTTGCGCTTCCACCCCGGGCGAACGCCGCCCCGGCGCCCGGGGTGGGTCAGGACCAGGTCCGGACGGGCGTTTAGGTCAGGACCAGACTTTAGGTGAGGACTGGCACTTAAGTCAGGACCAGGCAGAACGGGTGGCCGCTGGGGTCCGTGTAGACCCGGAAGGTTTCCGTACCGGCGTCGAGGCTGGTGGCGCCGAGCCGGAGCACCTCGGCTTCGGCGGCGTCGAGGTCCCCGACGAGCACGTCCACGTGCATCTGCTGCGGGTGCTCGGCGTCGGGCCATTGCGGGCGGACCAGCCGTTCCACCCGCTGGAAGGCGACGGCGGGACGGTCGGCGGCATCGCCGATCGAAATCCATTCCTCGTCCTCCTGCACCCGGATCATACCCAGCAGCTCCTGGTAGAAGCTGGCGAGCTTGTCAGGGTCCTCGCAGTCGATGACGAGGGCCTGCCATTTTCCGATCATGGGTTCTCCTTTTTGGAAGGACGGCTACTTGAGGAACAGTTTGCGCAGCCGGCTCGTGGTGAGCAGGACGCCGAGGGCGATCATGACGAGGTAGTAGCCGATGTGCACGGCGGTGGCCGGTGTGAAGACCCCCACGCTGATCTGGCGCAGCAGTTCCACACCGTGCCACAACGGCATGGCCTGGATCAGCCACTGGATGGACTGCGGGTAGACGCTGAGCGGGTAGAACGTGGCACTGAAGAGGAACATCGGAAGCATGACGAAGTTGATCCAGTCCATTTGCTGGAATGTCTTCATGTAGCTCGTGATCCCCATGCCGAAGCTCGCGAAGCCGAAGGCGATCAGCACCGAGGCCGGGATCATCAGGATGGCCCACGGCGTGGTGATGAGGCCCATCAGGCCCATGACGGCTGTGAAGCCGGTGGCGTACATGGCCCCGCGCAGCAGGGCGAGGAAGATTTCGCCCATGGCGACATCCAGCGGCCCCAGCGAGGTGTAGAGCATGCCCTGGTACAGCTTGGCGAAGTTCATCTTGAAGAAGACGTTCCACGTGGAGTCGTAGACGGCGCCGTTCATGGCGGACACGGCCAGCAGCGCCGGCGCGATGTACGCGGCGTAGCTGATTTCCTGTCCGCCCGGGCCCTGGACAGACCCGACAATGGCGCCCAGGCCCACTCCCATGGAGATCAGGTACAGCACGGGTTCGAAGAACCCGGAGACCATGACCATCCAGTTGCTGCTCTTGGTGGCCATGAGCCCGCGGGCGACGACGGCGCGGACATTGCGGGAGTAGATGGGCCCGAAGCGGCGGCGGCGCGCGGCTTCGGTGACGCTGTGGTCCCCCGTGTTGAAACTTCCGGTCAGGACGCTCATGATGCCATCCTTTTGGCGAACTGGCGTTTGGTCAGGATCCAGCCGGCAGCCGCCAGGCCCAGCAGGAAGAGGACGTGGACGACAGTGAGCCACGGCTCTTCCTCGTACCCGTAGCTGACCACGCGGCCAAGCTCGGTTCCGTGCCAGATCGGTGAGATCCAGCCAATCCAGCGGACCGCGAGCGGGAGCGTGTCCAGTGGGAAGAACGTGCCGGAGAACAGGAACAAGGGCATGACGATGAACCGCATGACCATGGCGAACTGGCCCTTGTCGTGCTGGATGGTGGCCGCGTAGGCCATGAGCGGCAGGCCGAAGGACAGCCCGGCGAGCGTGGCAATCAGGATCGAAACCCAGCCCCAGGCGCCGGGCGCGGCGCCGAAGAGCGCGACGACGGCGAAGTAAATGGCCGACTGCAGCAGGAAGCGCACCGTCACGGCGATGATCTGGCCGCCGGCGATCTGCTCGGGAGTCAGCGGCGAGGCGTGCGGGCCGTAGTAGACGCGCCGCCACTTGAAGCCGTCCATCACGGGGAAAGTGAACTCGTTGGCGGCCGTCATGACGGCGGCCGAGATCAGCAGGGCCGGCGCGATGAACGTCAGGTAGCTGACCCCGCCGAAGACGCCGGCGCCGTTGGACTCGACCAGGGTGGCCAGGCCAACGCCCATCGCGAACAGGTAGGCCACCGGCTGTCCCACGCCGTACATCACGATGGTCCAGCCGTAGCCCTTCATGACCCGCAGGACCTGCTCGGCGTAGTAGAACGCGCCCCAGCGGCGGGCACGGGCGGCCGAGACTTCCGGCGAGTGCGCGCGCAGGGCCATCCCCGCCGCTGCGGCGCCCGCCGCCGTGCCCGCTGCCTGAACTGGCTTAGTCAACTGTTCCTTCTTAGTCAACGAGGCTCCTGCCGGTCAGGCGCAGGAAGACGTCTTCGAGTGAGGAGCGGCGGACCAGGGAGGTGACCGGACGCAGGCCGCGGGCGGTGACCTGCTCCAGGGCGGCCTCGCCGTCGTGGGCGTAGATGAGCACCCGGTCCGGCAGGGTTTCCACGCGTTCGCCGATGCCGCCGAGCTCCGCGCCGACGCTCGCGTTGCGCTCCGAGCCAAAGCGCAGTTCCAGGACCTCCCGGGTGGAGTATTCGCGGATCAGGCTGGCCGGCGATCCCTCGGCCATGATCCTGCCCTTGTCCACCACGATCAGCCGGTCGCACAGCTGCTCGGCTTCGTCCATATAGTGCGTGGTGAGGATCAGGGTGACGCCCTGTTCCTTGAGCCGGAACAGCCGGTCCCAGAGGATATGCCGGGCCTGAGGGTCAAGGCCCGTCGTTGGTTCGTCGAGCAGCAGGATCCGGGGTTCATTGATGAGCGAGCGGGCGATTGTCAGGCGCCGCTTCATGCCGCCGGAGAGGGCATCGACCTTGGAGTTGGCCTTGTCGGTGAGCTGGGCGAATTCCAGCAGTTCGTCGGCTTTGGGCTTGAGGTAGCTCATGGGCAGGCCGAAATAGCGGCCGTAGACCAGCAGGTTGTCCCGGACTTTCAGTTCCTCGTCCAGGTTGTCCTGCTGCGGCACAACGCCCAGGTGGGCGCGTACCTCCGGCCCGTGCTGTTCGGGGTCCAGGCCCATGATGTTCAGGCTGCCGGAGGTGCGCTGCGAGACCCCGCCGATCATCTTCATCGTGGTGGACTTGCCGGCGCCGTTGGGGCCCAGCAGGCCGAACGCTTCCCCTGCGGGAACGCGGAAGGAGATGCCGTCGACGGCGGTGACGTCGCCGTAACGTTTGGTCAGGTTCTCGGCGGTGATGACGTACTGGAGAGCGGCGTCGGAGGGGCTGCTCGCGCGTGATTCTTTAGAGGCAAGTTCGGACACCCGCACTACGGTAGTGGATCCCCGCAAACTATGAAAGAGTCTTTTCGTAAAAACTCCTGACGTATCCGTTCCGTTATGCCGGCAGGCGGTACAACGCGCGGAATCCTGCGGTGGTTGGGCCCGCCGAAAGCCGGCCCAACCACCGCGGGAGCCTTAGGCGGGCCCCGGGCGGTGTCCTCTGCTCAGCGGTTTTTCTCTGCCCATTGGCGTTCCGCGGTTTCCACCACGTTGGCGAGCAGCATGGCGCGGGTCATGGGCCCCACTCCCCCGGGGTTCGGCGAGAGCCAGGCGGCGACATCGGCCGCGGCGGGGTCCACGTCTCCGGTGACCACTGCCTTGCCGCTGCCGTCATCGACCCGGCTGACACCGACGTCGAGCACGATCGCCCCGGGCTTGAGGTCCGCGGCCTTGATCATGTGCGGCTGCCCGGCGGCGGCAATCACGACGTCGGCCTGCCGCAGTTCTACCGGCAGGTCCACCGTTCCGGTGTGGGCCAGGATGACCGTGGCATTGACGTCCTTGCGGGTCAGCAGCAGACCCACGGGGCGGCCGATGGTGACGCCGCGGCCCACCACGAGGACGCGCTTGCCGTTCAGGTCGATCCCGTGCCGGGTCAGCAGCTCCACGCAGCCCTTGGGCGTGCACGGCAGCGGGGATTTCATGGGTCCGCTGACGTTGGCCACGAGCCGGCCCAGGTTCATCGGGTGCAGGCCGTCGGCGTCCTTCTCGGGATCCATGGCCTCCAGGATGACGTCCTGGTCGATGTGTTTGGGCAGGGGCAGCTGGACGATGTAGCCGGTGCATTCCGGGTTCTCGTTGAGCTCGCGGACCACGGCCAGGAGTTCGTCCTGGCTGGTCTCTTCCGGCAGGTCGCGGCGGATGGAGGTAATGCCCACCTCGGCGCAGTCCTTGTGTTTGCCGCCGACGTACCAGGTGCTGCCGGGATCGGAGCCCACCAGGATGGTGCCCAGCCCGGGCGTGATGCCCTGGGCCTTGAGCACGGCCACGCGCTCGGTGAGCTCGGCCTTGATGGCGGCGGCGGTAGCCTTGCCGTCAAGGATCCGTGCAGTTTCAGCCGTTTTTGCGGTGTGCGAAGTAGTCATGGCCTACCACTGCTCGTGCTGCGGGTACAGCGGGAAATCGGCGGCGAGCTTGTCCACGCGGGCCTGCAGGGGTTCGATCTCCGTGGCAGCTCCGGACTTCAGCGCCGTGGCGATGATGTCCGCCACCTCGGTGAATTCCTCGGCGCCGAAGCCGCGGGTGGCCAGGGCCGGTGTGCCGATGCGCAGGCCGGAGGTAACCATCGGCGGGCGGGGGTCGAACGGCACGGCGTTGCGGTTGACGGTGATGTCGATCGCGGCGAGGCGGTCCTCGGCTTCCTGCCCGTTGAGCTCGCAGTCACGCAGGTCCACCAGGACCAGGTGCACGTCGGTGCCGCCGGTCAGGACCGAGACGCCCGCGCCGGCGACGTCGGCCTGGCCGAGACGTTCGGCGATGATCTTGGCGCCTTCGAGCACGCGTTCCTGGCGTTCCTTGAATTCCTCGGTGCCGGCGATCTTGAAGGCCACGGCCTTCGCGGCGATCACGTGCATGAGCGGGCCGCCCTGCTGGCCGGGGAACACGGCGGAGTTGAGCTTCTTGGCCCACTCCTGCTTGGCCAGGATCACGCCGGAGCGGGGACCGGACAGCGTCTTGTGCACGGTGGAGGTCACGACGTCGGAGTGCGGGACCGGGCTCGGGTGCAGTCCGGCGGCGACGAGGCCGGCGAAGTGTGCCATGTCGGTCCAGAGCAGGGCGCCGACCTCGTCGGCGATCGAACGGAAGGCCGCGAAATCGAGGTGCCGCGGGTAGGCGGACCAGCCGGCGATGATGACCTGGGGCTTTTCGGCGATGGCCTGTTCGCGCAGCTTGTCCATGTCGATGCGGAAGTCATCTTCCTCGACCTGGTAGGCGGCGACGTTGTAGAGCTTTCCGGAGAAGTTCAGCTTCATGCCGTGGGTGAGGTGCCCGCCGTGGGCCAGGGACAGGCCCAGGATCTTGTCGCCGGGGGTGATCATGGCGGCGAGCGCGGCGGCGTTGGCCTGCGCGCCGGAGTGCGGCTGCACGTTGGCGTATTCGGCGCCGAAGAGGTCCTTGACGCGGTCGATCGCGAGCTGCTCGGCGACGTCGACGTATTCACACCCGCCGTAGTAGCGGCGTCCCGGGTAGCCCTCGGCGTACTTGTTAGTCAGGACGGAGCCCTGGGCTTCCATCACGGCGCGCGGGGCGAAGTTCTCGGAAGCGATCATTTCCAGGGTGCCGCGCTGGCGGCCAAGTTCCTGGGCCAGGACGGCGGCGATTTCAGGGTCGAGTTCGGCCAGCGGCTGGTTGCTCACGGCGGCTGAGGTGGCGGTGGTAGTAGTCACGAGGAACTCCTGGTTGGCAACGGGTACGGCTATTGGTCAGGCTACCGGCTGGCCCGTTGCACCGCCCCTTGATTACGGGCCCCTTGACAGCGGGCCGCGACAGCGGCGGCCGGCACCCCGTGCGGGCACCAGCAACGGTGCGGCAGCGTTGAGCTGCCGACCGGTAAGACATGACCCTCGGCCCAGGCGTACGATCCGTGGTCTTCGTGAGTGCCGCTCCCTGATGGTTAGCCATCCAACGCCAGTTGCGACGGGTTAACACTACCAAAACCCTTTCAAAACTGCCCTTGAAGCGCAGGTAGGCTGTTCCTCGTGACTGATGAGAACCTGACTGCCTCCTACATCCTGACTCTTTCCTGCCCTGACCGGCCGGGCATCGTGCACGCCGTCGCCGGCGCCCTCCTGGTGGCGGGCTGCAATATTACAGATTCCCAGCAGTACGGCAGCCAGGGCACGGGCACCTTCTTCATGCGGGTGGAGGCGACGACGGCGGCGTCCCAGGCGGAGCTGCAGGCGGCGCTGGAACCTGTGGCGCAGGCCTTCGGGATGCAGTGGAGCCTCAACCCGGCCGGCCGGAAGGTCCGCACCCTGCTGATGGCCAGCACGTCCGCCCACTGCCTGAATGACCTGCTGTTCCTGCAGCGCTCCGGAACCCTGCCGATCGACATTCCGGCGATCGTGTCCAACCACCGCGACCTCGAGGGTTTGGCGGAGTTCTACGGCATCCCGTTCCACCACATCCCGGTCACCCCGGACACCAAGGTCCAGGCCGAGGACGCCCTCCGGGTCCTGATGAAGGAACACGACATCGAGCTCACCGTCCTGGCCCGGTACATGCAGATCATCTCGGACGAGCTCTGCACCGAGCTGACGGGCAAGGCCATCAACATCCACCACTCGTTCCTGCCCTCGTTCAAGGGTGCCAAGCCCTACCACCAGGCGCATGCCCGCGGCGTGAAGCTCATCGGCGCCACGGCGCACTACGTCACGGCGGCCCTGGACGAAGGGCCCATCATCGAGCAGGAAGTCATCCGCGTGGACCACCGGCGCACCGCGGAGCAGTTCGTCCAGATGGGCCGCGACGTGGAGGGCCGCACCCTCGCCCAGGCCGTGCAGTGGCATGCCGAGCACCGCGTCCTGCTCGACGGCAACCGGACGGTTGTCTTTAACTAGAAGCGGTCATTAACTGGAGCTATGGAATCCTCCCGCAGGGACCGGCTCGAATCATTTGTGGCGCTGTTGAAGAACGAGGGCCGGCACGGCGTGCTGGGCCTGGATTGCGGTCCGGGCGCCGACGGGCTGCACTTTGTCCAGTCCGGCATCCATTTCACCGGTGTCGACGAGTCCGAGGAGAACATCCACGTCGCCCGATCCCACGGGCTGGAAGCCTCCGTGGCGGGGCCGGTTTCCCTGCCGTTCGCCGACGGAGCGTTTGACTCGGTGTGGGCGGTGGACGCCCTGGCTGGCCTGCCCCCGGAACAGTGGGACGACGTCGTCCGCGAACTCGGGCGGGTGGCGGAACCGGGCGCGCCGATCGCCGTCGTACTCCCAGCACCCGACCCGCGCCGCGAGGGCGGCCGGGGCGGGGCGGGCTTCACGGTGCTCCGCTCCCCCGCCTGACCCTTCCTGCCCGTTGAGCTGTCCCTTGTGGTGGTTAAACCGCGCACCCATAGCGACCACAACTGCTCGCTCAACGGGGCGGCGGCGTGTCCTAGGCTGGAGGCATGGCTCCCCTCTACGCATTCGCCGGTACCACTCCGGCCGTCCATGACTCCGCCTTCGTCGCGCCCACGGCGTCCGTGATCGGCAACGCCACCCTGGCCGAGAACTCGAGCGCCTTCTACGGTGTCAGCGTCCGCGCCGATACCGCCGCCATCACCGTCGGCGCCGGCACCAACCTGCAGGACAACGTGGTGCTGCACGCCGACCCCGGCTTCCCCTGCACCGTCGGGGCGCGGGTCAGCGTCGGCCACAGCGCCGTGGTCCACGGCTGCACCGTTGAGGACGACTGCCTGATCGGCATGAGCGCCACCATCCTCAACGGGGCCGTGATCGGCGCCGGGTCCCTCATCGCCGCCGGCGCCGTGGTGCTGGAGGGCACCGTCATCCCGCCCCGCTCGCTGGTGGCCGGCGTTCCAGCCAAGGTCCGGCGCGAGCTCAGCGACGAGGAGTTCGCCGGTGTCCAGCACAACGCCGCCCACTACCAGGAACTGGCACGCGCGCACCGCGAACTTCACAGCGCCTGAGGAATACTGCGCCGGGGCCGGCGCCGCTCAGTCCAGGGCGATCGGCCCGAGCTCGGAGAGCAGCTCGCCCGGTCCGGGATTCCCGGCGGGGGTGGAACCGCCGAGGTGGTTGACCACGCCCCAGACGGCGTTGAGCCCGGTGGTGACGGCCCCCTCGGCCCAGCCGGCGGTGAAGGAGACGTCGTCGCCGGCGAGGAAGATCCCGCGCTGTTCGGCCGGCAGCCCGTCCTGCTTGAAGTGCGTGAAGAGCCGCTGCTGGTAGCGGTAGTGCCCCGGCAGATTGGCCTTGAAGGCGCCCATGAAGTTGGGGTCCGCCTCCCAGGAGACGGTGATCGGCTGGCCCACGATATGGCTGGCGATGTCCACCCCGGGGTAGATCTGCTGCAGCGAGTGCAACATGAGCTCCGCCCGTTCCTCCGCGGTGAGCGAGAGCCACTTCAGCGCGTCGTCGTTCCAGGTGTAGGACAGCAGGATCACGGCCGGCTGGTCCGGGCCGTTGTCCAGCAGGTAGGTGGCACGGTTCAGCCGGTCGGTCAGCGTCATGGACAGGACCTCACGGCCGGTGGCCGGGTCGATGTCCTTCCAGAACGGCCGGTCCACCATGACGAAGGTCTTGGAGGACTGCATGTAGTGCGAGCGTTCGATCGCCGTCCACAGTTCGGCGGGGAACAGGGCCTCGTCCGTGTGGATCCGGGTCGAGAGCAGCCACGACTGGCAGGTGGTCACCACGGCCGGGTAGGCGGATTCGCGTCCCCAGCGTTCCCGGATCCGGAAGTCGCCGCTGCCGTCGCGGGCGATGCGGTCCACGGCGCCGCGCGGGGCGCCTAAGTGCAGCGAGGCCAGCGAGGTGCCGTCCGGCCAGTGGGCCATGCCCGACGGCGTGTGCTCCCACAGTGCCTCGGGGAGCCGCTGCGCGCCGCCGTCGATGAGCCGGTGCCGGTCATCGGCGTCGGTGTAGACCACGCGAAGGATTTCGAGGATCGAGTTGGGGAAGTCGGTGTCCCAGCCGCCGGTGCCGAATCCCACCTGCCCGAAGGCCTCGCGGTGGGCGAATCCGGCTTCCTTGAAGGAGTCGCTGCCGGCGATGAAGCCGTAGAACGTCTGCTCGTCCAGCTGCGGGAGGAGCGCATTCCAGAGTTCCTTGATCCGGGCTGTGTCCCGGGCGCGGATGGCGTCCTGCATCTCGGCGAACGCGGCGCCGTCGTTCACAGCAGCCTTCCACGCATCCGCCACCTCCCGGAAGAAGGGCGGCAGGTCGGCCGCTGTCTCGGCATAGTATTTCTGGCCCGCGAGCTCGATCACCGTGCTGGAGGTCGCCGGCGCCAGCGGATTGGGAAACTCCCGGGTGTCCAGCCCGAGCAGGTCCACGTAGTGGTAGAAGGCTTTGCCGGATTCCGGGAACCGCATTCCGCCGAGGTCCGCCACGATCCCCGGCGCGGACGGGAAACTGGCGGTCCGCAGCCGCCCGCCGATCCTGTCGGCCTCGTAGACCACGGGCCGCAGGCCCAGCTTCATGAGCTCATATGCGGTCACCAGTCCTGAGAGTCCGGCGCCGACGACGGCGACCTCGGTCCCGTAAAGCTCGGGCGGCACCGATCCCAGGCCCTCCGGGTGGGCCAGGTAGTGGTCGTAGCTGAACGGGAAGTCCGGATTCAGCATGGTGATGGGCGCCGCGCCCGGTTCAGCAGCGGGCCGAGGGGCCGGAAGTTCGGTGGCGATGGTCATGAGATCTCTGCCTTAAGTTCCTGGTGTGTGGTGGTGTTGTCGGGGTGGCGGCTTGATAGATCCAGGTATTCCTCGTGGCTCAGGGCAGCCACCCTGGAGTTCTTCCGGCCGTAGCCGAAGTAGGCGGCACAGCCAACGAGCATCCAGGCACCGAACACCGCCCAGGTCTCGGCGCCAAGGTTGGCCATCAGGTAGGCGCACATGAGGGCGCCGAGAATCGGTGTCAGCGGAAAGAGCGGGACGCGGAAGCTGCGCGTGAGTTCGGGCCGGGTCCGCCGCAGGTAGAGGACTGCCACGTTGACCAGGGCGAAGGCGAACAGGGTGCCAATGCTGGTCGCGTCCGCGAGGGCACCGAGCGGCACCAGGCCGGCGGTCAGTGCGACGGCGGTGCCGACGATCAGGGTTCCGGCGGCCGGCGTGCCGGTCCGGGCCGAAATCCGGCCGAAGACCTTGGGCACCAGGCCGTCGCGCGACATCGAGAGCAGGATCCGGGTCTGCCCGTACAGGACGGTCAGCACGATGCTGGCGATGGCGAGCACGGCGCCGACGGCGAACACCACGCCAACCCATGGCTGGCCGGTGATTTCCTCAAGGATCTTCACGAGGGCCGCCTCGGTGCCGTCGAACCAGCCCCAGGGGCGCGCGCCGATGGCGGCGACGGCCACGAGCACATAGATGCTGGTGACGATCAGCATGGAGAGCAGGATGGCCCGCGGGAGGTCGCGCTTGGGGTTGCGGGCCTCCTCGCCGGCCGTGGAGGCGGCGTCGAAGCCGATGTAGGAGAAAAAGACCCGGGAGGCTGCGGCGGAGACGCCGGCGGCGCCCATCGGCATGAGGGGCGCGAAGTGCCCGCCGTTGAAAGCGGTGAAGGCCACGGCGCAGAAGAACAGCAGGATGCCGACTTTGACCAGGACGATCGCCGTGTTGATCCAGGCGCTCTCCTTGGCGCCGCGGACCAAGAGCACCGTGGCCAGGCCCACAATCACGATTGCGGGCATGTTCAGCACGCCGCCGGCTCCCGGCGGCTGCGTGACGGCGTCCGGGAGTTCCAGGCCGAAGACCGCCAGGGCCTCGTTCACATACTGGCCCGCGCCGACCGCGACGGCGGCCACGGAGACAGCGTATTCGAGCACCAGGCACCAGCCGCAGATCCAGGCCATGCCCTCGCCCATGGTGGCATAGGTGTAGGAGTAGCTGGAGCCGGCGGCCGGGACCAGGCCGGCCATCTCCGCATAGGACACGGCAGAGAGCAGGGCGGCGAAGCCGGCGATGGCGAAGGAGATCCAGATGGCCGGGCCGGCGAGCGGCACAGACTGGCCCAGGATGACCAGGATGCCGGTGCCCAGGGTGGCGCCGACGCTGATCATGGTCAGCTGCAGGACACCGAAGCTGCGGACCAGCCGCGTGCCGCCGTGTCCGGTCTCGGCCTCGCGGACCAGCTGTCCGATCGGCTTGCGGCGCAGGAGCTGGGCGGTGAGCCCGGGACGGCCGGCTTCCGCCGGCGGGCGTTCGCCGATCAGAGTTGGCACAGTCATCGTTGACGTCCTTATCTTCAGTAGTGGTCGGTTTCCCGAACCCACCCTAGGCGTGTGAGCCACCTCTCAAGGTTGTGCAAAATGACCTGTAGTCTTCACTCATGAGACTTAATGCACTCGGACGCCGTTGTTCGGGCGGCCGGCACGGGGGCCGCGGCCGTGACTGCTGAGGACCCGGAGCGGCTCGGCTTCGTCACGCTGGCGCAGTTCCTGGGCCAGTTGCCGGCCTTGGGCGTCGTGCACGACGGCGGCAACGGGCAGGAGCGCCTGCGCTGGGTGGAGCCCAGCGAACTGGAAGACCCCACCCCCTACCTGCTGGACGGCGAGTTCCTGCTCACGGCCGGCCTGCCGTTCGTGGGCGAGGGCGGCAGCGAGGAGGCGGTGGACGCCTATGTGCAGCGCCTGGTCCAGGCCCGCGTGGGCGCCCTGGGCTTTGGCCTGGAACCGTATTTCGACGCCGTGCCCGAGGCCGTGGTGCGGGCCTGCCGGCAGCACAACCTGACCCTGGTCGCCATCCCGGAGAGCCTCCCGTTCGCCGCGCTCGGACTGGAATTCTCCCGGCTCCTCGAGTCGGACAACGCCGCGACCTTCCGCCAGCTGGCCGACACCAGCAGGCAGCTCATGCGCGCAGTCTTGTCCGCGCGCCCCGAGCACGAACTCCTCGCGGCCCTGGTCCAGCGCGTCCCGGTGTGGGCCGTGCTGGTCGGCGCCGACGGGCGGGTGCGCGCCCGCGGCTCAGGCCCCTCCCCCGGCCCGCGGGCCGCCGGCGCCGCGGCCGGCACCGTGCCGGGAGTTGACTCCGCCGACCTGCAGCCGCTGCTGGCCAGGCTGCTCGCCGGCAGCGGCCCGCGGGTGGAGATGGACTCGTTCGACGCCGCGGGCTCGTCCCTCGTCTTCGGGTATCCGCTGCGCAGCACCCGGGACGCCAACCTCGGCGCGCTCATCCTCGGCACGGACGCCCCGCTGACCCCGGCCCAGAACAGCGTTGTCTCCACCGCCGTCGGGCTGCTGGAACTGCTGGTCCGCCAGCGCATCAGCGGCTCCCTGGCCCCGAGCCAGCTGGCCACGGCGCTGCTGCTGCACCCGGAGAGCGTGGCCTCAGGATCCGCACGGCATGTCAACGGGCTCAAGGACCTGCTGGCCCAAAGCATCTCCTCCACCCGGTCCGGCCAGCTGCGGGTCGTGCAGGGTGTCCGGATTGACGCCGCCCCGGACAACCCCAAGACTGCGGGCCGCCCGGGCGAGGCTTCGGTGCGGGCCCTGCTGGAGTGGCGGCGGCTGTTCGACACCAAACTGGTGGAGCTCACCGAATACGGCTTTGCCGCCATCACCAGGTTGAAGGTCGACGACGCCGTGCTCGCCGAAGTGGAGCGGCTCGGCTGGCGCCTGGTGATCGGCAGCGGCACCGATTTCGCGAACCTGCCGGAGGCTTACCGGCACGCCGCTTCATTGCGCAACCGCGTTCTCACGAGCCGCCGGAGCGTCCGGGCGGACGACGTGACCTGGTCGGTGGCCGGCCTGCTGGGACCGGCCGCCGGCACCTTGCTGGCGGGCCGTCTGCTGGCGCCCCTGCTCGCCCTCGAACCGGAACGCCGCGACAGCCTGCTCGGCATCCTGCGGGCCTGGCTGGGCGAAAACGGAAGCTGGGACGCCACTGCAAAAGCCACGGGACTGCATCGAAACAGCGTCCGCCGGCAGATCGGGATCATCGCTGAGCTGCTGGGCCTTGACCTCAACCAGGCCCAGGCGCGCGCGGAACTCTGGATTGCCCTGCAGTACCAGGACGGCCCCGAGATGCCCGGCCCACCGGCCAGCGCAGAACAGGCGAACGCCGCCGGTCAGACTCCCGCCGCCGGTCAGACTCCCCAGGAGCGGTAGATCTCCGGGCGGCGGTCGCGCAGGTAGTCCACGGCGTCCCCGCTGCCGTCTGCCGCGGCGCGTCCGGGCTCACCCAGCTCGGCAAACAACAGTTCGGGGCCCTCCCCGCCCGCGGCCAGGACCGACCCGTCCGGGCCGGCGACGATGCTGCCGCCGCGGAAGTCGCAGTCATCCTCCGAGCCGGTGTGATTGGCGTAGGCGACCGTCAGCTGGTTCTCCAGAGCGCGGGCCCGGATCAGCACCTGCGGCACGACGTCGAATCCGCCGGCGAGTGCCGTCGGCACCAGCAGCAGGTCCGCTCCGCGCAAGGCGGCCGCCCGCGCCGACTCGGGAAACTCGATGTCGTAGCAGATGGCCAGCGCCGTTTTGTGCCCGTGGAAATCCACGACGCCGGGGGCGGCCGCGGCGGGCGTAAACGCCGCCCGCTCGTCCGGGCCGAACAGGTGCACCTTGTCGTAACTGAGCAGTTCGTCGCCCGCCTCGTCGACCAGGGTGGCGGAAATGTGCCACCCGCCGGCCGGCGTCACCCTGGGCAGGCTGTAGACCAGGGCGATGGTGTTGCGCCGCGCGATGCCGGCCAGGACTTCCCGGAGCCCGGGCAACCTGCCGGGATCGAACGCCTCCTTCAGCCGCCGCGGCGCGTAGCCCACGGGGAAGAGTTCCGGGGTCACCAGCAGCTGCGCGCCCGCGGCGGCCGCATTGCGCGCCGCAACCTCCACCGCGGCGCAGTTCGCCTCGATGTCCAGCACGGCGGAGTTCGCCTGCATCAGGGCCAGCAGCACCATTACCACCTCACGTTTCCGGCGCCTCCGCGGGTCGCGTCGGCCTCTCCCGACCCAGAGTAGCCGCGGCCCGGAACGCTGGGGGTGGTGCAATTCCACCCGGTCAGCAGGCCGGCGGGGCAGAACGTCCTTGCGGCGTAGGCGGCGGGTGCTGACCGCCCTTCCCCCGGCATTCCACCGGCGCGGCCGTTATCGTTGCGTTAACTTCTTGACTACAAGGCGCGAATGCGTCACGCTTCATAGCATGCCCTCACCAACGCGCTCAACGAGGAGCCGAACCAAGAACCCCGGATCGCAGTCCGCCCTCCGGCATTTGAACCAGCAGCGGATCATCGAATGCCTCCTCGCGGGCCCTTCCACCCAGGCGGAACTGGCCCGCCAGACCGGCCTTTCGACAGCCACGGTCTCGAACATCGTCAAGATCATGCAGGACGCCGGGCTCGCCTCGACTGAACCGATCACCAGTTCCGGGCGGCGCGCCCTGAACGTCCGGCTCAACAGCAACGGGGCCGTCGCCGTCGGGATCGACTTCGGCCGGCGCCACCTGCGCGTCGTGCTGGCCTCGCTGAGTTACCACGTGATCGCCGAAGAGTCGGTCCTGCTGCCCCTGGGCCACCACGCCGAGGAAGGCATCCAGGCCGCCGTCGGCGTGCTGGACCGGCTGCTCACGGACAGTGGTGTGGAACGCAGCGCCCTGGTGGGTGCCGGCGTCGGAATTCCCGGCCCGATCGACCGCCGCACCGGCACCGTGGCGCAAGGCGCGATCCTGCCCGAATGGGTGGGCATCAACATCCTCAGACGCCTCGAGGAAGCGCTGGAACTCCCCGTCTTCGTGGACAACGACGCCAACCTGGGCGCCCTCTCGGAGGTCACCTGGGGGCCGCACAGCGGCATCAGCAACCTGATGTTCCTCAAGATAGGCTCGGGCATCGGCGCGGGGCTGATCCTCAACGGCGTCCCGTACTACGGCAACGTCGGCATCACCGGTGAGATCGGCCATGCCACCATCCACGAGCACGGGCTGATCTGCCGCTGCGGGAACCGCGGCTGCCTGGAAACCATCGCCTCCACGACCACCATGATCGAGCTCCTGAGCCGCGGCGAGGACCGGCCGCTCTCGCCCGGGGACATCGTTCGCAAGGCCCTGGAGAAGGACTCCGCCACGCTCCGTGTCGTGGACGACGCCGGGCTCGCCGTCGGGCGCGCGCTGGGCAACGTGGCGAACCTGATCAACCCCGAGGTCATTGTGGTCGGCGGCCCGCTGGCGGGCCTTGGCCAGCTGCTGCTGGACCCGATCCGGCGTGGCCTGATCCGCCACGCGGTGCCGGTCATTGGCGAGACGACCACCCTCACGATGTCCTCCCTGGGCGACCGGGCGGAGGCCCTCGGGGCCACGGCTTTGGTCTTCCAGCACGCCGGGATCCGGCGAAACTAACCATTTCGTTATGTGCCTGTTGCGTTAAAGACTTGACGACAAGGGCTGTGATCCAGTTTACTTTTCCATCAGACGGCCCTGCGGTTTGCAGGGGCGGACAACGAAGTCATGCATTGGAGGCGTAAGGGCAGATGACGTCCCTCAACACGCACAGTGATCCGCTAATCCTCGAGATGCGCTCCATCACCAAGGAATTCCCCGGCGTTAAAGCTTTGGCCGATGTGAGCCTGCGGGTGAAGGCCGGCGAGATCCACGCCATCTGCGGTGAGAACGGCGCCGGGAAATCGACCCTGATGAAGGTGCTCTCGGGCGTATACCCCTACGGCACGTACACCGGGGACATCGTTTACCAGAACGAAGTCCAGGAGTTCAAGGACATCCGGGCCAGCGAGCACGCCGGCATCGTGATCATCCACCAGGAACTCGCGCTCATCCCCGAGCTGTCGATCATGGAGAACATCTTCCTCGGCAACGAGCCCACCAAGCGCGGCGTGATCGACTGGGCCGAGGCCCGGACCCGGTCCACCGAACTGCTGGCACGGGTGGGGCTGCGCGAGGACCCGGAGACCCCCATCAAGGAGATCGGCGTCGGCAAGCAGCAGCTGGTCGAGATCGCCAAGGCCCTGAACAAGTCGGTCAAGCTCCTGATCCTGGACGAGCCCACGGCGGCGCTGAACGAGTCCGACTCCCAGCACCTGCTGGACCTTATGCTGGGCCTCAAGGGCCGCGGAATCACCTCGATCATCATTTCGCACAAGCTCAACGAGATCGAACAGATCGCCGATGAGATCACGATCATCCGCGACGGCAAGTCGATCGAGACCCTGAACGTCAAGGCCGACGGCGTCGACGAGGACCGCATCATCAAGGGCATGGTGGGCCGGACCCTGGAATCCCGGTTCCCGGACCACGATCCGAAGATCGGCGATGTCCTCTTCGAGGTGAAGAACTGGAACGTCGGGCACCCGCAGATCCAGGACCGCCTGGTCTGCAAGAACTCCAGCTTCTTCGTCCGCCGCGGCGAGATCGTCGGGTTCGCGGGCCTGATGGGCGCCGGACGCACCGAACTGGCCCGGTCCGTGTTCGGGCGCTCGTACGGCCGCTTCATCTCGGGCCATGTCTACAAAGACGGCAAGGAACTGCAGCTCAAGAACGTCCGCCAGGCGATCGACGCCGGGCTCGGCTACGTCACCGAGGACCGCAAGTCCCTGGGCCTGAACCTGCTGGACGACATCAAGGCCACCACGGTCTCGGCAAACCTGCGCAAGATCAGCAAGAACTTCGTGGTGGACGCCAACAAGGAATACGCCGTCGCGGAGGAATACCGGAAGTCGCTGCGGACCAAGACGCCCTCCGTGGAGGAAGGCGTCGCAAAGCTCTCCGGCGGCAACCAGCAGAAGGTCGTGCTGGCGAAATGGATGTTCACCGACCCGGACGTGCTGATCCTGGACGAGCCCACCCGCGGGATCGATGTCGGGGCCAAGTACGAGATCTACGGCATCATCCAGAAGCTGGCCAACGAGGGCAAGGCCGTGATCGTCATTTCCTCGGAGCTGCCCGAGCTGCTGGGCCTCTCGGACCGGATCTACACGATTTTCGAAGGCGCCATCACCGGCGTCCTGAACAAGGACGAAGCCAGCCAGGAAAGCCTCATGAAACTCATGACGTCCGCCCGCAAGACCGCTTGACCCTTTGGGACAAACCAGAACAATCCGAACACTCCGGAAACAAGGACTGAAACAATGAACGCGCTCAAGAAGCTCTTTGGCGGCAACACCCGCCAATTCGGCATGATCTTCGCCCTGGTTGCGCTGATCGTGTTCTTCGAGATTTTCACGGAGGGCCGCACGCTCACATCGGGCAACGTCATCAACCTCTTCAACGGCAACTCCTACATCCTGATCCTCGCCATCGGCATGGTGCTGGTCATCATCGCCGGGCACATCGACCTCTCGGTCGGTTCCGTCGCGGCCTTCGTGGGTGTCTGCGTGTCACTCTTCATCCGCGACTGGGGCCTGCCTTGGTACATCGGCGTCCTGATGGGGCTCGGGCTCGGCGTCCTGATCGGGGCCTGGCAGGGATTCTGGGTGGCCTACGTCGGCATTCCCGCGTTCATCGTGACGCTGTCCGGCATGCTGATCTTCCGCGGCGCCAACCAGTTCGTCGGCAAGTCGAACACCATCCCGGTTCCGGCGGATTTCCAGTACATCGGCTCCGGCTACCTGGCCGAGCTCGGCCCGAAGACCGGCTACAACAACCCCACCATGCTGATCGGCCTGCTCGCCGTCGCGTTCGTGATCTTCAGCGAGATCCGGTCCCGCCGCAACGCCAAGAAGCTCGGCGCCGAGGTCCCTGAAACCTGGGTCATGGTCCTGAAACTGGTGCTGGTCTGCGGCGCCATCCTCTACGCGACGTACCTCTTCGCCACCGGCCGGCCGGGCACGTCCTTCCCGGTTCCGGGCCTGATCCTCGCCGTCCTCATCATCGTCTACGGCTTCATCTCCTCCAAGACCGTCATCGGCCGCCACATCTACGCAGTCGGCGGCAACCGCCACGCTGCGGAGCTCTCCGGGGTCCAGTCCAAGAAGGTCAACTTCCTGGTCATGATGAACATGTCCTTCCTGGCCGGCCTCGCCGGCATGATCTTCGTCGGCCGCTCCACCGCTTCGGGACCGTTCGACGGCGTCGGCTGGGAACTGGACGCCATCGCGGCCGTCTTCATCGGCGGCGCCGCCGTCACCGGCGGCGTGGGCACCGTGATCGGCTCGATCATCGGCGGTCTGGTCATGGCCGTCCTGAACAACGGCCTGCAGCTGCTTGGCGTCGGCGCCGACCTCACCCAGATCATCAAGGGCCTCGTTCTCCTGATCGCCGTCGCCTTCGACGTCTACAACAAGACCCAGGGCAAGAAATCGATCGTCGGCATGCTGATGAAGAACTTCGGCCGCAGCAGCGAGATCAAGGCCGACGAGACCACCCAGACCAAAGAGGTCATCTCGAGGGGGATCTGACCCCCTCCCACGGTTCCCAACCCCACGATTCTCCGCACACCACCAAAAGAAAGTGAACCAAGCAATGCGAATGATTGGTAAAGCAGGAAAGGCAGCAGCAATCGCTGCTATTGCGGCACTGGCGCTGACAGCCTGCGGCCGTTCCGACACCGGAACCACCAGCGGTTCCTCCACTGGAGGCGAAGCATTCCCGAAGGGCTCCGCGATCGGCGTCGCACTCCCCCAGAAGACCTCCGAAAACTGGGTCCTGGCCGAGCAGCTGTTCAACGACGGCCTCACCAAGGCCGGCTACAAGCCGGACGTGCAGTTCGCCAACGGCGGCGTCTCGGAGCAGCAGAACCAGATCAGCGCCATGATTACCAAGGGCGACAAGGTCATCATCGTCGGCGCCATCGACGGTGCACAGCTGGGCACCCAGCTCCAGCAGGCCAAGGACGCCGGCGCAACGATCATCGCGTACGACCGTCTGCTGCTGAACACCCCGAACGTGGACTACTACGTGGCCTACGACAACTTCAAGGTCGGTGAACTCCAGGGCAAGGCGCTGCTGGACGGCATGAAGGGCAAGAAGCCGGAAGGCCCGTACAACATCGAGCTCTTCGCAGGTTCCCCTGATGACGCCAACGCGAAGGTCTTCTTCGACGGCGCCATGAGCGTCCTGAAGCCGAAGATCGACGACGGCACCCTCAAGGTCCTCTCCGGCCAGACGAGCTTCGAGCAGGCTGTGACCCAGGGCTGGAAGGCAGAGAACGCCCAGAAGCGCATGGACACCCTGCTCGCCGGAACCTACGGCACCGCCCCGCTTGATGGCGTACTGTCCCCGAACGACACTCTGGCCCGCGCGATCCTGACCTCCGTCAAGGCTGCCGGCAAGCCGCTTCCGATTGTCACCGGTCAGGACTCCGAGGTTGAGTCGGTCAAGTCCATCATGGCGGGCGAGCAGTACTCCACCATCAACAAGGACACCCGCGCGCTCGTTGAGCACTCGATCGTCATGGTCAACGACATTCAGGCAGGCAAGACGCCTGAGATCAACGACGACAAGTCCTACAACAACACGGTCAAGGTTGTTCCCGCCTACCTGCTGGAACCGGTCATCGTCACCAAGGACAACGTCCACACGGCGTACGAGAACGATCCGGTCCTCGGCCCGATCACCAAGCAGTAGTTCCCTTCTAAGCGCCCGGTTCACCGGCCGCGCCAGAGCATAGAGCCCCGGCTCTCCCGCAAGGGAGGGCCGGGGCTTTTGCGTTGGCCGTGATGCGCTGGCGGTGATCTTGGCTGGGGTGCGCCGGCTGGGACCTTGCGAATGACTTTGCCTGGGGCGAGGCGCTTCACAGCGGAGACATAGCTTTGCGGGGAGGTTCGCACAGCGGCCCGTACCACTGTGGGACCAGCGCCGGGCATCGGGTCCGGCAAGAGGTCCCCCAGAGATACCCAAGAAAAATTAGGAGCACCGTGAGCGTTCTTGCCCGGAGTGTAGGCAACGCCTTTCGAAACAAGGTCAGGACCGCCGCTGTGGTGGCGGTGCTGGCCGTAGCCATTGGGCTTGCCCTGGCCATGCTCGTGGCCAACCAGGCTGTCACCGGCAAGGTTGCCGAGCTGAACGCCTCGGTGGGCACGGTCCTGACCGTGAACCCCGCCGGCGGCCAGGGGTTCGAGGGCGGAGGCGAGCCGCTGACCTCCGCCCAGGCGGCCACGGCGGCGGCCGTCCCCAACGTCAGCAGTGTGGTCGGCACCAAGGCGCTGCGCCTGCGCAACGCCGCTGACATTGCCGCCGAGGCCGCGTCAGGGCGGACTGGCCAAGGCGGACCGGGCGGGCAGTCGGCCACCTCCGTCACCACGAGCCTCACGGCCGCCGTCGACGCCGGCACCCTCGGCAACCGTAACCAAGCTGGTACCGGCGCCACCGGCACTACCGGCAGCACGGGCACTACTGGCAGCACCGCGCAGGCCGCGCCTGCGTTCTCGCTGCCCATCACGGCAACGGGCATCGGCGCCGAGGTGGACTCCACCGGCAGGGCCCTGCAGCTGACGCAGGGCACCGGCCTGGGCAACTACACCGCCGCGTCCACCGGCGCCCTGCTGGGCACCACCCTGGCCACCAAGAACGGTCTCAGCGTGGGCTCGACGTTCACCATCGGTGATAAAACCTTCACCGTCCAGGGGCTGTTCGACGCCGGGACCGCGTTCGGCAACAATGCGCTCTACGTGACGCTGCCGGCCGCCCAGACCCTCGCCGCGCTGCCGGACGAACTCTCCACCATGATCGTCACGGTCAACAGCATGGACAACGTCGATGCCGCCAAGACCGCCCTGCAGGCGGCGCTGGGCTCCGACAAGGCCGACGTCACCCAGGGCCAGCGGAACCTTCAGACCGCCGTCAGCTCGCTGGACAGCGTCAAGAACATTTCCTTCATCGCCTTCGTCGCGGCCCTTGGCACCGCCGGCCTGATCATCCTCCTGATCGTGGTCATGCTGGTCCGTGAACGCCGCCGCGAGATCGGTGTCCTGAAGGCCATCGGCGCCCCGAACCGCACCATCGGCCTGCAGTTTGTGCTGGAGGCCCTCGTGCTGGTGGCCCTCGGCAGCGTGGTGGGCGCCGCCGTCGCCTCCCTGGCAAGCGGCGGCATCGCCAGCGCCCTCATCAGCTCAAGCAGCAGCACGAACGCGGCGGCCACCGGCCAGCGCGGCGGCCCTGGCGGGTTCCCCGGCGGGGCGGGCGGCCCGCTGGGCGGGGCCAGCCAGCTGCTGACCTCCGTGACGGCGAGCGCCTCCCCCGGTGTCATTGCCGCGGGCATCGCCGCGGTTTTCGGCGTCGCCATCATCGGCGCGCTCGTCCCGGCCCTGCTGACCGCCCGCATCCGTCCCATCGAAGTCCTCCGAGGAGAATAGCCATGATCGAAGTCAAGAACCTGGTCCGCACGTTCAAGTCCGGCGACCGGACCATCAAGCCGGTCAACGATGTCAGCTTCGAGCTCGAGCAAGGCACGCTGGCCTCGATCGTGGGCAAGAGCGGCAGCGGCAAGAGCACCCTGCTCTCCTTGCTCGGGGCGCTGGACAAGCCAACCAGCGGCGACGTGGTGGTCAACGGCGTGAGCCTGGCCAGCATGCCGGACGGGAAACTGACCAACTACCGGCGCCGGGACATCGGCTTCGTCTTCCAGCAGTTCAACCTGATCCCGAACCTTTCGGCTGTGGACAACGTGATGCTGCCGATGGAATTCTCCGGCGTGCGGAAGGCGGCGCGGGCCGAGCGGGCCCGGCAGCTGCTCGAACAGGTCCAGCTCGATCCGGACAAGCACGGGCGGCGCATCAACCGGCTTTCCGGCGGCGAGCAGCAGCGGGTTGCGATCGCCCGGGCGCTGGCGAACGAACCCAAGCTGATCCTGGCCGATGAACCCACCGGCAACCTGGACGAGCAGACCGGTGAGCACATCATCGAGCTGCTCAGCATGCTCAGCCGGGACCACAACACCACCATCCTGGTGGTCACCCACGACCGTGCCCTGGCCAACAAGACGGACCGACGCTTCCGGCTCCAGCAGGGCCGGCTCACGGAGGAAACGGCCCGGACCCGTGCGACGGCGGCCCTGACCGGCTGAGGACCGGCCGGCTGAGAACCGCCTGATGAGATCCGGCGGGCGGCCGACCCCCTGAGGTCCGCCCGGCGGCGCGGACTTCGGCGTCGGAGCTGCGGGCAGGCCTTGGGGGCCCGCCCGCGGCTCCGGCGTCGAGCCGCAGGGGCTGAACTTCATGAGACTGGATCCCCGCGTCGAACCTCCGCCATGCCGGGGGGTCAACACCGCGGCCCGTCCGCCCCTGGGTGAGAAGATGGCACCATGTCTGCCCTCATCGCAAAGCCGTGGCTGTTCAGCCAGCCGGACCAGGATCCCCGCACAGCCACCGGTGCCAGGCTGCGCTGGGGTGTCATCGCCACCGGCGGGATCGCCGCTTCGGTCACACGTGACCTTGGGCTGCTGGCGGATGCGGAACTGTACGCCGTCAGCTCCCGCACACAAGCGGCCGCGGACGCGTTCGCGGCCGACTACGGCTTTGTCCACGCCTACGGTGACCAGGACGGCGTCAGTGGCTACGCCCGCTTGCTCGCCAATGACGCCGTCGACGTCGTCTACATCGCCACCCCGCACGCCCACCATCACAAAATAGCCCTCGCCGCCCTCAACGCCGGCAAGCACGTGCTCTGCGAGAAGGCCCTCACGATCAATGCCCGGGAAGCAGCCGAGTTGATGGCGGCGGCCCGGACCAACGGCGTCTTCCTGATGGAGGCCGTGTGGAGCCGGTTCCTGCCCAGCATGCAGCGGGCGTTCGAGATCGCTGCCTCGGGCGAGATCGGCGAGGTGAAATGGGTCGGCGCGGACCTCGGCTTTCCGGCGCCGTACTCGCCCGGTTCCCGGCTTTGGGCACCCAAGGACGGCGGCGGCGCCCTGCTGGACATGACGGTCTATCCCCTGCTCTGGGCGCTCGGCACCCTGGGGTTCCCGCAGACGGTCAGCGCCACAGGCTGGCTGAACGACGACGGCGTCGACGCCCAGAATGCGCTGACGCTCGGTTACCACCACGGCGCCCAGGCCCAACTGACCTCATCACTAATGGCCTACGGACCCCGCACGGCCACCGTCGCCGGCACCAAGGGCTACCTCCAGAGCCCGGGCTCCATCAACAACCCGAAGGAACTGCTGGTCCGGATCGGCTTCGAGGCGCCCCGGACGGAGCAGTTCACCGTGGTGGGACGCGGCTACACTTACGAGCTCCGTGAGGTCACGCGGTGCATCCAGCAGGGCCTCACCGAGAGCCCGGTCATGCCGCTGGAGGACTCCCTGAACACCATGCGGCTTTTCGACGGCGTACGCGCGCAGCTCGGCGTGAGCTACCCCAACGACGCCCACTAACCCCCTCCCACTTTCCACGCCCCAGGCACCGGACCCGGCGCATTCCAAGTGTCTCGGTATGCCTACAGTTTCGGCCCCGCTCTGGACTCTCCTGTTGGAGCCGACTTACCCTGTAGGCAATTGTCCAGTCTTCCGGGAGCGGGGGTGCGCGCATGGATCCTGCAGCAGCGCCCTCCCGCGCGGGCCGCAACCTGCGCCCCCTGCGCCCCGTGCGCCGCGTACTTTTGGCCGCCGTCGCAGGCGCCGCGTGGCTGACGCTGACCTGCACTGCCGCTCAAGCGGACGATGCCTGCGCGTTCTATGGAACGGCCGACGACGCCGGGGGGAGCGCATCCGCAGCCTCCTGTTCGGACGCCGACGACCTCCCTGTTCCCTCCCTCGACGGCGTGGTTTCCGTGGACATCCCCGCAGTCCCGGCGGGCACCTGGGCGGCGGGCGCTGTTCCGGGGCCGGCAGCAGCTTCCTCGAACGTCGTTTCCGCCGACCCGAACGGGCCCGCGGACACCGCCCCTGAACCGGCCGTTCCCGACGCGCCACCGCCCGCCCCCGGGCAGGAGGCACCGGATTCTGCGCCTGCGCCGGCGATCCCCGACACTTCGCTCCCTGCGCCGGCAGTCACCCCGCCGGCAACCGGGCCCGTGGTTGACCCCGTGGTTCCGGCTCCCGGTGTTGTTCCGCCGGTGGTGGACCCTGCGGTTCCGGTTCCCGGTGTTGTTCCGCCGGTGGCGGACCCTGCGGTACCGGTTCCCGGCGTCAATCCGTCGGTCATGGACCCCGCGGCCCCGGCTCCGGCTCCAGCAACACCGCTTCCCGGCGACCCCGCGGCCCCGGCTCCGGCTCCAGCAACACCGCTTCCCGGCGACCCCGCGGCCCCGGTTCCAGCAACACCGCTCCCCGGCGACCCGGCGGCCGGGGCACCAGGCGGCGTCGTTCCAGGCGGCACCGTGCCAGGCGGCGACGTCGCGGCGGGATCGCCGGCCGCCGTCGATGGCGCATCGGCACCGGGCGCCGCAAAAGCAACCGCCGCCGTCGCGGCACCAGCTGAACCGCCGGCGCCTGCTCCCACCGGCACCGTGGCGGCACGTCCCTTCCCGGCATCTCCTTCACCGGGTGCCACGGTTGCCTATCCCGCTGTGCTGATCCCTGAACCCCGGGGCGCGGCACCCATCCAGTCCGGCGCTGCCCCGCCAGCCAAGCCCCCTGCCGGGACCGGTGAACCGCCGGCTCCCTCCGGCAACCCTGGTCCGAGCCCGTGGCATGGCGGCACGGGACTGCCTGCGCCTGACGCACTCCCGCCGGCTCCGGGCTCGGGGTCCGGCAGCGGGCACTCCGGCGGCGGGCCTGCCGGAACGGCTGCGTGGATGCCCAGTCTGGTCTTCTACCTGCCCACCATCGTGGCCGACGCCATCGGCGGTCCGCTCCAGCACGAGTACGCAGCCGTTAGCGCTGATCCCGGTTCTTCTCCTGACTAGTCGGGCCGTCTCTGCCTCCGCAGAGCACGGCCCGTCGGGCTGCTTTTGCCGCCCGCCAACAGTCACCCAGGAGAATCCCCCATGGACACGACCGTCCACCGCCGGGTTTCCGGCACCCCAATTCCCGCCAGCCTGACCCCGTCAGCGCCCGTCCACCCGGAGTACTCCGGTCCGCAGCCCAGGCCCGGCTGCAAGCCCCGCCCGCCCTAGCGCATGCCACCGCTCCCATGAAGGTCCTGTACCGCCGGAGCGAGGTCGTTGGGTCCGCTGGGGGACCGAACGGCACGCTCCGGCGGGGGCGCCCGCGGGTGGCCGGCCGGTGAGGGAATACGCCTCGATACCGGGACCGGCGCGCCACTCTGAACAGAAGCGGATACTAATTACCCTTATCATTCTTTAGGTGCGCCGTCGGTGCGCACACGGAAGATACGGGGACATCGTGAACAGTTCGCCCAACAGCATCACGGCGGAGCCCTTGGGCGGCCGCTATCAGCTGGGGGAGGTGATTGGCCGGGGCGGCATGGCGTCGGTCTACACGGCCAAGGACCTGAACCTTGGCCGGGACGTCGCTCTGAAACTCTTTGCACCGCAATCGGCCGATCCCGACGAGCTTCGCCGCCAGGAAGCGGAGATCGAGCTGCTGGCCACCCTGAATCATCCAAGCCTGGTCACGCTGTTCGACGCCGGGACGGACACCCGGATCCCCGAGGAGCCCCGGCCCTTCCTGACCATGGAGCTCGTGGACGGCCAGGATCTGCGGGCCCGGATCCGCCACAGTCCCCTGCCGCTGGCCGAGTTGGCCGTGGTGGGCGCCGGGATCGCCGATGCCCTCGCCTATGTCCACAGCCTCGGCATTGTCCACCGGGACATCAAGCCCGCCAACATCCTCCTGGTGCCGGTCCGGCCGGGAGAGCCGCTTCGGCCCAAGCTCACAGACTTCGGCATCGCCCGGATCATCGACGGGACCCGGCTGACGGCCACCGGAACCATGGTCGGAACCGCCGCCTACCTCAGCCCCGAACAGGCCCGCGGGGCCGACCTCGGTCCGGCGAGCGATATCTACTCGCTGGGCCTGGTCCTGCTCGAATGCCTCAAGGGCGAGGTGGAGTACCCGGGCAGCGCCGTCGAATCCGCCGTCGCCCGCCTGCACCGCGCCCCTGTCATTCCGGACTCCGTGCCCGAGGAGTGGGCCCGGCTCATCCAGGCCATGACAGTCCTGGACCCGTTGGACCGCCCCGCGGCGGCCGAGCTCGAGGCAGCCTTCCGTGTTGCCCTCGTTTCCCCCGGATCCCTGCCGGGACCGGTCACAGCGGAACCCACCCGGGTCCTCCCGGCCCCGCCGGCAAGGCGGCCCCGCCCACCCAGGCCCGGAGCCGCAACGGCTGCGGCGTCGGGAACACGCCACCTGAACTTGCTGGACCCGGATGCCCTGCCGCTGCGCCCGCGCCGCCGCCGCTCCGTGTCGCGCGGGGCCGCATGGTTCCTCCGGGCACGGCCCCGCACCCGCGTGGCCGTGCTGCTCGCCGTGCTGGCAGTCCTTGCCCTCGTGGCGACGATCGCGGTCGCCCTGTCCGCCCCCGCCGCGCCCGACGTCGTCCCCTACCCCACCGTCACCGGACCACTCGGCGATCACCTGAGGGAACTGCAGAAGGGCGTGGAACCGTGAGCGATTCGCAAACCGCCGGGCAAGACCGCGGCCGGGTCAGGTATCGGATGACCGCCAGCCTCCTCGCCGGACTGCTGGCCGCCGGGGCTTTGGCCGGCTGCGGCTCCCCGGCCCCCGAACTGGGCAGCGGCGCGGCCCGGCAACTGCAATCCGAAGTCCTGGCTGTCAGCGAGGCTGCAGCCGCCAACGACCCGGAGGGTTCCCTGAAGCACCTTGACGAGCTGCTGACCCGGCTGGATGCCGTCGCCGCGAGCGGCGAGGTGTCCTTCAGACGCCACCAGAGCATCAAGTCATCGATTGACGCCGTCCGGGCGGACCTTACCGCGCAGCAGGCGGCCGAGGCGGCCCGCAAGGCTGCAGAAAAAGCAGCGGCTGACAAAGCGGCGGCCGACAAAGCAGCGGCTGAGCAGGCTGCCGCGGCTCAGGCAGCAGCCCAGGTCGCTGCCGCGCGGACGGCCCCGGCCGCCGTCGCCCCGGCCCCGGCCCCGGCCCCGGCCGGAAAGGGGAAGTCGAGGGACAAAGGGAAGGGTAAGGGCTAAGGCGCGCCGCTTACCTTGCTGCCGCACGGGATTCCACGACACATGAGGCCGCGACCGGCATCGGCCTCCCCGCATACCGAACGCGGCGCCTCCGCCGTCACTATCGTCAGCCTGCTTACCTTTTCGGCGGAGGCCCGCTAGCGTGGAGGAACGGCTTGATGCCGGTCAACGACAAGAATCGCGGACTGCGGTCCGCCAATCGAAGGAGTGGCGCCTGCATGGCAACAGTTCAGGAATCCATCGAAGTCAATGTTCCGCTAAGCCAGGCCTACAACCAGTGGACGCAATTCGAGGAATTTCCGCACTTCATGAGCGGCGTGGAATCGGTTAATCAGCTGGATGACACCACTGTCCATTTCAAGACCAGCATCGGTGGAGTCCGGCGTGAGTACGATGCGCGGATCACCACGCAGGAACCGGACCAGCGCGTGTCGTGGGAGAGCCTTGATGAACCGCGGAACGCCGGCACCGTCTGGTTCGAGGACCTCGGCGAGGCCGCAACGAAGGTCAACGTCGAGCTGACCTGGGAGCCGGACTCGGCGGCGGAAAAGATCGGCGCCGCAATCGGCCTTGACTCCCGTCAGGTTGCTGCCGACCTGAAGAAATTCAAGCAGTTTATCGAAGAACGGGGGGCCGAGACGGGCGGCTGGCGCGGACGCGTGGACGGAGTCGCTCCGGGCGCCACCACCGCCGTGCCGCTCCAAGAAGAAGTGGGATATGGCGCGGAGCCCGCGTTCGAGCGCGTGGACGCCGATCCCGACCTCGCCCCCGAGCCGCCCTTCGGCCACGACCAGCGGCGCTGACCGGACGTTCGCACTGATCTGGCTGGTTTGTTTGCTCCGGCGGGCGGACAGCGGAACGCCCCGCCTCCCTTTCGGGAGACGGGGCGTTCTGCGTGGCGACCTGCCGCGCTGCCGGAGCGCTGCGGCTGGGACTACTTGGTCAGCGTCGAAAGCACTTCGCTGAACTTCGCCGACGGGCGCATGACCGCTGCGGCCTTGGCCGCATCCGGCCGGTAGTACCCGCCAAGGTCCACCGGGGAACCCTGCACGGCCAGGAGTTCGCCGGTGATGGTGTCCTCGTTGGAGTTCAGCGCGTCAGAAACGGCGGCGAAGGCCGCGGCCAGCTCGGCGTCGTCGTTCTGGCTGGCCAGTTCCTGGGCCCAGAACTTGGCCAGGTAGAAGTGGCTGCCGCGGTTGTCCAGCTCGCCGGCCTTGCGCTTCGGGGACTTGTCCTCGAGCAGGAACGTTCCGGTGGCACGGTCCAGGGTGTCGGCCAGGACCTGGGCGCGGGCGTTGCCGGTGCTGGTGGCGAGGTGCTCGAAGCTGACGGCCAGTGCAAGGAATTCACCCAGGCTGTCCCAGCGCAGGTGGTTTTCCTTGAGCAACTGCTGGACGTGCTTCGGGGCGGACCCGCCGGCGCCGGTCTCGAACAGGCCGCCACCGTTGATCAGCGGCACCACCGACAGCATCTTGGCGCTGGTGCCCAGTTCCAGGATCGGGAAGAGGTCGGTGAGGTAGTCGCGGAGCACGTTCCCGGTCACCGAGATGGTGTCCTCGCCCTTGCGGAGGCGTTCCACCGTGAAGGCCGTCGCCTCGTCCGGGGACATGATGGCGATTTCCAGGCCCTCGGTGTCGTGGTCCTTGAGGTATTCCTCCACCTTGGCGATCATCCGGGCGTCGTGCGCGCGGCCCTTGTCCAGCCAGAAGACGGCGGGCGTGGCGGAGGCGCGGGCACGGGTGACGGCCAGCTTCACCCAGTCGCGGATCGGCACGTCCTTCGTCTGGCAGGCGCGCCAGATGTCGCCCGGGGCAACCTTGTGCTCGATCAGCACGGTGCCGGCGTCGTCGACGATCTGGACGGTGCCGGCGGACTGGATCTCGAACGTCTTGTCGTGGCTGCCGTATTCCTCGGCGGCCTGGGCCATGAGGCCGACGTTCGGGACGGTGCCCATGGTGGTGGGATCGAAGGCCCCGTGGGCGCGGCAGTCGTCAATCACGACTTGGTAGATGCCGGCGTAGCTGCTGTCCGGGAGGACGGCGAGCGTATCGGCTTCCTGGCCATCGCGGCCCCACATGTGGCCCGAGCTGCGGATCATGGCCGGCATCGAGGCGTCGACAATGACGTCGGAGGGCACGTGCAGGTTGGTGATGCCCTTGTCGGAATCGACCATCGCGAGTTCGGGGCCGTCGTTGAGGCCCTTTTCGATGGCTGCCTGGACGTCGCCGCGAATCTCCTCCGGCAGGTCCTCGAGGCCGTTGAGGATGGAGGCAAGGCCGTTGTTGGGGCTGAGGCCGGCGGCGGCGATCTGCTCACCGTAGGTGGCGAAGAGGTCCGCGAAGTAGGCCTTGACGACGTGGCCGAAGATGATGGGGTCCGAGACCTTCATCATGGTGGCCTTGAGGTGGGCCGAGAACAGCACGCCCTCGTTCTTGGCCCGTGCAACCTGGGCTGCGAGGAACGCGTCCAGGGCCGCGGCACGCATCACGGTGCCGTCGATGACCTCGCCGGCCAGGACCGGGAAGGCACGCTTGAGGACCTTGACGGTGCCGTCTTCCTTGACGAGCTGGATCTTGATGTTGGTGTCGGCCTCGATCACCACGGACAGCTCGTTCGAGCGGAAGTCGTCGGCGTCCATGTGGGCCACATTGGTCTTGGACTCCGGCGTCCAGGCGCCCATGCTGTGCGGGTTCTGGCGGGCGTAGTTCTTGACCGAGAGCGGGGCGCGGCGGTCCGAGTTGCCTTCGCGCAGGACCGGGTTCACGGCGGAGCCCTTGATCTTGTCGTAGCGGGACCGGATGTCCGTTTCCTCGTCCGAGGAGGGGTTGTCCGGGTAGTCCGGCAGCGCGTAGCCGTGGCCCTGGAGTTCGGCGATGGCGGCCTTCAGCTGGGGCACGGAGGCGCTGATGTTGGGCAGCTTGATGATGTTGGCTTCGGGCGTCTTGGCGAGGGCACCAAGCTCGGCGAGGGCGTCGCTGACGCGCTGCTCTTCGGTGAGGTAGTCGCCGAACACGGCGATGATGCGGCCGGCCAGCGAGATGTCGCGGGTCTCCACTTCCACACCGGCCGTCGAGGCGAACGCCTCAATGATCGGCAAGAACGAATAGGTGGCCAGCATCGGCGCTTCGTCGGTGTGGGTATAGATAATCTTTGCCATTGCGCGGGCGTCTCCCTGAAGGTCTGGGTATTTCCGGAATCTTGTGTTATCTCAACACCCCCTAACTTACCCGAGGTGCCCCCGTTGGCGCCTACCGGCGTCGTGCGCGGACGGCTGAGTGACATCCCGACGCGGCATAACAAAAATTGACAAGCGACTTTACAGGTTAGTCAAATTGCCGTAGTTTCGTTCCATCCAGCGGCCGCCAACAGCGGCCGCCCCGCTTTTCCACCGGTTAGGACACCCATGAGAACACCCAAGACTCTGGCCACCAGCCTGCTGACTCTTTCGGCCGCCGCGCTGCTGGCCTTGAGTGCCGCGGGGGCGGCCACGGCCTCCCCCGCACCGGCCAAGGCACCGGTTTCCGCCTCCGATGTCGCCAGCCACGCCGTCACCGAGACGGGCGCGGCCGACTACTGGACCGCGGAACGCATGCGCAGCGCCGTCCCCGGCGACGTCCTAGCCGACAGGGCCATGAAGCGCAATGGCAAGGCCTCCGCGGCCAGGGGCCCGGCGGAAACGGGCGCGCCGAGCAAGGTCGAGGCCGCGGCTCCCAAGCTGCAGTCCCAGACGCTCCAGACCAAGACCAATGCGAGCGAGAACCCCGTCCCGCACATCGGCAAGGTCTTCTTCACCCTCGGCGGGACGAACTACGTCTGCTCCGGCAACTCGGTCTCCTCCGGCAACAAGAGCACGGTCTCCACGGCCGGGCACTGCGTGAATGAGGGCCCGGGCGCCTTCGCCACCAAGTTCACGTTCGTCCCGGCGTACCTGAACGGCGCGGCCCCCTACGGCAAGTGGACGGCCAAGGCCCTCTACGCCCCCACCCAGTGGAGCTCCTCGGGTGACATGACCTACGACACCGGCTTCGCCGTCATGTCCACGCTCAACGGCCAGTACCTGAGCGACGTCGTCGGCGGCTCCGGGCTGCAGTTCAACGCCGCCCGCGGCCTGAGCTACAAGTCATTCGGCTACCCCGCCGCCGCGCCCTTCAACGGTGAGTCCCTCAAGAGCTGCTCCGGCACCGCCACGAACGATCCCTACAACCCGCAGTTCAACACCCAGGGGATCCCCTGCAACATGACCGGCGGTTCCTCAGGCGGTCCGTGGTTCATCGGCACCAGCGCCTCCGGCTACCAGAACTCGATCAACAGCTACGGCTACGGCAGCAACTCCACCAAGATGTACGGCCCGTACTGGGGCAGCGTGATCCAGCAGGCCTACACCACGGCGGCCGCTTCCTAACCTGAGGGCACGGGCTCCGTTCGCGGGGCCCGTGCTCCGTTCGCGGGGCCCGTGCTCCGTTCGCGGGGCCCGTGCTCCGTTCGCGGGGCCCGTGCTCCGTTCGCGGGGCCCGTGCAGCTTGGCTTGTTTCCCCTGCCTACCCTGTTTACCCCAGCGCGGGGTCATTGCGTCCCATCTTCAGCAGTGGGGAGGACGCAGTGGCCCCGCGCTGGCTTTGTGTGCGACAGCGGATCGCCCCCGGCCCGCTGGACATGCCCTCCCCACACTCCGAAGCCTGGACATATACCCCATATGCCCACTCCTTGCCGCGAAGAATGAGCATGTCCCGCGGAAAGAGTGGGCATGTCCCGCGGTCCGGCCACCAGCCCACTCGATGGCACAAAAAATGGACATGTCCCCCGGATAGCGAGGGCATGTCCATTTTTTGTGCGGGGGTCTCTTGTGCGGGGGTCTCCAGTGCGGGCCCCTCGCGCGGGTCCCTTGTGCGCGAACCGCAGCCCGAGAGGTGGAGCCCTAGTGGAAGAAGTGGCGGGCTCCCGTGAAGTACATGGTGATGCCGGCGGCGTTGGCTGCGGCGATGACTTCCTCGTCCCGGACGGAGCCGCCGGGCTGGACGACGGCGCGCACGCCGGCGTCGACCAGGATCTGCAGTCCGTCGGCGAACGGGAAGAACGCGTCCGAGGCCGCCACCGCGCCGCGGGCACGCTCGGGGGCTTCGGATGCGTCGGTACCGGCCGCACCGCCGGCAGCGTCAACGTCGGACTCCACGGTGACGCCGAGGGTGTTGGCGCGCTCGACCGCGAGCTTGCAGGAATCGAGCCGGTTGACCTGGCCCATCCCGATGCCGACGGCGGCACCGTTGTCCGCGAGCAGAATGGCGTTGGACTTCGCCGCGCGGCACGCGGTCCAGGCGAACGCGAGGTCGGCCAGGGTGGCGGCGTCGGCGGCGTCGCCCGCGGCCAGGGTCCAGTTCGCAGGGGTGTCGCCGTCGGCGTCGACCTTGTCCGTGGCCTGCACCAGCATGCCGCCGGAGACCTGGCGGAACTCGGTCGGGTAGCGGCCGTAGCCGTTCGGGAGGGCCAGGAGGCGGATGTTCTTCTTCTTGGACAGGATCTCCACTGCCTCGTCGTCGAAGCCCGGCGCGATGACGACCTCCGTGAAGATGCCGGCGACGGTCCGTGCCATCCCGGCGGTGACCGTGCGGTTCGCGGCGATGACGCCGCCGAACGCGGACACGGGATCGCAGGCGTGGGCCTTGGCGTGGGCGTCGGCGATCGGGTCGGCCGCGGACGCGGAACCGACGGCCACGCCGCACGGGTTGGCGTGTTTGATGATGGCGACGGCGGGCTCGGAGAAGTCGAAGGCGGCGCGCAGGGCGGCGTCGGCGTCGACGAAGTTGTTGTAGCTCATGGCCTTGCCGTGCAGCTGGTCGGCCTGGGCGATGCCGGCCGGCGCGGCCTTGTCCACGTACAGTGCGGCCTGCTGGTGCGGGTTTTCGCCGTAGCGGAGCACCTCGGAGCGTTCCAGGGCCAGGCCTGCGTAGGCGGGCCAGTCGATCACGCCGTCGCCGTCCTCGTCGCGGAACTGGCTGGCTGTCCAGGTGGCCACAGCGGTGTCGTAGGCCGCGGTGTGCGCGAACGCCTTGGCGGCGAGCCGGCGGCGCGTATTCAGGTCAAAACCGCCCGAGGCGGCTGCCTCCACCACGGCACCGTACGATGCCGGGTCCACCACTATGGCGACGGCGGCGTGGTTCTTCGCGGCGGAGCGCACCATCGCGGGGCCCCCGATGTCGATCTGTTCGACGACGTCGTCCGGCGCGGCACCGGACTTCACGGTCTCCACGAAGGGGTAGAGGTTGACGACGACGAGGTCGAAGGGCTCGATCTCCATGTCCGCCAGGGTCTGCATGTGGGCCGGGACGCGGCGGTCCGCGAGGATGCCGCCGTGCACGCGCGGGTGCAGGGTCTTGACGCGGCCGTCCAGCATTTCCGGGGAGCCGGTGACTTCCTCGACTTCCTGCACGGGGATGCCCGCGGCGGCGATCTTCTTGGCCGTGGAGCCGGTGGAGACGATCTTGACACCGGCGGCGTGCAGGCCTTGAGCGAGCTCCTCCAGACCGGTCTTGTCGTAGACCGAAATCAGTGCCCGGTGGATGGGAACTCGGTCGATGGATACACGGTCAAGCTGCGTGAAGCTCACAAAAGTCTCCGTCTTATATCGCGGCGGGGCCGCGGGTGGTGGGGATGCGGCCAGTTTATCGCGTCCCGGCGCCGGGCCCTCCCGCACGCCGGAGTGTGAAGCACGCGGGCCGCGGCCCGGCCACGTAGAGTTTTCACAGGAGGCCAAGATGAACACGTACACCACTGTGCCCAGCGGCGAACAGGTGGTCCAGGAACTGCCGTGGCGGTGGAAGGTCCAAGGCCGGATCTTCCTCATCGGCGGACTGGGCTTCATGTTCGATGCCTGGGATGTCACCCTGAACGGCATCCTCATTCCGTTGCTGTCAAAGCACTGGTCGCTGAGCCCGGGCGATGCCGCCTGGATCGGCGCGGCGAACCTCATTGGCATGGCCCTGGGCGCGTTTGTCTGGGGTACCATCGCGGACACCATCGGCCGCAAGAAGGCCTTCACCGCGACCCTGCTGATTTTCTCCATCTTCACCGTGCTCGGGGCCTTCTCCCCCGACTTCATGTGGTTCGTCGTGTTCCGGTTCCTGGCCGGGTTCGGTCTGGGCGGCTGCATCCCGGTGGACTACGCGCTGGTGGGCGAGTTCACCCCGCGCAAACAGCGCGGCCGGGTACTTACCGCGATGGACGGCTGGTGGCCGATCGGCGCGGCCCTCTGCGGTTTTGTCTCCGCCGGGCTGGTCGCGGCCTTCGCGGACTGGCGCCTGACCATGCTGGTCATGGTGCTCCCGGCGCTGCTGGTGTTCTGGATCCGCCGCAGCGTGCCCGAATCCCCGCTGTTCCTGATCCGCAAGGGCCGCCGCGACGAGGCCGCCAAGGTGATCGACGGCCTGGTCCAGGCCACCGGCGCCGAGGCCCGCGTCTACAGCCTGCCCGCGCCGCAGGATGCACCACGCCTCTCGGCAGGGAGCGCGTGGACGCAGTTGCGCGCCCTCTGGCAGTTCAACTGGAAGATCACGACGGCGGCATGGGCCCTCTTCTTCAGCATCCTGCTCGTGTACTACCTGTCGCTGACGTGGATGCCGAGGATCCTGATCGGCGCCGGTTTCGAGGAGTACAAGGCCTTCCTGACCACGGCGTCGATGGCCGCCGTCGGACTCCTGGGCGTGGTGGTGGCCGCCCTGCTGGTGGAGCGGGTGGGCCGCAAGTGGATCCTGGCGATCACCGGACCGCTGTCCGCGCTGACGCTGGTGATCGTGGCGATCGTGGTGGACATTCCCACCGCCGCCGTGTTCTGGCTCCTGGTGTTCGGCTTCGTGGTGCAGGTGGCCATCCCGGTGCTCTATGCCTACGTCTCCGAGCTCTACCCCACGGAGCTGCGCGGCTCCGGCTTCGGCTGGGCCTCGACGTTCTCCCGGCTCGGCGCCGGGTTCGGCCCGCTGATTTTCGCGGCCTTCCTGTGGCCGGAGCTGGGGCTCGCGACGTCGTTCGCCCTGGCCGGCGGCCTCGTGCTGCTCTCCGTGCTGTGGATGGCGTTCTTCGCCCCGGAGACCAAGCAGCGCCGGCTCGAGTAACGCGCCAAATTACGACGGCGCCCCTCACCTGGGACAGGTGAGGGGCGCCGTCGTCTGTGGTCCGATCCCCCGGCTACTGGATGCAGGTCACCGACACCGAGAGCAGGTTTGCCTTGAGCTGGGTGACGGACCAGCCGGTGGGCTGACCCGATCCGCCCACGACCGGCTGGCTGGCCACGACCTGGTTGCCGTTGCCGCTGTTGATCGTGAAGCCACCGCCGGTGGCGACGTCGCCGGCCGGGCAACTGGCGACGACCGTAAGCGTTGAGCCGCTGGCCGATGCGACGCTCACACTGGTGGACGCTGCGGCACCGGTGGCGCCGGTGGCACCCCTCTCGCCCTTGGCCCCTGCAGGGCCGACCGGTCCGATGGCACCCATGGGTCCGGCCGCACCGATTGCACCGGTGGCACCCGTCTCGCCCTGAAGTCCGGCGGCCCCGGCAGTGCCCGTGGCGCCGGTGTCTCCCTTGTCACCGGTATCGCCCTTCTCGCCTTGGACGCCTTGGACGCCTTGGGCACCCGTCTCGCCTGTGGCACCTACGGCACCCGTCTCACCTGTGGCACCGGTATCGCCCTTGTCGCCGGTGTCGCCCTTCTCGCCCTGGGCACCCGTTTCACCGGTGGCGCCCGTGGCACCCGTCTCGCCCATGGCACCGGTCTCCCCCGTGGCGCCCGTTTCACCGGTTGCCCCCGTGGCACCCGTTTCGCCCGTGGCGCCGGTGTCGCCCTTCACCCCGGGCAGTCCCTGGATCCCCTGGGCACCGGCGATGCCCTGGATACCCTGAATGCCTTGGGCGTTCCAGGAGATTGCGGTTTCCTTCTTGGAATCGCACGAGGCGCCCGCGGGGAGTACCCGCAGCTCACCGCCGTTGTTGTTGTTGAAGCACCCCTTGATTTCGCCCGTTCCCGACGTTGGAGTGGCGGCGATGGCAGCAGAAACAGCGCCCGTTCCGAGAACGAGCGCCGCAGTGAGACACAGGACTTTTGGACTTGTTTTGGCAAGGCTGAATCGAGACATGAAGAACCCCCGGAGATGCAACGAATGAATGAGACTGCGTCAGACTATTGCCCATTTCACTACTTGCACCGGCTCGGAAATACCTGTCTTTGGCCCTGCAGTACCTGACTTTCGGAACGTGTACTCAGTTTTGCGGGTCCGACCACTTGGTTTGGCCGCGAACGCCGCCAGGCGGCCGGGGAAGTCAGGAAGGGAGACACCAGGCAGAAGGGGGAAACCAGGCAGCGCTATCAGGCAGCGAAGTCAGGCGGGGTGTGGGCCGCGGCGAGGGAAGCGAGCGTGGAGACCAGAAGCCGGCGTTCCACCACTTTGATTCGCTCGTGCAGGGATTCCTCGCTCTCGCCGTCCCCGACCGCCACGGCTTCCTGCGCGATGATGGGGCCCGTGTCCACCCCGGCGTCGGCCCAGTGCACCGTGCAGCCGGTGACCTTCACGCCGTAGGCCAGCGCGTCGCGGACACCGTGGGCGCCGGGGAAGGACGGAAGCAGCGCCGGGTGCGTGTTGAGGTACTTGCCGCCAAACGCGTCGATGAAGTCGGCACTGACAATCCGCATGAAGCCCGAGGACACCACCACGTCCGGGGCGAAGCCGGCGACGGCCTCGGTCAGGGCAGCGTTCCAGGCCGCCCTGTCCGGGTAGGCCTTGAAGTCCACCACAAAAGTGGGAATACCGGCGGCGGCGGAGCGTTCCACCCCGAACGTCCCCGGCCGGTCGGCGCCGACGGCGGCGATCTCGACGTCGAGCGCGCCGGACTTCACGGCGTCGATTACTGCCTGGAGGTTGGAGCCGGTGCCGGAAACGAGGACAACTATGCGCATGGTCCTAGCTTATGGGGCCGCTCGCGTAGGCTGGAAAACATGAATCCCCCCACGGAATCCGGCAGCGGCCAGTCGGACCGGCAACCGGTCGGCCAGGCAGCACAAGATTCCGCACGGCTGACGCACACCCTGTTCCGGCTGTTCGTCATCGCGGTCCTGGGCTCGTTCTTCGTCTTCCAGCTCGATGTGGGCTACGTATGGCTGACCGCGCTGCTCACGGTGGCGGGGATTGGGCTGGGCATCGTGGTGCTGGTCCGCGCGGTGAAGTACAAGGAGTCGCGGCTGGTTCTGTACGGCGCTATCTCCGGGCTCGTGGTTTCGGCGGTGATGCTGCTGGTGGTCCTGGCCTCGACGCTGTTCTTCAACCAGATCCGCGATTACCAGCAGTGCGTCCGCTATGCCCTGACGCAGCAGGCAACCTCGGAATGCCGGACGCAACTGGAGAAGTCCCTGCCGACGCAACTGCCCACGCAGCTGCGCTAACAGCTGCACCCACGCTCCGCGCTAGCGGCTGCTGACCGTTTCCAGGTCTGCCTCGCGCAGCTTCTGCTGGCGTTCCAGCCACGGTCCGGCCGCGTAGCCGATCACGACGCCGATCCCGACCTCCGCGGCCACGAACAGCGCCGTGCGCAGCGGGTCGGGCCCGATCTCCGTCAGCCGACCGATGCCGGCCGAACCGCGGGCCAGCCAGGCGAGCCCCGCCGCGAGCAGCCCGGCGACGGAGCCGATCACCGCGCCCAGCACCAGGGTGGAGGCGGCGGCGGTAAACCAGCGGGCCCGGATCTTGATGGACAGCCATTCGTCGAAGTGGTTTTCGCCCTCGCGCAGGAACCACCAGCCGGCCAGCGCCCCGGCCAGCGCCGGCACCACCAGGGCCACGAAGCCGAAGTCGAGGGAACCGGCCGGCAGCGCGGCGAACACCGGTACGGACGGCAGCGGCCCGACGGCGGTCCCGAGCGGTCCGGCCAGCGAACCGACGCCCAGGGCGAACCCCGCACCGGAGATCCAGGCCAGCGCAAAGACGACGAGGTTGGGCAGGAAGCCAAGCTGCACGATGGTGAGGACACCGCCGCCCATGGCACCGGCGTCGAGCCCTTCATAGACGGCGACCACAAGGTTCCAGTGGATGAAGAGGTCGACGGCCAGCAGCGCGGCGGACATCGCCAGGCCCGCCATCAGCGCCACCGATCCGGCTTTGATGGCCGAGCCCAGGTAGGACCCGGCCCAACGCGAGTGCTGGCTGGTACGGGACAGCCAGGCCACGGCGTCGACGCCGATCAGCCGGCTCCATGACCCGGCCTCGCGGCGCGCGCCGACCACCATGCCGAGCCCGAACGGGATGAGGGGAATGAACGCGGCGGCCCAGAGGCTGATGCCGACGTCGGCCGTGCGGCAGACGAAGCCCGTCGCAATCCCGAATCCGGCGTACGCCAGCCAGGAGCCGAGCAGCGCCTGCCAGAGCTGGTCCGTATATGAGGCGCGGGCAAGGCGCCGTCCGGCGCGCCAGGCGAGCAGGAACGGGATGAGGGCCAGGCCCAGCGGGATGAGCGAGAGCGTCCCGGATTCCGGTTGCGCGGCGGAGCCGGCGCCGGCGGTGTCCAGCAGCAGGGGCACGCCGTGAATCAGCAGCCAGGCCTGGCCGGCCAGGCGCGCCAGGACGTCGAATCCGTCATGCTGGAATCCGGCCGTGGCCCAGACCATGACGATCGGGGCCACCACCACGAGGGCGGAAATGACGGCGGCCTGGGCGGACTCGAGGGAGCCCTGCAGCCACAGGGGCATGGGAAGGCCACGTTGTCCGGTCTGATCAGCGCGCAGTTTCATCGAGATCCATGGTGCCACGGGCCCGGCATCCGGCCGGTTTCCGACAGGCACATTGGCCGGATCCGCCGGATTTGCCGTCGGGGCCTCCCGGCGCTTTTTGCACACCCCGGTCGTAAAATTGTAAATGTCCGCAATCAGTGGTTGGAGGCAGATAATGACTACCGCATCTCCTCATGCACACGGCGTTCATTTTGGTCGGACAGATGTACAGAACGTCGGCATGGGTGCAGGTATCGTCCTGATCGTCGTGGGCATCTTGGGGTTCATCCCCGGCATCACTACGAATTACAGCGAACTGAGGTTCTTCGGGCCCGCTTCCAAGGCCCTGTTCCTGGGCCTGTTCCAGGTGTCGATGTTGCTGAACATCGTTCAGCTCGCGATCGGCGCCACCGGCCTGACCATGTCCCGGACTGCCCTGGGCGCCCGGAATTTCCTCATGGGCTCCGGTCTGCTGTACATCGTCCTTAGCATTTACGGTTTCATCGTCGGCGTGGATTCGGCGGCCAACTTCCTGTCGCTGAACACCATGGACAATTGGGCCTTCATGGTAATGGGCGTGGTGATGGCCGGCGCAGGCTGGCTGATGACGAGGCACCTGGAAGAAGACGTAGAGACCCGGTCATCAACCCCCGGGACATAGGGAGCCGCGAATGAGTAACGTTTCATAGTATTCAGAAAATTCGTACTACCTGCTGGTGCAGTGGTTTAGCGGAAACGCGGCGGCTGCACCAGCTTTCTGTGTGGCGTCTGGGCTCGTCCGACGGCGGAACGTCCCGGCACGCCGGAAGGCCGGGACCTTGTGAGTCCCGGCCTTCCGTGATGCTTTTACCGCTGCCGTTGCCGCCGGTGATGGTGCGGGTGCCGCGGCGGCTCGTTAGCTTGCGTGTTCCTGAACGCGGGGCGGAACAGTGTCCCACTCCGTTTCGGTGGCACGCATCCAGGGAAAAGGCAGCAGTTCCTTGATCCGGACCCTGCCCACCTCGCCCCCGGCATCGACCAGTACAGACGTCTCGGTTCCGTAAGAACGCAGCAGCTCCCGGCAGAGGCCGCACGGGTTGGTGACTTGGGGGTGTCCCTGCCCGTCCATGCTGACGGCCACCACGGAGTGGATCGCTGGCTCCTGTGCCATGCGGGCATTGGCGAGGGCGCTGGATTCGGCGCACACATTGATGCGCTTGGCGCCGATGTGCAGTCCGAGATAGATGGCCCCCGACGCACCGCGCATGGCGGCCGCGACCCGGTGGTTCTCGCTGTGGTGGGCGGTGAGCAACAGCGCGCGCGCTGCCTCGTAAAGCTCCACGTCGGAGGCGTCGAGATCAAAGGAGATCACGCTTGCCTGCAAACCGTTCGTGTCCGGGCGACTGGCGTCCATGAGGGGTCCCACTTTCCGTTCCTGCTTACCGCTGTTCTTGCGTGCCTGTGTTCTGGCCTGGCTGTTTCGTGGCCGGCTGTGTTCGCCCGGCTGTGTGTGCTAGCTGCCGATGAAGATGCCGTTCTTCTTCCGGGCGAGGAGGTAGAAGACGATGCTGAGCGCCGACAGGACGGCCACGTAAACGGGGAAGATCCAGGAGGCGTTCATGGACTGGAGCCAGACCAGGAGGTAGGAGGCCGTGCCACCGAAGAGCGCGACGCCCAGGCCGTAGCCGAGCGCGGTGCCGGCGCCGCGGCAGCCCTTCGGCATCAGGGAGCTGGTGACCACGTTGTACAGGGTCATGTTCAGGACCAGCACAACCGAGCCGCCGAGGAGGACGGCCGCGAAGCCGGCGATGCCGGGCTTGACGTACATCAGCATCAGGAAGACGGACGGAATGGCCAGCGCACGGGTGATCAGGAACCACTTGGACATCGACTTGCCGTCAGCGACCTTGCTGATGATGAGGCTGCCGACAACCAGCACGACGCCGAGGATGGTGGTGAGCGCGAAGACGGCGGTAGCGTCCTCCTTGAAGCCGGTGCGGGCCGCCGTCGGGAGGCCGGTGTTCCAGGCGTAGTTGTAGGCCTGCGCCGCGCCGACGACGAAGGTGATGGCCAGGACGCTGAGCCAGTGCTTGCGCACCCCGCCCCAGACGGTCTTGGCGGAGTTGTTCGCCAGTTCTTCGGGCTTCATGGTTTCCGGAAGCGTCCGGCGAAGGTAGACAACGACGAAGCCGAAGGCTGCGCCGACGATGAACGGCACACGCCATCCCCAGTCGGCCATGACGGCCCCACCGAGCATCAGGGACGACAGGTAGCTGACCAGCGAGGCGAGCAGGATGCCTGCGTTGACGTAGAAGGAGATGATGCCGGCGACAAAGCCCTCGCGTCCCTCGGGGACGAGTTCGACGGCGTGGGCGGTGGACAGCGGAGCTTCGACGCCGGTGGAGATGCCCTGAACGATGCGGCAGACCAGCAGAATGACGCCGGCCGCGGGGCCAATCTGGTCATAGGTCGGCGACACGGCAATGATCAGGGTGGTGATCGCCATCATCATGATGGACCAGAGCATTACCCGCCGTCGTCCGATCCTGTCGGCGAAGGTGCCGAGCAGGATGCCGCCCAGCGGACGGAACGCGAAGCCGACGGCAAAGACTGCCAGCGCGCTCAGCGTCGCGGCAACGGGGTCCTGCGACGGGAAGAACTTGGGTCCGATGAAGGCCGACAGCAGGCCGAAGACCATCCAGTCGTACCATTCCAGGGTGTTTCCAAGTCCAAGGCCGAGCAGTCCCCGGCGGACTTCCGGAGACAGCCGGGACTTGCGGCCGGTCTCCAGGTCAGTCTTGACGACAGTGTCAGTCATGATTCCTTTTTCCTTCCCCCGCACTTTCGGGGTGCGTGAGGGTACGGATTGCCGGCGGGCACCCCTGTTGGGGTCGCCGGCAATCGAAACTATCGTTTGGCTTGGTCCGCGGGGCGGGACCGGCTCACCACATGGGAGGCGAGTTAGCCCAGATAGCTACGCATGCCTCTTCGTAGCGCTTGAATGCAAACGGGCCATCCAGCACGGCACCAAGGAACTGGTCCCTGGTGGCCGGCCAACATCGTGTTCTGCGGATGGCTTGGCAGATGTCACGGCAGCTTTGCTTAAGGAAGGGAACGTGTTCGCGGGTCGGATGCACCTTTCGCCAGAAGGCTGTGCGCCCTAACCTGTTTGAAGCGTTCTTCCCCAAAGTGTTGCGGCTCACACAACTATATTGAAGATCTTCACAGAGTCAATGGTTTTCGGAGAAGTCCCATCCGCCCGCAGCGGGCCGGCCCAGGGCCGGATTGCAAAGCCCCACGTCAGGCGCAGATTCAGCCCGGAATCGTAAAAATATTCAGCAAAACCTTGATTCGCTAAAAGTTTTCACTATAGTTATGTGTGTTAGCTCACCGAGAGAGAGTCGGAGCATGACCAACGAAATCGTTACGGGACATTCCCCCGCCGGCACGAGCGTCCTTCTTGCCACCGTAGGCAACAAGGTCCGCAACATGCGCAAGGACAAAGGAATGACCCTTGCGAAGCTCTCGGAAGTCACTGGCCTCAGCCCGGCGATCGTCAGCCAGATCGAACGCGGCCTGGCCAATCCCTCTTTCACCACCTTGGCGCAGCTGGCACACGGCCTGGACATTCCGGTGGGGAAGTTCTTCCTCGGACAGGAGGAAACCAGGTCCCCCGTGGTCCGCAAGGCCGAGCGGCGGAACCTCAAGGGCGTCACCAAGAAGTCCGTGGGTGAAGCGGTTTACGAACTGCTCACCCCGGACCTCAACGGTGCGCTGGAGGCCCAATGGATCGTGAGTCCGCCAGGCCACGACACCAGCGCCACTCCTTTCCGGCACAGCGGCGAGGAATTCGGCATCGTGCTCTCCGGCCGGAAGGACATCTTCCTGGACGGCGAGAAGTACACCCTGGAAGAGGGCGATTCGATCACCTTCTCCTCGGATACGCCCCACTGGTACAAGAACAGCTACGAAGAGGTCTGCGTAGCAATCTGGGTTAACGCACCTCACGCGTGGTGATCCGCCGGCCCTAGCCGCCGTCACCTTTCGCCGGTCCGGACGCCTCTATACCGCGGTGTCCGCCGGAACCCCTCCATCAGCCCGCACCACGGCCCGCAACGGGCCGCGATGCGTCATACCCTCTGCCGGGTCGATTTCGCGGTCAGCGTTGCCGCGTTACTGCCGGGCACCGTCTTCTACGTCACCGGCACCCGTTCCCACGGCACCCGTTCCCACGGCACGCCTCTAACGGCACTTCGGCCGAAACAGTAAGGATCCCCATGAACCCGTCCACAGCCATGTCGTCGCTGGAACTCAGCACCACCACGGCGGACCTCACCGCCCCCGTCATCTCCCGCTCCGACGTCCTCGTCGTCGGCGGTGGCCCCGCAGGCGTGGCCGCAGCCGTCACCGCGGCCCGCTCGGGCGCCTCCGTCACGCTGCTGGAACGTTACTCCTCCCTGGGCGGCCTCGCCTCCGGCGGCATGGTCCTGGTGCTCGATGACATGATCAACGGCCAGGAAATCACGGTCACCGGCATCGTCTCCGAGTACGTCGAGCGGCTGCAGAAGCTCGGCCTGGCAATCGTCCCGCCGGCCGATGACCGCAAGACCTCCGAGGAACTGTGGAACAAGTGGGGCCGCTACGGCACCTTCGACTTCCACTCCCACACCACCCCCAAGCCGGTCTGCTACGCCGCCGCCTTCGACCCGGACGGCTGGAAGCGTGTCTCCAACGACCTCGTCCGCGAGGCCGGCGTCAACCTGCGCCTGCACTCCTGGTTCTCCCGCCCCGTCGTGGACAACGGCGTCATGAAGGGCGTCATCTGCGAGACCAAGTCCGGCCCGCAGGCCTTCATGGCCGACATCGTCATCGACACCACCGGCGACATCGACGTCGCCTCCCGGGCCGGCGCCAGCTACGTCAAGGACAGCTACCTCACCACGCTCGTCTTCCGCCTGGGCAACGTGGACACCAACGCCGCGGAGGCCTTCGAACAGGCCAACCCGAAGGAAGCCCGCGCCATCAACCGCAAGATCAAGCGCCTCCTCGGCGGCGCCTGGGAACTGTGGTGGCTCAAGACCCCCATCGACGGCGTCGTCTGGTGCAACGCACCCCACATGACCGGGTTCGACGGCGTCGACCCGGCGGACATGACGGCCGCGGAGTTCGCCGCGCGGGACCGCATCACCGAGGCCGTGGACTACGTCCGCGCCAACCTGCCCGGCTTCGAGAACTGCTACATGCTCGACGTCGCATCCCAGATGGGCGTGCGCCAGACCCGCCTGCTCGAAGGCGAGTACGTCATGACCAAGGAAGATGTCACCTCCCGCCGCCACTTCTCCGACACCGTGGCCCGCGGCCGCGACTACTACTACCCCTTCCGCTCGCTGCTGCCCAAGGAAGTTGACCAGCTGCTCGTCGCCGGCCGGCACTACTCCGCCACCCCCGAGGCCCAGAAGATGTCCCGCGAGATCCCGCCCTGCATGGCCATGGGCCAGGCAGTCGGCGTCGCCGCCGCGCTGGCGATCCAGAACGGCACCCTCGTCCGCGACGTCTCCGCCCTGGACATCCAGCAGGGCATGCGCCGGCACGGCGCCGACCCGGGCGACGTCCCGTCGTCGAACGCCACCCTTGACCTGGACGCGGTGGTGGGGGCATGAGCACCGTCATCGACGAACTCTTCAACGCGGAATCAACGGCAGAAGACACGACGGCGGCCGCCCCCGAAGCGGCCGGCACCCCGCTCCCCCTCGAGGGCATCAAGATCGTGGACTTCACCCAGGTGTTCATGGGCCCGTCCTGCACCCAGCTGCTGGGTGACTACGGCGCGGACATCATCAAGGTGGAACGCCCCGGCGCCGGGGACATCTCCCGCAACTCGTTCCCGGACAAGGACGGCCAGGACAACCCGATCTTCCTGTCCATCAACCGGAACAAGCGCAGCATCTCGGTGGACACCCGCACCGATGAGGGCAAAGCCGTCCTGCGCCGGCTGCTCGCCGACGCGGACGTCGTGGTCAGCAACTTCCGCTCCGGCGTGATGGAGCGAATGGGCTTCGGCTACGAGGACCTCAAGGAGCAGAACCCTGGCATCATCTGGGCCTCCGGCACGGGCTTCGGCCCCGAGGGCCCCTACTCGCACAAGGGCGGCCAGGACGCGATCGCCCAGGCCTACTCCGGCGTCATGTGGCGGCGCGAGTCGGATGACATGAAGCCGGCCATCTACCCCACCACGCTGTGCGACTACATCACGGGCATGCACCTCATGCAGGGCATCCTGCTGGCACTGCGCACCCGCGAGTCCGCCGGCGTCGGGCAAAAGGTGGAGGTGACCATGTACGACTCCATGCTGCACCTGCAGATGCAGGAGGCCTGCATGCAGCTCAACCGCGGCTACGAGGTCAACTGGGGCGCCATGCCGCTCAGCGGCGTCTTTGAAACCACCGACGGCGCCGTCTGCATGGTGGGCGGCTTCACCCCGGACCCGCTGCTGCGCATTTCCGAGGCCCTGGGTCTGGACGAGGACCTCACCCAGCGGCCCGAGTTCGCCAACCTCGAACAGCAGTTCAAGCACAAGCCGGCCCTGCAGGCCATCTTCCGCGAGCGCATGGCCACCAACACCACCGAATACTGGACCTCCCGGCTCGAAGAGCAGGGACTGCTCAACGCCCCGGTCCACACCCTGGAGCAGACCCTGGCCGATGCGCAGACCCACGCCAACAACATGATCGTCGAGGCCGAACACCCCGGCGTCGGCACCGTGAAGATGCTCAACGCACCCATCCGGCTCTCCGCCACCCCGCCCACCATCCGCCGGGTGGCCCCGCGCCTCGGCGAACACAACGTCGAGGTGCTGCTGGAGAACGGCTTCGACGCCGAGACCATCGAGCGCCTGCAGCAGCTGGGGGTCCTGCGATGACCGCCCTTTCAGAGGCCGGGACGACCGCCTCAGTTCCCACCGCCGTTGACCAGGTCACCCTGACCATCGAGAACCACGTCGCCACCGTGGTCATCGACCGCCAGCACGTGCTCAACGCCGTCGACGGCGGCGCGCAGGCCCGGCTCAACGAGATCTGGGACCAGCTCGAAGCCGATCCGGACGTCCGCGCCGTGGTCATCACGGGCGCCGGGACCCGGGCCTTCTGCGTCGGTGCGGACATGTCCGCCTCCGCCGTGGACAAGACCGGGCTCGAATACTGGGCGGGGCTGGACACTAACGGCTTTGGCGGGCTCAGCCTGCGCACCACGCTGGACATCCCGGTGATCGCCCGGGTCAACGGTTATGCGCTCGGCGGCGGCATGGAGATCGTGCTTGGCGCGGATATCGTGATCGCCGCGGACACGGCCCGCTTCGGGCTGACGGAACCGCGTGTCGGGCGCCTGGCGCTCGACGGCGGCATCCACCAGCTGGTGCGCCGGATCCCGTACACCCAGGCAATGGGCATGCTCCTGACCGGGCGGAAGGCCGAGGCCACAGAGATGCAGTCCATGGGCCTGGTCAATGAGGTGGTCCCCGCGGACCAGCTCGACGCCGCGGTACAGCGCTGGGTGGACCAGATCCTCGCCTGCGCCCCCACCTCGGTCCGGGCGGTCAAGCAGATGGTCACGCAGACCGCGCACCTGACCGCCACCGAGGCCCGCGGCCTCCGGCTCCCGGCCCTCATGGCGGCGCTGGACAGCGAAGACTCCGCCGAGGGCGTCCGCGCCTTCCAGGAGAAGCGCGCGCCGCACTGGCCGGGCCGCTAGCGGATCCACCGCCTGATATTCGGCCGCTCGAAAAACAACAAGAGCTTAGAAGGAGAAACCAATGCGGGAGTCACTGACACCCGGCGTGTGGGGCGTCGTCGCCACACCGTTCCAGGGCAGCACCCTGGATGTGGACACGGACAGCCTGGCCGGGCTCGTGGGCTACTACGAGTCGATCGGCGCCACGGGACTCACGGTCCTGGGCGTGTTCGGCGAGGCCGCGGCCCTGACGGCGGCCGAGCGCAGCCTGGTCCTGGAAGTGGTCATGGAGGAAACGCGCCTGCCCCTCGTGGTGGGAGTGACATCCCTCTTCACCGGCACGGCCGTCGATGAAATCCGTTCCATCCAGGCTGCCACCGGGGACCGGCTCTCGGCCGTCATGGTCCAGGCCAACTCCGCCAACCCCGGTGTGGTCATCGCGCACCTGAACGCCATCCACCAGTCCACCGGCGCCAACGTGGTGCTGCAGGACTACCCGCTGGCCAGCGGCGTCCACATCAGCACCGAGGCGCTTATTTCCGTGGTGCAGGCCTGCGGCTTCGTCACCGCGGTCAAGGCCGAGGCGCCGCCCACCTCCGTGGCCATCGGGCACCTCACCGCAGCCCTCGACGTCTCTGTCTTCGGCGGTCTCGGCGGCCAGGGGCTGCTGGACGAACTCATGGCCGGCGCCGCGGGGGCGATGACCGGTTTCTCCTACCCGGAAGCGCTCATCGCCTGCGTGCGGGCCTGGCAGAAAGACGGCTACGAGGCCGCCCGCGACGCCCTGCTGCCCTACCTGCCGCTGATCAACTTCGAGCAGCAGGCGAAAATCGCGCTGGCGATCCGCAAGGAATGCCTGCACCAGCGCGGACTCATTGCCGACGCCGGCGTCCGGGCACCGGCCGCGCCGTTCCCGGAGGTTCTCCGGACCGGGCTGCGCACGCACCTGGCCGAGGCCGCCGAGGCCCTCGGCCCGAACCCGGCCGCCGTGCTGACCACGGCGGGGAGGAACTGATGGATTTCGGAATCAGCGGAAAGACCGCCTTTGTGGCCGCCTCGACCGGCGGCCTGGGCCTCGCCATCGCCCGGGCCCTCGCCGCCGAAGGCGTCCGGGTGGCCATCACCGGCCGGCGCGAAGTCCGCGCCAAGGAGATCGTGGCCGAACTGACGGACGCCTACGGACCGGGCGCCGTCGCCATCGAAGCGGACCTGAGCACCGCCGAAGGCGTGGCCGCCGCCGTCGAACAGACAGTCGCGGAACTCGGGCCCATCGACATCCTGGTCCTCAACGGTCCCGGGCCGAAGCCCGGCGCGGCCGCCACCCTCGGCGCCGAGGACATCGCCGCGGCGTTCGAACAACTCGTCAAACCGCACCACGCCCTGATCTCGCACATCCTGCCGGGCATGCGGGAACGGCGCTGGGGCCGGATCCTGGCCGTCGGGTCGAGCGGCGTCGTGGCACCACTGCCGAACCTGGCTGTGTCCAACACCGGCCGCGCGGCGCTGGCCGGCTACCTCAAGACCCTCGCCGCCGAGGTGGCGCTTGACGCCGTCACGGTCAACATGCTCCTTCCCGGACGCATCGCCACGGACCGGGTCGCGGAACTGGACAAGGCCGCCGCTAAACGGCGCGGCACCACGCCCGAGGAAATCCAGCTCGAATCCCGCAGGACCATCCCCGCGCGCCGCTACGGCGAACCGGAGGAATTCGGTGCCGCCGCGGCGTTCCTCTGCAGCGCCCCGGCCTCCTACATCACCGGCGTGGCACTGCGCTGCGACGGCGGCCTGATCCGCGGGCTCTAACCCCGCCTCCTGTTCTTCCCGACTCTCACGAAGGAACACCATGACTTCCACCGACACAGACACCTCAACCGCAACAGCGCTGGATCTTCTCACCGCCCGGCACCTGATCAACGGCGAATGGCTCGGCGGGGCGGACACCGAGCGGATGAACCCGGCCCGCCCGGGCGAGCTCGCCGCCCTCTCCCCCAGCGGCACCGCAGCCGACGTCGACGCCGCCATCACCGCCGCCGCCGCCGCGCAGCCGGCCTGGGCAGCCCTGCCAGCCCCGTCCCGCGGCGCCATCCTGATGACCGCCGGCAACCTGCTCTTGGAGCGCCAGACCGCCATCGCCGAGGACCTCGTCCGTGAAGAGGGCAAGACCCTCGCCGAGGCCAAGGGCGAGGTCAAGCGCGCCTCCGACGTGCTGCGTTTCTTCGGTTCCCTCGGCTGGGCCGCCACCGGCGAGGTGCTGCCCAGCGGCCTGCCGGACACCACCATCACCACCCGCCGCGAGGCGCTCGGCGTCGTCGGGCTCATCACGCCGTGGAACTTCCCCATCGCCATCCCGGCCTGGAAGTCCGCCCCGGCACTGATCAGCGGCAACGCCGTGGTCATCAAGCCGGCCGAGCTCACCCCGCTCTCCGCCACGCACCTGGCCCGCGCCCTGCAGGACGCCGGCCTGCCCGCCGGCGTGTTCAACGTGGTCCACGGCAAGGGACGCGTGGTGGGCGACGCCCTGGCCCGCGACTCCCGCATCGCCGGGTTGTCCTTCACCGGCTCCACCAACGTCGGGCTCGGGCTGCAGGAGATCCTCAACGCCCGCCGCGCCCGGGTCCAGCTGGAAATGGGCGGCAAGAACGGCGTGCTGGTCCTGGACGACGCCGATCCCCGCAAGGCTGCCCAGGTGGTGGCGGCCGGCGCGTTCGGCCTCACCGGCCAGGCCTGCACCGCCACGTCCCGCGTCTACGTCACGCCCGGCATCCGCGGGGAATTCCTGGCGGCCCTCATCGAGGAAGCCGCGCAGTACACCGCCGGCGACGGCCTCGAGGCCGCAAAGATGGGCGCCGTGGTGAGCAGCCAGCAGTTCGAACAGAACCAGGCCGCGGTGCGCACCGCCGTCGAACGCGGCGCCACGCTGCTGCACGGCGAGTACGACGGCGGCACGGACGCCGGATTCCTCTTCCCGGCCGTTATCCTCACGGACCTGCCCTTCGACGACGCCGCCGTGACCGAAGAGATCTTCGGACCCGTCGTGGCCGTCCTCGAAGTCCCGGACTACGAGGCCGGGCTCGCCGCGGTCAACGGTTCCCGCTACGGCCTGACCGCCGGCATCTGCACCGACTCCCTGGCGTTCTCCACGGACTTCGCCGCCCGCGCCCAGGCCGGGGTCATCAAGGTCAACCGTCCGACGGCGGGCCTGGACCTGAACGTGCCGTTCGGCGGCGTCAAGGACTCCTCCACCAACACGTTCCGCGAACAGGGGAAGTCCGCACTGGACTTCTTCACGTGGGGCAAGACCGTCTACACGGGTGTGTAGCCAGCCATGACCTACGTGATCGCCCAGCCCTGTGTGGACGTCAAGGACAAGGCCTGCATCGACGAATGCCCGGTGGACTGCATCTATGAGGGTGAACGCTCGCTCTACATCCACCCGTCCGAATGCGTGGACTGCGGCGCCTGCGATCCCGTCTGCCCGGTCGAGGCGATCTACTACTCGGACGATGTCCCGGACGAGTGGGCCGACTACGTGCGCGCCAACGTGGAGTTCTTCGAGGAACTGGGGTCGCCGCAGGGCGCCTCAGCACTCGGAAACCTGCACCGCGACCACCCTGTGGTGGCGCGTGCGCCTCTAGGCGCCGGCGCCACGGGCTGACTCTCCCTGACGCCGGCCTGCCGAAAAACGGCCGCCAAGCACAACTGCTTGGCGGCCGTCTTCGTATGAAGACACCCCTTTGGCCCTTGACGGCTGCACCCCGCCTGAGGACCATCACAAGCATTAGGACTGTGCCTGGCTGGGGGCATCTTCCTGCCCTGACTGCACTCCCGACCTGCAAGAAGGACCCTCATGCCGATGGTCTGGACCCGCGCACCGTTCCGCCGGCTCACGGCCGCAATCCTCGCCGTCGTGCTGACGGCCGCCCTCGGCGGCTGCGTCCCCGGGCCGAAACCGCCGGCGCCGGTGTCGCCCGACTCCGGCTACCGGGCCGTGCTCGAACAGTTCGGCCGGAGATTGCTCGACGACGGCGCCCCGGCCGTCCTCATCCAGGTCCGCGTGGGCGGGGACGAGTGGTCCGCGGCCTACGGGGTCCGGAACCTGAACAGCCCGACCCGGGCCGAGATAACGGACCCGGTGCACATCGGCGGCGTCACCAAGTCCATGGTGGCCGTCTGCGTGCTCAAACTGGCCGAGGAGGGCCGGCTGGAACTGGACGCGCCGGTCAGCACCTACCTGCCGGAGTTCAACAAGGTGATGCACCCGCCGGGACCGGTCACCGTCCGCCAGCTGCTGCAGCACCGCTCCGGCATGCCGTCGGTGGACGGGCCGTTGTTCGATCCGGCCACGGTGCGCGAAGCCCTCACCACCAAGGTGAGCCTGGCGGATCTGCTGGCCATGGCGGGGCGGATCTCCTGGCAGGCGAAGCTGGCCCAGGGATTTGAGTACTCCAACTCGAATTACATTGCCCTGGCGCTGATCGTCGAGCGCCTTAGCGGCCGGCGGATCGGCGAGATGATCAGCACCGACATCATCGAGCCGCTGGGCTTGAGTGAGACCATGATGACGGCGGCGGGGCCGGCGCCGCTGTCCATGATCCACGGCTACATCGCGCTGGACCGCAAACAACTCGACGTCACCTATCCGGCCGCCCAGATCGACAACGCCTCAGGCGGCATGGTGTCCTCCGTGGCCGACGTGAATACGTTCTACCGCGCGCTGCTGCAGAACAAGCTGCTCAAGCCGGCCACGATCACGCAAATGGAGAGCCCGCTCTACGCCAGGTACGGGCTCGGCGTGGTCCGCTGGAACGATTTGTGCACCAACGACTTCTACTACGGCCATCCCGGCGACGTGCCCGGCTACGGCACCATCACCATGACCAGTGCGGACGGAACCCGGCAGCTCACCATGGCCGTGGCCTACCCGCCGGAACCGCTCCCACGCGGGGACACCCACATTCTGCACCAGATGGAATCCATCGCGGAGGACACCCTCAACGCAACGTGCAAGACCGGGCCGACCGGGCCGCTCAACAATGCCGCAGGCAGTCCGGGCTGACGGCGGCCGCCGCTGTGACAATGGACCGCCGCAGTGACAATGGGCCGTTGCCGTGGCAATGGGCCGTAGAAGTGACAATCAGCCGCCGCTCTGACCATCAGGCAAAGGTGACTGCGACAATGTGAAGATGACAGCGATCATCCTCGTCTGGAACCCCGACGAATGGAACGATTGGACCTACCCGGCCGTGCTGGAAGAGGTCGCCGAAACCGGCCGGCACCTGGCCAGCTGGGACATCGGGACGTCTCTCGGCAGCGCGGCTGGCCCGGCTGGTGCCGGCAACGCGGTCGGCGCGGACGCCGCCGGGGTTGCGGCCGGCGCGGAGGCGGCCGGCACGGATGCGTGGCTGGTGCTCCAGGGCCGCCACGGACGCGGCCTGATCGGCCACGGCATCATCGTCTCGGAGCGGCCGGCTCCCCGTATCCAGACACCCGACTCCGCGAGCGCCGCCGGGGCCGGCGCGCAGGACGATGCACAGCCCGGCGCCACCCGGGCCGACGCACATCCCGGCGCACAAGCCCCATCCCCGCTCTACATCCAGGTGGACTTCGACGCACTCCTGCCCGCCGGCGACCAGATCCCGGCCAGTGTCCTCGCCGAGACTGTGCCCGGCATCGACTGGGGAGCCCTTCACGGCCCCGCGCTGGCCGTCGACCCCGCCGTCGAGCCCCTGCTCCGTGGACTCTGGGGTGAGTTTGGCCCGGTGCCGGCGGACCCCACCCAGCCCGTGCCCGGTACCGTCCCCGCGGCGGCGGTCACCCGGGTCGAAGTGAACAAGTACGAATACAGTCCGGACGCCCGGCGGGTCTGCGTCGCCCACCACGGGACCAGCTGCGCCGCGTGCGGATTCTCGTTTGAAATCGCCTACGGCGAGATCGGCAAGGACTTCATTCCGGTCCACCACCTGGTCCCGGCATCACAGCTGGGCAGCGCGTATGAACTGGACCCCATCACAGACCTCGTCCCGCTCTGCGCCAACTGCCACGCCATGGCGCACCACGGGGTGCGGACCCCGCGCAGCGTCGCCGAGCTGCGCCGGATCATGGCCGCCGCCGGGTTCCTGACCGGACAGTCCGTGACCCCGGAGCAGCTCCAGGCCCAGCAGGACGCCCGGCGGATCCTGGAACAGCACTAGCAGCATTAACAGCACTGACAGCCGCGGCAGCAGCAGCCGGCTCAGGCGGACCACACCTCGCGGAACTTGCCGCTACGGTCCGGCCGGGGCGGCTCATCGCTAAACAGGACGTCGACGCCGGCGGCGCCCTGGGCTCTGAAGAACGCCCCCAGGCGCTCCCCCACCGCCGTCCGCACGGCCGCCGTCGCGGCCCCCGGCCAGAGCTCGAGCCGCACGGTGAGCGAGCCCGGTCCGGTGCGGATCGCCTGGAACCGTCGGACGCCGGCGGTCTCCTCGATCACCGTGCCCAGCGCCAACGGCAGCACGGTGACCACTTTGCCGTCCAACCTTGCCCCTTGCAACATTGCACCGCCGGCGGCAGCGAAGCTCAGCACATCGCCGCTGCGGCCCCCGACCCGCAGCGTGGGAAACGGGCTGCCGCAGGCGCACGGGCCGGCAGCCAGCTGCACCCGGTCGCCCAGGTTGTACCGGATGAGCGGCTGGACCCGGTTGGCCAGGTTGGTGACCAGCACCGTGTGGGAGAGCTCGCCGGGCGGGACGGGCCGGAAGGCGTCGTCCACCGGCTCCACGATGTTCCAGTCCGCGTTGACGTGCAGCAGCCCCTGCCGGCAGCGGCTGGTCAGGGCGAGCGCCTCCGAGGCAAGGTATCGCACGGTGATCCGGCAGCCGAGGGCCGCTTCGATCTCGGCCGCGGCGTGGGCTGCCAGGCTCTCCCCGGACGCGACCGCCAGCAGCGGATGAATCCGTAGCCGTCCCGCCTTCTGTTCGGCGGCCAGTTGCACCATGGCGCTCGGATACCCGTAGAGCACGGTCGGCAGGAAGTCGTTGAGGTCCGCCACGAGGTCCGGGAGCGGCCTGAGCACGGAGAATACGCGCACCCGGCGGGCGATGCGGGGGCTGCGCCGCCGCGCGGATTCGGTCAGCACGACGCCGGCAAAGTGGTCCCCGTCCGCGATCAGCGCCGCGGCCCGCAGCCCCGGGTGCAGGAAGGCCCGCGCCTCCTTGGCCGCCATTAAGGTCCGCCGTTCGCGGATCGGGCCCAGGAGACTGGCCACCAATTGCGAGGTCCGGTCATGGACCAGGACCGCGGGTTCACCGGTGGATCCCGACGTCGTCACCACGAGGTACTGTCCGCGATAGAGGCTGCCGATCCGCGAGGGGTCATCGAGCAGGTCTCGCTTCAGCCCGGTGAGCGTGATGTGGGGGTCGGTCACCCAGTCATCGAAGTTCTCCATGAGCTCGCGCTTGCCCACCGGAGGCAGCTCCCCTATATACGTGGCCCGGTCCGTGGCTGAGTCCGCGGCTGAGTCCGGGACCATGTCCGGGACGTCCCGGTACAGCCTGCGGTAGAAGGGCGAGGCGGACCGTGCGCACTCAACCAGCGCGGCGAGACGGTCCCGTTGCCGGCGGTCGATCGCATCCTGACTTCCCCGACCGGCCCGCCAGATGTCCCACGCGATCCCGGCCGTCCGTGTCATCCCGAGCGGAGAGCCGCGCATCACCCATCACCCCCTTCACGGGTCCAGCACTCCTGGCGTCCGCCCTTCCCGCTCGTCCCTGCAGGCACGCCCGTCCGCCCTTCCACGCCCGCACCCTCTCCCAAGCTGGCACGACTGCGAAGGCTCCCAACAGGGGCTTTAGGCACCGGCGGGACCGGCGCATAGGCCCGGACACCGTCGAATTGCTGGACTCCCGGCCGGAAGCACCACAGACTGTGTACAACAGCTGGCTGGGCGGCGCGGGAATTCCTGCCTCCAGGCCGGCCGGGGACTACCAGCAGCATCGTTTGGGGCTTTGCTTATTTTCTTTTCCACCGCCGTGAAAGGACCTGGTTATGCCGGACTTGTCATTTTTGTATCCGCTCATTTCGATCATCCTGGGGGCGGTCGCCGTCGTCGGCGTCATCTGGGTGGCAACAAAACTGATGTGGAAGGTGGCGGAACCGAACGAGGCCCTCATCATCTCCGGGTTGACGCGCGGCACGCTGGAAACCCGTGAGGGCATGGACTTCAAGATCGTCACCGGCAAGGGGGCCCTGGTGCTGCCGGGCTTGCAGACGGTGCGGCCGCTGTCCCTGACGCTGAACGAAACCGAGCTCAAGGTCTCCTGTGTGACCTCCCAGGGCATTCAGGTGATTGTCGACGGAGTGGTCATCTACAAGATCGGTGATGCCCCGCCGTTCATTGCCAACGCCGCGCGCCGGTTCCTGGGCCAGCAGCCCAAGATGGAAAGCCAGGTGTACAACGTCTTCGAAGGCCATTTGCGCTCGATCATCGGCAGCATGACAGTCGAGGAAATCATCCGCGAGCGCGACAAGCTGGCCTCCCAGGTCCGCAGCGCCAGCGGCGTCGAAATGGAGAAGCTGGGGCTCGTGGTCGATTCGCTGCAGATCAAGGACCTGCAGGATCCCACGGGCTACATCCAGAACATCGCCAAGCCGCACATCGCCATGGTCAAGATGGAGGCCCGCATCGCGGAGGCCACCCGGAACCGCGAGGCGGCGGAAAAGGAAGCGGAGGCCGAGGCCTTGATTGCCGACGCCCGGAGCTTGTCCGCCATCCGGCAGTCCGAGGCGCAGGCCAACGCCGAGCGCGCCAAGGCGAACGCGGCCCAGGCCGGGCCGCTGGCGGACGCGACGGCGCGCCAGCAGGTGGTGGTCCAGGAAACCGAGGTGGCCAAGCTCGAGGCCGACCGGGAGGAACAGAAACTGCAGACCACCGTGCGCAAGCCCGCCGACGCGAGGGCATACGCCAAGCGCACCGACGCGGAAGGCCAAAAGTCCGCGGACATCAGCGCGGCCGAGGCGCTGGCCCGGCGCACCGAGCTCGAGGCCCAGGCCAACGCCCGGCGGACCGAGGTGCAGGCGCAGGCGAACGCGACGGCGGCAGCCGCAGCGGCCGGGGCCACCAAGGTCACCGGCGAGGCCGAGGCCGCCGCCACGAAAGCCCGCGGCGATGCCGCCGCCTCCGCCATCAAGGCCAAGGCACTGGCCGAGGCTGAGGGCATCAAGGCCCGCGCCGAAGCACTGGGCACCAACCAGGACGCCGTCATCTCCCAGCAGCTCGCCGAGAACATGCCGGCGATCGTGGCGGCGGCGGCAGAGCCGTTCGCGCATGTCGGCCAGATGACCGTCCTCAACGGCGGCGAAGGGGTCAACCGGATGATCGGCGGTATTTTGGCACAGGTGGGCGACTACCTGCCGGCGCTCTCCACGGCCCTCAAAAACACCCGGGATGGCGGGAAACGGCCCGCGAAGGCGCCTGAGGCGTAGGGGCGGGAATGCGCGCGGGGAACCGGAGGACCTGATGTACTGGGATCCTGATGTACTGGAGTTCTGATGCATAAGGATGTTGACCGGAGCCTGACCGGAAAGATCGGCCGCGTGACCGGACGGATCGGCCCGGGCACCATCGGCGAGGTCATGCTGCCGGTCCGCGGGGGAACCAGTGCCTTCCACGCGCATCCCTTCGACAAGACCAGCGTTTTCGCCGTGGGTGAGCAGGTACTGGTCATCTATTTTGAGCCGCCACAGACGGTGTTTGTGGACGAACTTCCGGATGTCCTCAAGGCCGATTGACCCTCTGGACGGTAGGAGGCGACGGGCGTATTCTGAAGTTCCGTAGCCTCTGGAGGTATTTCTGATGGAAGGCAACAAGCGTGCGCGTTGCGGTCCGGTTTCGGGCATCCGTGCCCGCTTCCCGGTCGGCAACTGGCCCGACCCGCTGTAGCTCGACTTTCGTCATGCCATCCGGCACCGCTGCTTTGTAGGGTTTGCGCCGTGGACGCATGGCCGCGCTGAAGTGCGCCCGCTTGAGGGTGCCCGAGTAGGTCCCGCCAACCGTCCGCCTTTGTTCGTGCCCTCTGGCGGGTCCCTCCTGAGTTCGCCCACCTGTTAACCCACTCTTCCCCTCCAGGCCACGCCTGCTCCCCCGCGCCGCAAACCGCCGCCCCCACCGTGGAGGGGTGAGGATCGCAATCGTCGCCGAATCATTCCTGCCGCTCATGAACGGGGTCACCCACTCCATCCTGCGCGTGCTGGAGCATCTGCAGGAGCGCGGGGACGAGGTGCTGGTGATCGCGCCGTCCACGCAGGACACGGATATACCGGACGAGGTCCATGGCGCCCACGTCCTCCGGCTCCCCTCGGTCCCGCTGGCCGGCTATGCGAATCTGCGGGTGGCGATGGGCGGTGTGTATCGGGTCAAGCGAATCCTTGCCGATTATGCGCCCGACGTCGTGCACCTCGCGTCCCCGTTCGTGCTCGGCTGGCGGGCAGCGCAGGCCGCCCACCAGCTCGGAATTCCCACGGTGGCCATCTACCAGACCGAGGTGCCCGGCTATGCGGGCCGCTACGGCGTCCCCTTCCTGGAGAACTGGGCCTGGAACCGGGTGGACCAGATCCACCTGCTGGCCTCGCGCACCCTGGTCCCTTCCACTTTCGCGCTCAACCAGCTCCGCGGCCGCGGCATTCCGCGCGTGGACATGTGGCGGCGCGGCGTGGATACCCAGCGGTTCACCCCCGCGAAGCGCGACGCCGGCTGGCGGGCTGCCGTGGCGCCCGGCGGCGAGCGCCTCATCGGCTACGTGGGCCGGCTGGCGGCCGAGAAGCAAGTGGAGGATCTGGCGGTGCTGGCGGATGTTGCCGGGACCCGGCTGGTGATCGTCGGCGACGGGCCGCAGCGGGCGGCCCTGGAAGCTGCCCTGCCGCAGGCGGTCTTCACAGGATTTCTCGGCGGCGACCACCTCGCCCGGGCGGTGGCCTCCTTTGATCTCTTCGTCCATCCCGGCGAGTTCGAGACGTTTTGCCAGACCATCCAGGAGGCCATGGCGTCCGGGGTGCCGGTGGTGGCCACGGGCCGCGGCGGCCCGCTGGACCTCGTGGAGAACTCGCGGACCGGCTGGCTGTACGAGCCCGGCGACCTCGCCGGGTTCCGTGCCCGGGTGATGGACCTGATGGGCGACGACGCCAAGCGCCGAGCGTTCGCCGCGGCCGCGCACGCCTCGGTCCAGGGCCGGACGTGGCCCGTGCTCGGCGCCGAACTCGTTGGCCACTACCAGGCCGTGATCGGTGAGTCCCGGGTGGGCCACTCCCCCCGCCTTGCCTTATCCCTGAGGGCTGCCAAACCGGGGTTTCAAGCACCCTAGGTGATGGCGCAACGGGGCGGTTGGTCCTCCGCCACGGGCACGGATCCGGCCCCGCCCACGTGTTGACACCTTCTTGACCCCCAAGGGAGGCTTCCGGCGCCTATGATTTCCCGATGGGAGGGTTCTAAATGTCTCGTTGGTGGTCTCAGGTTCGCACGGCGGTAGCCGGGTGACGGCGTCGTCGTACCCGGAGGAAGCGCCCGGCGCAGTCCCCAACACAGTCCCCAAGGAAGTTTCCGCCGCGGTCCCGGGCTACGGGGACCTGGTGGAATCCAGCCCCGATGCGCTGCTGGTGGTGGCCGAGGACGGGACCATCAGGATGGTCAACACCGCCGCGGAGCGCATGTTCGGGTACGCCCGCGGGGAGCTCGTGGGCTCGGACCACCGCATGCTCCTGGCCGAGGGGTTCCGGAACGGCCTCGAGCGGCTGTTCTTCAACCTCCGCCGCGGCGCCCACACCGGCGGCGACGCCGTTGCCGCCGGAACTGACACTGACACTGCTCCCGTGGAGGCCTACGGGGTGCGGCGGGACGGTACGGAGTTCCAGGCCGAGGTGGCCGGATCTATTTTCTTCACCGGTTCAGGCGCCCGGGACGGGACTGGTAATGGTTCCGCGAGCATGATCGCCGCGGTCCGGGACACCTCGCACCGGCCGGAGAACGATGACAGCCTCCGCGAGGCCATGTCGCTGCTGAGCGCGACGCTCGAATCCACCGCCGACGGCATCCTGGTGGTCAGCAGCGACGGCGAGATCGCCGGCGTCAACAATCAGTTCGTCACCATGTGGGGCATCCCGCGGGAGATGCTGGCCACCGGGGAGGACGAGGCGGTCATGGCCTTCGTCCTGGACCAGTTGCGGGATCCGGCCCAGTTCGTCGAGAAGGTCGAGGCCCTCTACGCCGATCCCGCGGCGGAAAGCCACGACATCCTCGAATTCCGCGACGGCCGGACCTTTGAACGCTATTCCCGCCCGCAGAAAGTCGCGGACCAGGTGGTCGGACGGGTGTGGAGCTTCCGGGATGTGACCGCGGCCAAGGTGGCCCAGGACCGGATCACCCGGGCCATGGCAGACCTCGCCGCACAGTCCGCCCAGCTGAAGGCGCTGGCGTTCCGGGACGGATTGACCGGGCTGTCCAATCGCCAGCTGTTCAACGACCGCCTCGCCAGCGCCCTGGCGGACCAGCACGGCGGCGCCGTCGACGTCCTGCTCCTGGATCTGGACGATTTCAAGGAAGTCAACGACATCCTGGGCCACCACGCCGGGGACCAGATGCTCATTGAGGTCGGCAAGCGGCTGCGCGCGTGCGTGCGGCCGAGCGACATCGTGGCCCGGCTGGGCGGCGACGAGTTCGTGGTGCTCCTGCTCGACTCGCTGGAGCCCGAGGGGGTTGCAGCCCGGATCGTCGACTCGCTGCGCGTCCCGGTGTGGATCGACGGCACCATGCTGCGGCCCAGCCTCAGCCTGGGGCTGGCCTCGATCGGCGAGTCCGCCGTGGACGCCTCCGAGCTCCTGCGCCGTGCCGACGTCGCGATGTACGCCGCGAAGACCGCCGGAAAGAACCGGTACATGCGCTTCAAGCCGGAGATGATGAAGGCCCTCGTGGACCGCAACGACCTCGAGGCCGGCCTGCGGCGCGCCGTGGACAGCGGACAGATCGCCGTCCACTACCAGCCGATCGTCTCCGCCGGCAGCGGGACCGTGACCAAGGTCGAGGCCCTGGCCCGCTGGGTGCGCGACGGCGCGCTCGTCCCGCCCAAGCATTTCATTCCGGCGGCGGAACGCAGCGGCCTGATCGTCGAGATCGGCACCGAGGTGTTGCTGCGCGGCTGCACGGAGCTCAAGCCCTGGCTGGACGAGGACTCCTCCCGGTCCCTGGCCGTGAACGTCTCCGGTGTCCAGCTGCAGCACGGGGACTTCGCCGAGCTGGTCATGGCCGTGACGGAATCCTGTGGCGTGGACCCGCGCCAGCTGGTCCTGGAGGTCACGGAGAGCGTCTTCTTCGAGGACGACTGCCACGTCATCCAGCAGCTCATGACCCTGCGCGCGGCCGGCGCCCGCGTGGCGCTGGACGACTTCGGCACCGGGTTCTCCTCCCTGGGACGCCTGCAGGGCCTGCCCGTGGACACGCTGAAGATCGACCAGTCGTTTGTGGCCATGATCAACACCGGCACCGAGCAGTTGCCGATCCTGAACGCCATGATCGGGATGGCCCACGGACTGGGGCTGACCGTCACGGCGGAGGGCGTGGAAACGGCCGCCCAGGCCGGCTACCTGATGAGTCTGCACTGCGATTCCCTGCAGGGTTTCCTGTTTTCCGGCCCGCAGCCGGAGGCCACGCTCCAGCCCGCGCTGGACCGGGCGGCCCTGGCCATCGCCGCGCTGCGGGGCGATCGGGTGCCGGGCAACCGGTGACCCACAAAGTTCCATGGCCGATGTGCTGGACACGGGGCCGAAGGACCCTATGATTCAGTGAAACGCATTGCTCCGGGCACCTCGGCCGGGAACATCATCGCTCTATGAACTTCCGTCGCTTGGGGGCCGGTATCGTCGTGGGAACTGGATTTGGTGAAGACCTGCTGGAGCAGGGTCCTGATGCGTTTCTGCTGCTGACCGCGGACGGGACCATCGCCTTCGTGAATTCGGCCGCGGAACGGTTATTCGGCTACCCCCGCGAGGAACTCCTCGGCGTTCCGCACACCATCCTGCTCTCGGAGGAAGCCCACGGCGGCTTCCTGCGGGTCTTTGGCCGGCTGGGGCGCAAGAGCCCGGCCGGAAGCCGCCCGTTCGCGGCCGCCGGACGGCACCGGGACGGTTCGGACCTCGCCCTGGAGATCACGTGCTCGCTGGTGAGCGGCGACGGCGGCACGACCATGGCGGTAGCCGTCCGCGACGCCGGGCACCGCAACGACCCCGATTCCGGCCGGCGGCTGGCCCTCTCCCTCGTGGACGCCACGCTGGAATCGACGTCGGACGGTATCGTCGTGCTCTCCAACGAAGGCCAAATCACCGGAATCAACGACCAGTACCTAAAGCTGTGGGGCATGCCGCCGGAACTGATCGCGGCCGAGGACCCCGAGGCGCTGGTACGGTTCATCGCGGACCAGCTGGTGGATCCCGACTCCTTCCTGCAAAAGGTTGCTGCGCTCTACGCGGACAACCTGATGCAGAGCCACGACGTCCTCGAGTTCGCCGACGGCCGCACCGTGGAGCTGTACTCGCGGCCGCAGAAGGTGGCGGACGCGATCGTGGGACGGATCTGGAACTTCCGGGACATCACCTCACGCCGGCGCGCCCAGGACCAGGCCCGCCGCGCCATGGACGAACTGGCCGAGCAGGCGGGCAAGCTCAAGGAACTCGCGTTTCAGGACCCGCTCACCGGGCTGGCCAACCGGATGCTCTTCAACGAACGGGCCGCCGCGGCACTGCTGACCCCGGAACCAGTGCACGTGCTGCTCCTGGACCTGGACGACTTCAAGGAAGTCAACGACGTCCTGGGCCATCATGCCGGCGACGAGATGCTGGTCGAGATTTCCCGCCGGCTCCAGAACTGCGTGGGTCCGCACGGCACCGTCGCCCGGCTGGGCGGGGACGAGTTCGTGGTCCTGCTGGTCGGTTGCAGGGATGCCGACACCGTGGCCCAGCGCGTGGTCAGCACCCTGAACGCCCCCGTCTCCATCGAGGGAACGCTCATGCGGCCAGGTCTCAGCCTGGGCGTGGCATCGCGCGACGCCGGCACCGTGACGTCGTCGGAACTGCTCCGGCAGGCGGACCTGGCCATGTACGCGGCCAAGGAGGCCGGGAAGAACTGCTATGTGCACTTCAGGCCGGAGATGCTGGCCGCGCTACTGGAGCGCACCCAGCTCACGGCGGGGCTGCGGCGGGCGGTGGAGCTGGGGCAGATCACCGTGCACTACCAGCCGGTCATCTCCAGTGACCGGCTCGAGGTGGTGCAGTTCGAGGCCCTGGCCCGCTGGGAGTGGGACGGCGAGCTGATTCCGCCGGACGAGTTCATCGAGACCGCCGAACGCAGCGGCCTGATCCGGGAAATCGGCGCCGAGGTGCTCAGGCGCAGCTGCACCGAGCTCTCCCCGTGGCTCGCGGAGGACCCGTTCCGGAGCGTGGCCGTGAACGTCTCCGGCGTGCAGCTGCAGCACCGGGACTTCGCCGAGCGGGTCCTGGACATTGCGGCGTGGAGCGGCGTGGACCCGCGCCAGCTGGTCCTGGAGGTGACCGAGAGCGTGTTCTTTGACGCCCATTCCCACGTGATCGGCCAGCTCGAGACCCTGCGCGAGGCCGGCATCCGGGTGGCCCTGGACGACTTCGGGACCGGCTATTCCTCGCTGGGCCGCCTGCAGGACCTGCCGGTGGACGTGGTGAAGATCGACAAGTCCTTTGTGTCGATGCTGCAGACCGGCGTCGAAAAGCTGCCCATCCTCACCTCCATGATCCACATGGCCCGGAGCCTGGGCCTGAAGGTCACGGCCGAGGGCATCGAGACACCAGCCCAGGCACGCTACCTCATGGACCACGGCTGTGATGCCCTGCAGGGCTTCCTCTTCTCCCGCCCGGAACCCGGGCCGGCCAGGCAGCGCGCCGTCCGGAACTCGGCGGCGGCCATCGCCGACCTCGAGGGCGTGCCGCTGCCCGGGTAGCCGGTCGCAGACCGCGCCGCCGCTGCCTTTTCGACAGGCGCAGTCGACACATTTGGTTGCGGCATGATGGCCATCACGTCCGGGGAGCCCGCACCGCATATGATTCAGTCAGCGCAGTGCGCCTGCTCTCCGCAAGGTGCCCGCTATCCGTATTCATCGCCGGGGGGCTGTTAGACATCGTGGAAGCTGGTTTCGCACAACAACTGCTGGAGTACAGCCCGGACGCACTTGTGCTGGTCGCTCAGGACGGAGCCATCTCCTTCCTCAATGCGGCCGCGGAACGGCTCTTCGGCTACCCCCGGGCGCAGCTCCTGGGCGCGGACCACAGCATGCTCCTGGCCGAGGCCTCGCGGGAGGAATTCCACGGAGTCCTGGCCGGGCTGGCCAAGGCCGCGAGCCCCGGCTCGCCGTCCCCCGGTTCGCCGTCCGCAGGCTCCCCGTTCGCAGGCTCGGGCCGCCGCGCCGACGGCACCGAACTCCCGGTCGAAATCACGTGCTCGCTGGTCCCCGCCCCGGCCGGAGCGGCCGACCCGGGAACGTCCGTTGCACTCTCGGTCCGCGGCGCCGCAGGGCGGAACCCGGGCGCCGGCAGCGCCGGTACCGCCGGGCGCACCCTCAGCGGCGACTTTGCCCGCCGTCGTACTTCTGCAGCGGGAGCTTCTCTTTCCGGAGGTCCAGCAACTGCCGCCCCTGCCGCGTTTGCCGAGCATGACGACGAACTCAAGGCGGGCTCGCTCCGCGACCCCTTGACGGCGCTGCCCAACGGCCCCCTCTTCAACGAGCGGCTCGCGGCGGCCCTGCGCCGCCCGGATCCGGTGGACATCCTGCTGCTGAACCTCGATGACTTCAGGCACCTCAATGACGTGCTGGGACGCTCCGCGGCCGACGAGCTGCTGGTGGAGGTGGCGAGCAGGCTGCGCAACTGCGTCCGCCCGCATGACACGGTAGCCCGGCTCGGCGGCGACGAGTTCGCGGTGCTGCTCACCGAATGCCTCAACGCGGACGCGGTGGCCAAGCGGATCGCCGAGTCCCTCTACGCGCCCCTGCGCGTCGGCGGCTCCATGGTCCGGCCCGGCGTCAGCATGGGGCTGGCGTCGAAGTCAGTGCAGACGCTGGACGGCGCGGAACTGCTGCGGCAGGCCGACGCCGCCATGACCGCCGCGAAGGCTGCCGGGAAGAACAACTGGGTGCGGTTCCGGCCGGAGATGCTGAACACCGCGGCCCACAAGGCCGACGGCGATTCCGGGCTGCGGCGCGCCGTCGAACTGGGCCAGATCTCGGTGCACTACCAGCCCGTGGTCTCGCCCGGCATCGGTTCGGTGGTGCAATTCGAGGCGTTCGCGCGGTGGGAACGGCACGGCCGACTGGTGCCGCCGAACCAGTTCCTGCCCGTCGCGGAGCAGAGCGGCCTGATCCGCGAGATCGGCGACGAGGTCCTGCGCCGCGCCTGCGCCGAGATCCGGCCGTGGCTGGCCGGCGATCCTGCGTACAGCGTCGCCGTGAACGTCTCGGGCCTGCAGTTCCAGCACCGGGACTTCGCCGCGGACGTGCTGGCGATTGCCGGGTCCACGGGCGTTGACCCGCGCCAGCTCACCCTTGAGCTGACGGAGAGCGTGTTCTTCGACGCGTCCTCGGACGTGCTGGGCCAGCTGCGGCAGCTGCGCGGCGCCGGCGTCCGGATCGCCATGGACGACTTCGGCACCGGGTATTCAACGCTCGGCCGGCTCCAGGAACTGCCCCTGGACATGGTCAAGATCGACCGCTCCTTCGTGGCCATGATCAAGACCGGCCAGGAACAGCTCCCGTTCTTCGCCACCATGATCAGCGCGGCGCATGCCCTCGGCCTGAAAGTGACGGCGGAAGGCATCGAGACGCCCGCGCAGGCCAAATACCTGATGGACCGCGGCTGCGACTCCCTGCAGGGCTACCTGTTCGCCAAGCCGGCCCCCGCCAGCCACCTGGCCGGGACCATGGAGAGTGCCCTGAACGCCCTGGACAAGGTCGACGCCGCGCGGTAGGCGTGCGGAACCTCAGTCGACGCCTGCGGCGCCCCATCGGTGCTGCACCCCGCCATTGGACGCAAACGGCCGCTAAGCAGCATGGCTTAGCGGCCGTTCTTGGCCAATCGTTGGACCGGACCTAGCGCTTTTCGCAGGCGATGCCGTCGTTGTCGCGATCGAGATCGTACTGGCGGAAACCGCCGTCGTTGAGGTTGTACAGCGTGTTGTCAACGCGGAACGTGGTGACCGGCTTTCCGCTGGTCTTGTCGCGGGCGCCCTTCTTGCCGACGCCGTGCGGGTAGACCTTGTTCAGCTCCGTGCAGTTCTTGTACGACTTCGGCGCGGGCGCGGCGGATGCCGGCACCGCCGTAGCACTCAGGACGACGGCGGATGCCGCCAGGGACGCGATAAGCAATTTCTTCAGGCGCACGTTTAAGAGCACTCCCCCAGGTAGAAGCCCTCAGCCGCGGATCGGCGAGGGGCAGGAAAATGCTAACCCACGAATTCGGCGTTTCCGGTCAGGCTCAGGGGCGGGGGTCCAGCTTGTCGAGGTCCTGGGCCACCATCGCCTCGCTGCGCTGCCACAGGGCCTTGGCCAGGCCCGCGTCGTAGGCCTGCCTGTTGGCCTTGGAGAGCGTCCGCTTTGCGTAGTAGGCGCCGGAGATCCAGTCGTGGCCCGGGGTGGCGTTGGCGAGCCACACAAGGGTGTCCGCGCCCTGATCGGGGGTCAGCATGAAGCGCTTGAGGAAGGACTTGTAGGCCAGGCGCATGGGGCTCGTGGAGTCGGCCGCGAAGTTGGTGGCCACACCGCCCGGGTGGAACGCCGCCGTCGAGATCCCCTCGGTGTTGTAGCGGTTGTGCAGTTCGGCGGTGAAGAGGATGTTGGCGAGCTTGGCGTTGCCGTAGGCGCGGTTGGTGGAGTAGCTCTGGGCCGCGTCGAGGTCGTCGATGTCGAACTTGGCGAAGAGCGAATTCGCGACGCTGGAGGTGTTGATGACGGTGGCCTGGCTGGCGGCCAGCACCTCGATCAGCTCGGTGGTGAGCAGGAACGGTGCCAGGTGGTTGACCTGGAAGGTCTTCTCGTGGCCGTCCACAGTGAGCTCACGGGGCCCCATGATGCCGCCGGCGTTGTTCGCCAGGACGTCGATCCGCGGGTACTTTTCCTTCAGCTGCGCGGCCAGGGTCCGCACCTGGGCAAGGTCGGCGAAGTCGCTGACAAAGAAATCGGCGCCGATTTCGTTCGCGATCGCCTCGGTCTTTTGCGCGGAGCGCCCGACGACGACCACACGTTCCCCCTGCCGGGCGAAGGTCCGCGCGGCGGACGCGCCGATGCCGTCGCTGGCTCCGGTGATGACGATAGTGCGCTCGGGCATTGAGGTGTCCTTAGAACGATGCGATGGGCTGGTCTTTTGGAATCCAGCCCCGTCGAATTCTAACGAGTGCAACTGGGAGTTCGTTCCGCCGGAGCCGGGAGCTTTCCGGGACTCTGCTGGGAATCTCCCGCAGCGCTTAGATGCGCAGCGGCGACCGGAAACTCAGGGCCGTGCTGGCGTTCTGCAGCTTCAGGCCGATGGCCAGCATTTCTTCGGTGGTCCGGAGCAGGGAGTAGTGGCTGTAGTTGCCCTGGATCACGGTGCCCGGGACCACGGATGGTGCCACCACGAAATTGGGTACCGGAGTATCTTCGTCAAAGAGCACGAAGATCGCCGTGCGTCCCGCCCGGTAGCTTTGGCTATTCAGGATGACCGGCAGCCATTGCGAAAGCCACGTGTCTCCCGTCGCGACGCTGCAGTCATGCATGTCATTGCAAACATTCGGCACGACCACGGAGAAATTCGGCAGAGTGTTGTTGGCAAGGTCGCCCGCCAGCTGCCCCGCGCTCACGGTGCCCAGGGGCACATTGTTGACCGCGCATGCCGCCCTGTCCCCCGTCCCCTGGTAGTAAATTTCGGGGTTGTGCCGCTCGGCATACAGCCCGGACGCACTCAGCCGGCAGTTCGAAGGCATGTCCTCCATGTAGCTCTTATAGGACTGGCCGGACGTACGCACCTGCCGGAAGATATTGTCCGCCGTAATGGGCGGCAGGCCGCTCGGGCTCGAATCGGAAGTGACGCCCTGTGTGCTGCCGGAAGTCATGGCCAGATAGCTCGGCAATGAGGGCAATCCCAGGCCGGCGTCAGCCCAGGTGCTCACCGAGGCGCACTGGGTCGCCTTTGTGCTCATGTACGGCGCGCTGGCGTTCCCGATGACCTGTGAATAGGTCTTGTTTTCAAAGAGCACCCACATGACGTGGTCGTATTTCGCCGGTGGGGCGGTCGCCGTGCCACACGGGTTGTCGCCGGGGGGCGGAGGCGGCGGCGGGGGCGGCGGCGGAGGCGGCGGCGGCGTCGCGTTCGTGGTGACAGTCAATCGAGGCCGTTGCGTGGTGACGGAGGTTTCCTTGGAACTGTAAATGACGCCGTCAGAGGATGTGGTGCTGATGCGGAACGAATAGGTCCCGTCACCCTTAATCGCGCTGAAGAGATCGAACTCCACAAAGGTGTTGTCGGCAACAGCGCCGCGCGAAGCCACAATCGGAGTTTCCGCAACGGGCGCATTGTTGAAGGTGATCGTGTTCTCACTCCAGGAGTTGTTGAGGACCCGTCTGATCTGGCCGCCTGAGTTGGATGGATCCGTGGCGAACAGCCGGAGCTTGGCGCCGGTCACTGTACTGCCGGCGGTGCCGGTTACCGTGAGCTTGAGGAAGATCATTTCGACCGGCGAATTATCAGCCTTGAGGCCGGTCGCCGTTCTGAAGTTAATGGTGGGACTGTCACGCTTCACGACGGCGTCGGCCGTATTAGAAAACGTCAGCGTGGCGGCTTCGGCGGGGCCCGCAATAAGAGAAATTGTGGCAGCCACCAGGAAGACCACTGACGCCAGGGAAACCCCTCGACGCCCTGCAAAGGAACGGGCAAACCGATGCCTCTTTGGTGCGTTCTTGCCCGAGGCGAATCCAGGATCTACGCGCATCGCGGGACTCCTATAAGGTCCGGTCGACGCACCCTGCGCCTTAGTGGTCCGTGGGAATCCAAACCCTAGCCGGTCAAATCCGGCCTCTCAATGCTGATAGCCAAATTAGCCGGCCGCTTTAAAGGTATTCCCAAGGTTTTACCGGTTAAGGGAATTCCCAAGGTTTTTCCATGGTCCATAGGCATGTGCCAGAACTGCCCGCCTGATTCATGAGGGGCTTTTGTGGGTTAAATGCGGGAGGACCCCAACCTGGTGGTTGGGGTCCTCGACCGTGAATGGTGTTCCGGCGGTGACCTACTCTCCCACACCCTCCCGGGTGCAGTACCATCGGCGCTGTGGGTCTTAGCTTCCGGGTTCGGGATGGGACCGGGCGTTTCCCCCACGCTATGACCGCCGTAACCCTTGCTCCGCCACGGACCCGCGTGGTCGCGGGGGTGGGGAAATCTGTGGTTACAACATGTGCTCTGCGGACTCGGTCCGCAGCTGTGGTGTTGTTATGTTGTTGTGGTTTGTTCCTCTGGCAACGGGTTTGTTGTCTGGGAACCACATAGTGGACGCAAGCAGTCTTGTTTCTTTGTACCACCCCTGGGTGCGAACCCCTTTTGAAACGGGTTTGCGGGGTGGTGTGTGGTGTAAGTTATCGGCCTATTAGTACCGGTCAGCTTCACGAGTCGTTAGTCCTCGCTTCCACATCCGGCCTATCAACCCAGTGGTCTGGCTGGGGGCCTCTCACACGCAA
>NZ_FUZD01000049.1:0-1443 GCF_900168135.1 Arthrobacter sp. 49Tsu3.1M3
GGCGGCCAGCAGCAGCGCGTCGCGATTGCCCGCGCCCTGGCCATGGACCCCGAGCTCATGCTCTTCGATGAGCCCACGTCCGCGCTCGACCCGGAACTCGTCGGAGATGTGCTGAACGTGATGAAGGACCTCGCCAAGTCCGGCATGACGATGATCGTGGTCACCCACGAGATCGGCTTTGCCCGGGAGGTCGGGGACCGCCTGACCTTCATGGACGGCGGCATCGTCGTCGAGTCCGGCGACCCTCGGGAGGTCCTGGCCAATCCCCAGCACCCCCGCACCAAGGAATTCCTCAGCCGCGTGCTGTAACGCTCAAAATCGGCGGGGAGCCCTCCGAAATCGCGTCGGATGCGGTTCGTGGGTCCGGAGGCCTGACCCGTGTTGTGCTGCAACACTCTACGTCACGGCGCACGCGGGCTGGTCGCTCGAGCTCCAGCCCGAGACAGGGCGGGACGGCGGCACGGTTTGCGAGGGGCGTCCTCGGGACTGGCTGCCGCCAGGTCATCGCTTACGGTCAGCATCCGGCGCCTACGGAGGCCTCTAAGGGATATCGGTGCCTGGGCGGAAGGACGGGGCGAAGCGAGCCGCTTCGCGTGCCACCGCCGGCAGCCCGCTGACGCCCTCGTGCATGATATCTACGACGGGTCCTTCATGGGTCAGCCCGCAGCGGACCACTTCGGCAAGCCACTTCTCTACACACTACACACCCCGCATAGACCGAATTCGGTGAACCAAAAGAGTCTTCTTTCATGAAGGAACATCTGACTTGGCCGTCCTCTGTGCGGCTGGGAAGGGCCGCTCTCTGAGGACTGGGTTCCGTGGAGAAGCGAACGCAGCTACAAGGAAAGAAAAATGCTCTGGATGGCCCTAAAGAGGAAATTCCTGGGCCCACGGCGATCAGCCTGCGCAAATTGGGCAGTTTCCGCTCATTCTGGGGAGCTCCGTGGGGCGTCCCCCCGTCGGGCTCCTGGTGATGGCCCCGTTCGCGAGCGTGCTCGTGGTCGGGTTCGACCTTACGAGTATCGCGGACGTGTGAGCCTACCCGTGTCCAGATGAGTGAGATTCCAAAAAATGGTCCCTCTGATCCCGGCGGGGGACTTGGTGGGAACGACGTTCCCGCTGATGCCTTCTCTCGCATTGTTACCCCGGATCTGGTGAAGTATCAGGTCCGGAGTCCAGACCTGGCGCTCCCGAAGTTCCCTCAGCACGTCATGACCTGGTTGGCGTCGGCGCGCGCGAGGCAAGGAGTATGTCATTCCTGCCTTGGCGTCAGTGTCTCCTGGTCCGGTGCCCCGGTGGGTCAGTCCTGATCTCGCGGTTCGGTCTGTGGTGGCTCCGATGCGGCGGGGGAGTCCGGCGCGTTTTGTTGTTCTGGCGTGTTTTCGTCTTGGAGTTCGCTGGAGTATGGGGCGCGGCTTCGGGGGATGTCGTCGATGAGTTCGT